>CAYPGE010000009.1:0-56495 GCA_964409865.1 uncultured Pirellulaceae bacterium
CCTTGGGCGGCCTGGCGCACATCTATTCCGCAGGTGCCGCCGGAATAGATGTGCGCCAGGCCGCCCAAGGCGTTTTCGGCGATGCGTTGCTTCACTTCCTGGTTCGCCGCGTCGGTGGGCAGCTGGTAGTCCACACGGAAGCACAACTTCTTCTCCGTCGCCTTCTTGGCCAGGGCCTGCATGGTGAAGACGGCCGGCACGTCCACGGCAAAAGGCTTGGCCATGTACACGTGGCAGCCGGCGTCGACCGCCGCCGCGGCCTGTTCGGGATAGAAGTACGGGATGTCCTCCAGCACCAGCGCGTCGACGCCGCTGTCGAGCGCCCGCTTGTAGCCGGAAAGGCCGCTGAACCGTTTTCCCGCCGGCACCCCCAGCTTGTCACCGACCGTATTGGCGGTGTCCTCGAAGTAGTCGGCCGCCGCCACGATCTCGTATCCGGGGTGCTGCTTGAACAGATTGGCAATCCAGCTGCCGCGGCTGCCCAGCCCCACGAACCCGATGCGCAGCTTGCGCTCGACGGGGACGTCGGCCGCGGGCTTAGCGCCGGTTTCCTGGGAGCGTGCGGCGGACGCAGCGGCCAACAGGGGAATGGCGGCCGCAGTCTGCTCAACGAACTTTCGGCGTGTCAGGGGGCGACCGGTGGTCATGGCAAGTGCTCCTGTAGTCTGTGGTTTTGGAACAGTTCAATCTCCCGCGGCTCGTAAGGCGTGTGGTCCGGGCGAAACAGGTCGTGTTGCCAGACGGGCGGGTCCGGTTCGCCCGGACGGTGTCCCCAGTTCAAATGCGTCTGAGTCTTGCCGTTGACCAGGCCCCAGTGCAGGCAGCCCACGGTTCTGCGGCGGAAGACCGGAAGACAGGCCTCCACCGTCGAGCCGCGGCCGCGGTTGAGCCATTCGGTGCAGATCAGCGGCCGGCCCTGCCGTTTCAGTTCCCCGATGTGGCTAGCCAGCCGGTCCGGTCCTCCGTAGTCGTGGAACGTGATGACGTCGCTGTGCCGGTAGATGATGTCGTTCAACCGCGCGTTGCCATTCCACTGGCCAATCGTCAATGGCTGGGACGGCGCCACTTCGCGCGCCCACGCGCCCACCTTTTCGACCAGTGGCAGCGAGACATCGCCCAATCCGCCGTTGGTCGGCTCGTTGTACAGATCCCAAACCCAGACGCGCGGGTCATCTTTGAACGTCGCGACGACGTCCTTGACGTACTTCTCCAGACGCGGCCACGTGGACGGATCTCGCACCAGGCTGTGACCCGGCGACGGCGTCCAACCGTTGGCGTACCAGCCCTCGACGACGTCCGGCTGCTTGCCGAAGACGGGATCCCGGATCGGGCCGAAGACACAGTCGTCGAACAGCGTGAACATGACGCGGATGCCGTGTCGTGTGCAGATCTCCAGGAACGTTTCCAGCCGCTTCTTGAACGCGGCCGGTTCCGCCTCCCAGACCACAAACGGCAACACCACCCGCACGCCATTGAATCCGATCTCGTGGGCCAGCTTCAACTCGCGGTCGATCAGGTCCGGATCGAAGCTGTAATCCAGCCACATTTCGGTATAGCTGATGGCGTTGGCAGGAACGTAGTTGAAGCCGCAGGGCCAGGGCTGCGCGTCGTACCAGCGCCAGGCCCGCTCGGCCGTCCAGCGCGCCTGGTCGCTTTCCGATTCCCCGGTCGGCGTCTCCAGCACGCCGATCCCGGCGTCGATAAACTGCCCGCCCCAAGTTTGCCGGCAGCGGACCGCCAGGGTATTGGGGCCGGGCTTGAGCGCCACCCGTGCCTCCGGCGAGATGGCGATGGATTCGTAACGGTCGCTCCACTTCGCCGGCTTTGCCGCGAGGATCCCGTTCAAGTACACCTCCGGATCCTCGTCGAAATGCATGATCAGCCACGGATCATTGCAGGGGCCGGCTGGCAACGTGAACCCACGGCGCAACCAGATATCGTTCGTGGTCCACTCGGTCCGCGGCGCACGGCCGATGGCAGGCTCATGCTTGCCGAACGGCGCCGCACCCTCCCGCCAAGCCGCATCGTCGAAATCCGGCTGGAACCAGCCTTCGCCCGGATCGTCCAGCGTGTAACGCCACGCGACCGGTTCCCGGCGTGCCGTGGGAACCAGTTCTGCGACCGAGGCGGGCAGCCGGCCGAAAGACGCCTTGATGAACGCCCATTCGCTGCGGCTGAACGGCGAACCGTCCCGGCGGAAGATGTCGTGCTGCCACTGAGCCGGCTCGGGGGCGTTCTCCGGGGAACCCCACGGATAATACGTCTGAGTCCTGCCGGCCACCAAGCCCCAGTTGTAGCACCCGACCTGGTGCTCGTCGAACACCGGCAACAGACTTTCAAACGTGTTGCCCGTCGCGCGGCGAAGCCAGGCCGTACACAGGACGGGGCGGCCGAACGAGGCGCATCGTGCGATCTTGGCCCGCACGCCCGGCGGGTCGTCGTAAGCATGGAAGCTGACGACGTCCGACAGGGCGAACATCCGTTGGGACATGTCGCCGTCGAAATTCGTCCAGACGCCTACGGTCAGCGGCTGTGCCGGCTTGGTTTCGCGTGCCCAGGCAAAGGCGGCCTCGACCAGCGGCAAGCTCCGGTCGCCAAGGGCGGAATTGCCGGGCTCGTTGTAAAGGTCCCAGGCGACGACGCGCGGATCCCGGCCGAAAGTCCCGGTCATTGCCTGCACGTATCTCTGCAATTGCGGCCACGCGCTGCGGTCGGTCACCATGTTCAGTGGCGGACTGGAAACCCATTGGCTGTTATGGACGCCGGGCGCCGGGTCCGGTTGCGGCCCGGCCTGGGCTTCGCGGCCGGCAAAGTTGCAGTCATCCAGCAGGACGGGCATGACCGAGATGCGATGCTTTGCGGCAATCTCCAAAAACTGGTTGAACCGGCTCCTCAGTCCTTCCGCATCCGCCTGCCAGACCACGTAGTTCAGGAACACACGCACGGTGTTGAAGCCGAGATCGCGCGCCCAGTCCAATTCGCGTTCGATCATGGCCGCGTCGAATGTGTCGGCTTGCCACATCTCGACATCGTTGACCGCCGTGCTGGGTAGAAAATTGCACCCAACCAGCCACGGCTGGGCGGCATACCAGGTACATGCCTGCTCGGCCGGCCACTGGCCGGACGGCGGCTCGTTCGATGTTCCCGCTGCCAAGGCAGTCCCGCACAGCAAGAGCCACGCGGCGGCGAGTGTTAAGTGGCGTTTCACAGGTTGGCGCTTTCGTGTCAGTTGCAGGAGGGATCGTCCGGGGCCGCCGCGTCGTGGAGCAGCGAATTGGTGATCTCCTTGCCAATCTCCTGCGAAGCCTGCCGCCACATCGTGTCCGGATCGCCGAAGACATAGTCGATGGTCGCGGGTATGACCATCCAGCCGCCGGCTTTCAGTTCGCTTTCCAGTTGGCCGGGCGCCCAGCCCGAATAGCCGTTGTAGATGCGGAACGGCAGGTCCGTTTCGCGGACGATTTCGTTCAGCCGATCGCGGTGCGTGGCAAAGAACACGCCCGGCAGGATCTCGGTCTCCGAGCAGTCCGCGTTGGTATGGATGGCCATCAGCGGCCCGCTGACCGGGCCGCCCACGTTGATCGGCTCGTCACACTCGCAGGGTTCGTCCGACAACTCTTCCCAGACCTCGCGGATCGTGCTGCCCGTAGGACGATTCAGCACCACGCCGATGGCGCCTTGCTCGTTGTGGTGGATGATCAGCACGACCGTGCGGTAGAAATTCTCGTCCGGAAGCCGAGGCGATGCCACCAATAAATGTCCTGCCAGCGACCTCATGGTTGTGCTCCGCTCGTGTACGTTCAGCGTTATTGTACACCGCCGCTGCGAGCAAGGGGAGTATCCCTGTCAGGGCCGCTGGAATCGATCCGGTGCCGTTTCCTGTTGCCGGATTCCCCGCCGGCAGCGGCACGGCAAGTAGGCCGGAACAAGTCCGCGCAGTTCCGGCAGGAAGTCCAGCGGTTTTTGGGTACTACCCGTTCCAGGTCTCTTGCCAGACGCAGCCGGCCCAGGACCAGCCGACGCCGAAACCGACGAGCAGGCTGCGCATGCCGGGGCGGAGGCGGCCGCCGCGGCGCAGGTCGTCGATCAAGATGGGAATCGTGGACGACACCGTGTTGCCGCAGTGTTCCAGCAGCAGCGGCATGCGGTCGTCGCCGATCCCCAGCCGCAGTTGCAGTTGCTCCAGCATCTTCTTGGTGGCTTGGTGCAGCAAGTACAGGTCGATGTCGTTTCCGTCCAGTTGGGCGACCTCCAAGACCTGCTCGATCACCCTCGGGACCTGGGCCACCGAAAAGCTGATCAAGCTGGGGCCGTCCATGTACAGGGGGCTGGGCCAGCGTTTGCGATGCCGCGGGGGAATGGCGTCCTTGGCGGGGCGGAGTCCGCCTTCCGTCACCAGCAGGGTATCGGCGCCTTCGCCGTCCGTGCCGTACTTGAATCCGTACAGCGTCGGCGCATCGACGGCTTCGACCAACGTCGCCGCCGCGCCGTCCCCGAAAATCGTCCGCAGGCTGCGGTCCGAGGGATGGATGTACTTGGAGTACGTCTCGGCCGTGATCAACAACACGCGGCGGCAGGACCCCAGGCGGATCAAGCCATCGGCCAGGGCCAAGCCGTAAACGTAGCCGGAACAGCCTAAATTGAAATCCAGAGCGCCTGTCGAAATGGGCAGCCCCAACCGAGTCTGCATCAGGCAGGCCGTGGTCGGCAACGGATAATCCGGCGCCTGCGTACACAGCAGGAGAAAGTCGATGCTCTGGGGGTCGATGTCGTATTGGGCGAACAACTTCTGCGCGGCGGCGACGCCCAAGTCGGACGCACATTCATCCGGGGCCGCGATGTGCCGGGCGGCGATCCCCGTCTTCTGGTAGATAAGATCCATGTCCCAGCTGGGGAACTCCCGCTGGAGATCTTCATTGGTTTCCACCTTTTCGGGATAGTGGATCGCGATAGGACCGATCGCTGCGTACTTCACCGGCCATGCACCTCGATTTGTCGGACCAAGAACGAGAAGTCAACACGATAGCGACACAAGCGAAGATGGTCAATGCGGATGATCGAGGGCAAATTCAAAGAATATCAATTCCGACATCTCCTCGCCGGCGAGCGTCACCGCCAGCCCCTTCTCCATCAACTCCGCCCCCGACTTGACCGTCGGCGGATTCGTGCCGTCGTGGAAAGTCAGGCGGTACATCCGTTTGGCATCCAGGCCCTTGAACCGGATCGCTGCTGCCGGGTCCGCCGAGGCTGGTTGGAAAAGATAGACAACCCCTTTCCCGGCGGCCGGATCGTAGTACTCGATGCCGTCGCGGCTCCGGCCGTCGGGCCGGGGCAGGATGTGGTACAGATCGGCCGCTCGCACCAGCGGCCGGATTTTGGCCTTGTATGTCTCGACACAGGCTCTGACAGCGTCCTTCTCTTCCTGGGTCCAAGGTTCGCTGCCGTTGCCGCCGTTGGGGGCGTCGACAAACCATTCCGGGGCGCCCATCGACATCGAGCGGAACGCATACCTCATGCCGGGCACGCCCCGCGGGCGAAACCGGCCGTCGACGCTGCCCAAATGCCCTTCGATCTGGATCGGATGGAAGGCGTGCGAGCTGTCGTAGAAGGCCTGCCGAACGTGCAGCGCCGAATACGTGTCGGAGTTGAAGATCTTCACGCCCCGCCGCATCGCTCCGTAATCCTTGATGCGTCCGCCGCCGCTGCAGTTTTCCCACTGGAAGCCGGGGATCTCGCTGGCCAGCGTATCGACCATTTCATAGAAGCCCCGAACCGACGCGAAGGAGGACCCGATGACTTCGCCGCGCGTGCAGTCGGAACGCCACATGTCGGCGCCGTACTCCCGGAACAACCGCCGGATGCGATCCGCCCGCTGCCGACGTCCGTCCGGGCTGGCCAAGTCCAGGTTGTCCGTCCAGTAGAGCCCGAACCGCAGGCCCTTCTGGTGGGCGTAGTCCGCGGCCTGCTTCATCCCGGACCGCCAGTCGGCCTGGTCCGAGTCGGGTTCGTGGCCCTGCCACCAGCCGACGTCGATCATCACTTCCTCGAAGCCCAGCGGCGCGATGTCGTCGATCAGCGGATAGAACTTCTTCTCGACAGGGTCCCAGCTGCCCGGCGTCTTGCCCGTCGCGCCGAAGGCGTTCCACTGGACCTTCGGATAGCCCGCGTCCTGGCGCAAGACGTCCGGCACACAGTACCGCAGCAGCCAGCGCCGCAGGCGGTTGCCCGCATCGTCAAGATCGCCGCAGTAGGCGCCGAGGAAACCGGGACGGACTTCGAGCGTCTCGCCGGCGGCCAGCTCCGCGCGGAGGTCCGCCACGTTGCCGGCACGCACGCGCACGGCCGGCGAGGCACCGCCGGAGAGCGTCACCGCCTCGATCCGGCAGAAGCTCCACTCCAGCCCCACGTAGACCCCGTGCCCTTCGCCGGCCTCGAACACCGCGTAGGGGATGAACTGGCCCGTGGGGGCGGTTCGAACCGTGTAACGGCGGCCTGCGGGACTGTCGGCCAGCACCCGGCGGTACACGCCCGTCGCATCCGGCGTGCCGCCGTCGCTGTGGAAGTAGCACATCGCAGCCGCGCCCGCCAGGTCCAGATCGAACGTGGGCTGTTCCCCCATCGTCACCGTTTGCACCGAACCGTTCCTGATGATCATGTTGTGCTGGATGGGGCCGGGACCCTGGCGAGCGTGCCACTCGGAGGTGACTTCCAGCGCCGGGTCATCGCACGCAAACCGGCACGTCAGCTTCCGGCCATCGCCTTCGTCCACGGCCGAGTCGACGAATCGCCAGCAGAGTTGCTTGCTTTGGCCGGCAACTTCGGCCTGCGGCCAGAGGCCGAACGCCACGGGGTTGCTGATCCAATTCCAACCTGCCGCCGGGCAGCGCAGTTCGCGAACGACCAGCTCGCCGCCGGCCGTGACGCCGAGTGTCAAGTGCGTGTCATCCGTGGCGAGCGTCCAAGACTGCGACAGGTCCCCGGCGGCGGGCCGCGGCGCAGCATCGAGACAGTGCGCGAGCGCTTCGCGGGCCGCAGCCGGATCGATTCCCGCATGAGAGAAGTCGGCGAGCGCCTTGTTCCAGATGCGGAAGTCGTCGATCTGCCCTCGGAAGCAGCGTTCCTGCGCCGTGTAACCAAGCCCCACGGCCACCGGCATCGAGGACAGGCAGACCGGCGCGGCGTCCTCCACCGCGGACACCTGGACGCCGTTCAGGTACAGCCGCAGGTCTTTCCGCGTCTTGACGAGCGCCACATGTTGCCAGCGGCCGGCGGTCAGCGGCGCCGCGTCGGTCAAGACAAACCTGCCAGCCCCGGCGCCGTAGGCGGCCAGGAACTGATTCGTGTTCGCCCCGTCCTGCTGCAGGACGAAGCCCGCCCCTTCGCTGACGTGGTTCCCGAAAACGTCGGCATGTTGAGTCTGCTGTCTGCCTGGATTGACCCAGCATTCGACCGTAAACTGCTCGCCGAGTTCCTGCTGCGGGAAGCCCGTGTCAACCCAGCCGCGGCCGTCCAACGAGAGGCACTTGCCGTGCCGCCCGACGGCGAACGCAACCGTGCCTTGCGCCGTGCACGGACGCCTGTGCGCGGACGCGTCGGCCAAATCGCCGTCCAACAGGAGTTCCAGGACGAGCCCAGAGCGATCGAGGCGCGCTTCGGCGGCCCGTGCCGAGGCTGCCGGCGCTGTAGCCGCGACGGCAAAAAGAATCGCACAGACCCGAAATGCGAGCGAGGGGCATTTCGCTTGCGATTCAGGCTCTTGTCCGTCCAGTTCCCCGCGAGAGCCAGCGCGACTGGCGAGTACGACTGCCGATATTGCGCTGCTCCGTTGCATCAATATCCTCTTGCTCAGAAAGGTCGAAGAAGCTGACGGAAAAATGGGGTGACAGAAAAATGCAACCGGGAAGAAAACGTGTCCACGCGGAACAAACGCCTCTCTGCCCGCTGCCCTTGCCTGCACGTCATTTTTCTGTCACCCCATTTTCCTGTCAGTTTCTGCTATCTGTCTGTGTGATCGCCGGCCGAATCGTGAGCCGCACGGTGGCGGTCTTGACCGGCTGCTCGAGGCCGATCCCGATCCGGGTCGGCGGAGGCCCGCCGCGGTCTTCCTGGATCTGCTCGGCCCGGATCGTGAACGCGAGTCCGCCTGTGTCGATCTCCACCTCGACGGTGCCCTCTCGATCGCCGATCGTCAGCTTGTTGGGCGTCGCTTGCTGCCACTTGCCGAAGGTGATCAGCGCGGTCTCGAAAGTCTCCGGCTGCGCCAATTGCACTTCGTCCAGGACTTCCAGCGAGCCTTTCTCCTGACGCGAGAAACGAAACGTCCGCTGCAGCTTTTCCAGCCCCTTGACGGCATAGGCCGAGCGGAGGTCGAGGACCAGCGTATCCGTGGCGTCAGTCCATTCGGTCTGCAGCACATCGGCAGCCGCCTTGCGGCCGGTCCGCTGCAACTGACCGGCGATTCGCGGCACGGGATGGCCCAGCGAATTCAGCAGGTTGCCCTCATAACGGCGGCCGCTGAACGTGCGGGCCGTGTAGACTTCGGCGCCCGGATCGACCAGCGGCGTGCCGCGATCCAGCGCCACGACGAACGAACCCACGTCGTTGTGGTTGTGGTGCTCCGCGTTGTGGCCGCCCTTGAGCGCGGCTCCCAGTCCGCCCTTGGCGGCGGGCCGGCAGATCAGGATGCCCGCGTCGGCAAACCAGTCGCGGGGCGGCGGTGACGCGGCCTGATCGGCACCCGGTCGAGCTGAAGCCGAATTGGGGAACGCGTACAGGCCCAACTCGAACAGGCTCTCGCTCGGCCCGCTGGCCGCCAGCAGGCCGCGCCGCTCTTCGTTCTTCAGGCCCCAGCCGTAACGCCGGCTCAAGAAGGCCGTCAGCACCGTGTCCGGCTCGGCGCTCACGTGGCAGTCCGCAAAGGCCGGATAGATGCCGGGCACGATTTCCATCCGCCGCCCGAAGCCCGCGATCGGCTCGATCCGCTCCTCGGCCAGCCAGTCGATCTGCCCGCCGGTCGCCTGGTGCAGCGTCTCGGCCAGCGAGACGTAGTTGCCAAACCCGTAGTTCCAGTAGCCGATTCCTTCGGAGCAATAACCGTCGGGCGTGAAGCCCTTCAGGAAGAACTCGATGTAGTGTTCGGCGGCCGCCGCGTAGAACGCCCGCCGCTCGGCCGATTCGATGGCGGCCAGCGCCGCGCCGGTTACGCCGGCCAGGCACACGGCATTCCAGTTGTTCGTGCCGGTGGCCCACCACAGCTGCGGCTGGCCCGTTTTTACGTAACTCTCGAAAGGCTGGAAAGCCCGCCGTTCCAACTGCCCGGCAACCAGCTTCCGGACATCTTCGCTCAGCTTGTCTCCCAGCCAATAAGACATCGTAGCCAGATTCCAAGACACGGCTGCCGACGCCAAGTCGATCTCCACCACTTCGCCGCGGAAGTTCCTCAAATCGCGGTCGTGAGCCGGCAACAACCAGCTCTTTTCCTCGCACGTGGCCCGCACCGCGGCCTCGATCGCCGGCAGGAATCGGCCGCGGTTCTCCAGGCATTCCGCCAGGACCAGCGTTGACAACCGGCCCCGCCGCTCGCGCCATACTCGCTGGTAGTGCGTGCGGTTGCCGGTGCGTGAGAATTCGAGATACAGTTCGTCCGTGGGATCCGGAATCGCCTGCGGCAGCAGTTCTTCCGCCTTCGCGATCACGTCGCGAAACTCGCGGGCCTGGGCCAGCACGTCCCAACCCGCCCGGTCCCCCACAGGCCGCCCCACGCCCACAGGCGTCTTGGGCAACATCGCGGTCAACTCAGCAATCCGCACCGTGTCAAGCTTCTCCGCAGACCAGGCAGGCGTGGATGCAATAACCAACAGCAGGCAAACGACCATTCGCTTCATCAGTCGGATCTCCAGAGGTGTTTCGCTGAATCGTAACCCGGCGTGCCGTGACAGGCAACGTAGGGTGACCAATTCCGCGAACGCTGTCCAACGCGGCCCGCGGGCCCAACCGGAGAAGTCCGGCCTGCCCGCGCATCAGTTCCTTCGGCGCGCTGAAACGACTGCGTGCATGCCTTCGTCGCGGCGGATCAGTTGCACGTCTTCAAAGCCGGCGGACTGCAAATCGTCGCGGATCTCGCTTAGCGTGTACGTGCCGCCGCCGGGGGTGGCGACCAGCATGTTGACGGCGAACAGGGCGCCGGCCAGCGGCGCGGTGCGGGATTCGTCCATGACCATGTCGCGGATCAGAACGCGGCCGCCGGGCTCCAGGACCTCGGCCACCCGGCGGTACAGGGCGCGGTTCTCGTCCGGCGAGTTCTGGTGGATGATGGCGCTCAGCCACACCAGGTCCGCGCCGCGCGGCAGCGGATCGGCGTAGAAGTCGCCAGGGACCAACTCGACGCGATTGGCGACGCCACAGGCGGTCAAGCGATCGCGGGCCATGGGGATCACCGTCGGCAGATCGAACAAGATCGCTCGCGCCGCCGGTTCGGCGTTCAACCAGGCCAGCGTCCAGGTGCCGGAACCGCCACCCACATCCAACACGCAGTGGAAACCGCCGGGATTGATTTCGCGAATCAGCGGTCCCGCTGCTTGGTTGGAGATGTCGTGCATCGCGCCGATAAACGACGCTTGATCGGCATCGGACCCACGCACGCTGGTACCCGCATCGGCCGGGCGGCCGGTCTGGACTACCCACGGCAATCGCGACCAGCGGCGCAGGCAATTGGCCTGGTGCCGCAACATCGCGGCCACGCTCGGCGGCGGGCCGTCCACGACCAGCGGGGCGACGGCCGGCGCCAACGCGTAACGATCGTCCGTCTTGGCCAACACGCCGATACCGGTCAGCGCGTCCAGTAGGACCGTCATCGCCCGCAGGTCGCAATGCAGTTGTCGGGCTGTCTCGGATGCCGAAAGCGGCGCAGCGGACAGCAGATTAAACACATCCAAGTCGGCCCCTGCGGCCAGCACGCAGGGCACCTGAAAGCCTCGCATCAAAGCCAATAATTGATCGCTATTTTGGATTTCCATGAGAGTTGCTTGTCGATTGCGGTTTCTTCGTAGTACGGAGGGGAGATCAGAGTTCTTCACTTGACCGTGAATTGTACCGTCGCTGCTGTCCCTGTATACAACTCGGTCGCGTTCACAGTCCAGCTGCCCTGGGGATCGTTGAAGGCCACCGGCACGTCCACAACTGCGCCTTGCTGGTCCGCCACGACAACCCGATCCACCCAGTCCGCCACGGCACCATCGGGCAGCTTCACCTGCAGCTTGACGGCCTGCCGGCCCTCCGGCAGGGTCGAAGTCGCCGTGACTTGCTGCACGCTGCCGGAAGCCACCGCCGGCGCTGTCTTCAGTTCCACCGCCTGGAGTGGCTGCGGCGAGAGCGCATAGAACAGCGCCCGGTAGGGCGTGACCGTCAGGCTGACGGCCTGTTGCCGGCCGCAGTCCTTGTGGGCCTTGAGATCGTACACGCATTGCGGCTGCGGCAGGTTCAGCGTCGCTGTTTCGGGCACTCCCTGGTGGCGGAACACCGAGACGATCTGCACCGGCCCGTTCATCCAGCGCGTGATCTCGACGTTGCGCAGACGCTGGCCGTTGGCCCCAGTCAGACGCAAAGCCGGGGAAACGCCACCCTGGCCCAACACCTGTTGCAGCAGGCGAGCGGCCGTTTCCGGCGTGCCCTCCGCGCTCAGGGCCGGAAAACTGCTCATCGCCAGATTCAGCAGCACGGCCCGTCCTTGGCCGAAGCGGTTGCTCAGAACCAGCGGGGCCTGCCCGGCGGAACCGGCCGCCGACGCCTCGGCGGTCTGCACCCCCGCATCGGCTCGCACTTTCGTCAACTCCAGCGTCTCCGTCTTGCCGTCTGCCGCGGACACCTGGATCACTCCGTCGCCCGTGTAGGCCGCAGACAAGCCTGCCCGTTTCACTCCGAACACGTCGTCCAATTGCCCCGCGGGCAACGGCTTGACGTGGCCGTCGTAGATCGCGGGGCGAACGTCCGCGATCAGCGCGCCGCCGTTGCGAACGTAGTCGCGCAGCATCGCCGCTTCCTGCCCGCCCAGCGCCTGGCTCATCGGCAGGATGATGACCTTGAACTTGCTCAGATCCACCTCGCCCAACCGCATCTGCCGGTCGGTGAAGTACAGGAAATTGAGTCCCAACTCGCGCAAGGCACTGTGGAAAGCAGTATGGTTGCCCTCGTAGCTGCCGTACGACGGCGAAACTTGCACCTTGGCGGCATAGCCCGAGGCAAGCGAGTACAGGATGCCGATGCCGTCGGTT
Source organism: uncultured Pirellulaceae bacterium (assembly GCA_964409865.1). Lineage (GTDB taxonomy): Bacteria > Planctomycetota > Planctomycetia > Pirellulales > Pirellulaceae > Anammoximicrobium. The sequence goes on from CAYPGE010000009.1 coordinate 12,270, forward strand.
TGCATCTGGGAATCGAGCAGCAGATCGCCCAGGCCGTCGCGCACGATCTGGGTGTCCCGCAGGATCTCCCGGACTGCGGGATACGGGTCCAGGTTGGGCGAGAGCCAGCCGTGGAAACGGCCCAGGGCGTCCCAACGCCACCACCACACGCTGTCGCATCCGCGAGTAATCATCCGCCAGTAACGCTCCAGCAGCGAGTCGGGATCTTTCGTGTAGCCCATCCAGTTCGAGCGCGGAAAGTCGCGGGGAGCAATCGAACGTACGACCTCGTCGGCCGTGCCTGGATACGGCGACCAGAAGGTGTTCGAGCGCACGAAGCCGTCCAGGTCGTCGGCGCGGCCGAAAGTGCCGGCTCCCTCGAACCCGCAGCGACTCGCCGGATCGATGCCGCGAAAGCTCTTGCCAAACCGCTCGCAGAGTTGGCAGAAGTTGTGGGACTGGTAAGCCTGGCGATCGAACCAGCGGGGAAAGTTGCCGGTCCGCAGCGATTCCGCCTCGTCATTGTCGTCGGGCTTGCTCAGTTGCACCTCGTCGAAGCTGGCATAGCTGCTGCCCCACGAGGCGTTCAGCGCGGCGATGTCCGCATACTGCTCCTGCAGGTACGTGCGATAAGCCGCCAGGCACATGGGGCTCAGGCACGATCCGCGCACCGCGATCTCGTCGCCCAGCGAATAGGCGAACACGCCGTGCTGTCTGGCCGGGATGTGCTTTTCGACGATGGCGTCCACGTGCGACTGGATCTTGCCGTCGTCCGCCCAGCAAGCCGGCTGGCAGGCGGCGCCGATGTGAGTCGTGTACGGAATCCAGGCCATTTCGTAGGCGGCCAAGTGAGGCCGCGGCGAGCCGTGGGCCAGGTGTACCGTCACGCCCGTGTCGGCCAACGATTGTTCGGCCCAGGGCGCAAGAGTGCCGTGCGGGATGTCCCACATGACGAAGTGGAACTGGCCGCGATGGCGTTTGACGACGCGGGCGAACTGCCAGACCGACTCGACCTCCGCGGTTCCATCCAGCAGCGTGGCTCGGACCGTCAGCAGCATCGGAAACCAGGGCTGGACGTCGAAGCTGAACGCCTTCTCGGCGGCATCGGCCGGCGGCATCTGCCGTGCGATTTCACGGCCTCGGCGGTCCAGCAGACTGACGATCAACCGCTGGCCGGCCCGGCCCTCGCCCGCCAGCTGAACGTTGCCCGCCAGCGACTGGCCGGCCTCGGCCCAGTCCTGGCCGAGCTGCAGCCCCAGTACCTGCTGCGGACTCACCACGGTGAAACGCACGCTGCCGAACCCGGCTACGCGGTCGCTGGCACGAGCCACGGCGTCGAAGTAGTAGGCGCCGGAACGCAGGCGAGGGATGTTCAGGTCCAGCGTGCCCTCGGTCTGGTTCAGCGTCTGTCTGGTCGTGACGATGACTTGACCGTCGTCGCGGCGGAGCCGGATGTCGGCGACGACGCCGGGCGTGGCTCCCTGCCACTGCACGCTCGCCGCCGTGGCCGGCAGCGTCGCCCGGTACAACTCCTGGCTCTTCGTCTGCAGCTTCAGGCTCAGCTTCGGCTCCTTGCCCGCCGCCCACAGGATCGCCTTGCCGACCCGCATCGCCCACTGGTCATAGTCCACTTCCCATCCGGGCCGATACTCGATCGCTGGACGTTTGGGCAGCCGCACGCCGCGCCCTTTCATGATCGTAAAGGCCGCCGCGCCGTCTACGTCGCACAGCAGCGAGGGCGGTTCCTGGAGCTGATTCTTGTCCTTCAGCACGCGTTTGTCGTCGCTGCCGATGATGACCAGGCCAGCGCCCTCGGTGACCGCCTTGAGCATCGCGAACTGCTGCTCGACCGGCAGCACGTCCGGCATCAGGTCCCGCACCCCGGACGATTCCGGCGACAGAAACACAAAGGCGTCCCATTTCTGAGTCAGCAACCGGGCCATGCGCTGGATCCCGCGTTCGTCGCCGTGCCAATGCTCCTGGGTGCTGTCGATAATGCGCGTCCAGAAGACCATCTGCGGGTCCAGGTCGAATCGTTGCTTCAGTTCGATGACCTCGCGTGGTTCCGTGTCGTGACCTCGCAGGAAGAACAACACGCGGGTTTTGCCCAGCGCATACGGCACGGCCCAAGCCGTGTGCGGCGTGGTGAACTCGGAGCGGACATTGTGATCGATATCGAGTTCGGCCATGTCCTGGGCCAGACAGACGCCGCCAACGAGGAGCAGACCCAACAGCATGCAATAGCGCATCATGACGGTTTTTCTCCTGCTTCCCCTGGCATGATGGTGCCGTCGGCCACCAGCGTAAACGGATCGGCGTCCTGGATCGCCAGCCGGGCAGATCCAACGTGGCGCCGTACGGTTCGCCACCGAAAGTGTTGAATTGCCAGCTGCCCAGATCAGTGGCCCGGCCGCAAGCGTTACGCGGCTCCGGACGCGACAATAATGACCCTTGAGTGTTCCGGCAATTTCACCGCCGGATCCAGGGGGCGCACCAAGCCATTCTCGACGACACCCGCTACGGCCAGCGGGTGACGTTCGGTCGGGAGCAGGTGAGCCTCCATTGGTGCCGCCGCCTCGAACGGCAACGGCGGCGGGGCCATCGGCGGCTCGGCGGCAATCTGCTCGTCGCGAAGGCGACGACCTGGGCTACGCTTGTCAGCTGCGGGAATAGTCATCGGGTCTTCCTTCAGTACGCGGTAATCGTAGGATAGCTGGTTCCAATGGATTGTATCAGTAGCAACGATGGCCGAAACAGCTTCCCAAATCTCACACCGATGGCATGACTACAAAAGAAATGAGGACAGCTGACAGAAAGATGGAGTGACAGAAAAATGAAATGCTAGAACAGGTAGAAACGCAGGTCTAGACTAATTTTCCTTGCGATCTCCGTTTCTCATCTTTCTGTCACCCCATTTTTCTGTCAGCTGCTCCGGCTTTTTTCTGATGGATCAGGAAGTTGTTGTGGACCGCGTTGCTGCAGCCTTCCCGATCCACACAGTTCAGATGTCGTTCAACAGGGCCTTCAACTTCAAGGCCGGCAGGCCGCGGTCCCATTGGCCGATGGTTTTGGCCGCGTCGGCCTCGGCCATAATCGCCCCGGAGGAACCGGAACGTACCAGCGTCAATTGCTCGGCCAACTCACGGGCCCAGCGGTCGTACTGGGCGGCTGCTTCCTTGTCCTCCGGCAGCGAAGCCAGCGCCCGCCGGATCTCCGCCTGCTTCTGCGGCAGCGGCCAATCCGCGAGACGGGGGTCGGTGAAGGCAAAGGCCGTCAACTCATCCAGCAGCGATTTCCCTCGCTCCCGCAGGCCGGCCTTCGCCGCCGCGTTCGTCTTGCCCGCATCGTCGAAGAAAACGAAGCGAAAATCGCGCAGCGCCGGTTTGAGCGTAAACAGCGTATCGGTGCCATAGCTGCCGACGGTCAAGCCCGCCTTTTCGGTCTGGCCGGGAGGCCACAGCACCGCGCACGGCCCGACGCCGCGGTGCGTGGGCGAGATGTGCCCGGCGTCATAGATCCTGTCGTAGTACAGCGTCCACCACTCCTGGGCGATGTCCAGTTCTGCCCGTTGGCCTTGAGCGAGATCGCGCGTGGGCGTCAGCACGTGGCGGTCCGCGTCACTGACGAACGCGGAGGGGTAACACCGCACCGCCACCCGCACAGCCGTGATTTCCACCTTCGGCTCCAGCAACACCTGCGCGTACAGGCAATCCCCGCCGGCCTGCGCGACGAACCGCACGCGGACCACGGCTTGCGAATGGTCGAACACGAAATCCACGGTGCCGCGGTTGCCGGAGCTGCGCCCGGTCAGCGAATGGATCAGCGTCCTGCCAATGCTCTGGCCGTTGAGCTGCACGTCGAAGAATCCGCCGCCGTACCAGTTGCAATCGACCGGCTGAGGCATGCCGATGTAGCCTTCGCCGGGAATGGCCGCTTGCGGGTCCTTCGGGTCCCTGGCGATTACATAGCGCAAGCCGTACACCAGCGCCCCGGTATCCATCGTGATCAGCTGCCGATGGCCTTGCAGGCCGATGGTGTGCGCCGGCGCACCGGGGCCGATCGTGACGGTCTGCACGCCGGAGTCCGTGACCAGCACCTGCGGCGGCGTCTGCGCCGGCGACAGGCTGTCCAGGAGCAGTACGAGGCAGGACGCTGCGGTCAGACGAAACACGTTCATGGGAACTTTCTTCCTTGCCAAACGTCGCGTGCGACGCGCAGGATGTTGCCGCCCAGGATCTTGGCAATCGCGTCGTCGGCATAGCCCCGCTGGACCAGGCCGACGGTGAACAGGGGCCAGTTGGTCCAGGCCAGGCTGGGGGCGGCCCGGCCTCCCAGGGAGCCTTCGGGCCAGAGCGCCTCCCAACGCGGCATGCTGCGCAGGCCCGTGTCGCGTTTCGGGATCTTCGCGCGCTCGGCGGCCGAGTTTCGGGATTGGTAGGCGATGTCGGTGCCGATGGCGACGTGTTCCACGCCGAATTTCTGGACGACATAGTCGATGTGGTCGAGGAACGTGCCGATGTGGCCCTCGCCGCCAAGAAAACCGGAGATACAGCAAATGCCCACCAGTCCGCCGGTGTCGCAGATGGCGCGGATGACTTCATCGGGTTTGGAACGGATGTGACGGTGCAGCGCGGCGGCGGTCGTGTGGCTGGCGACCATCGGCTGCTGCGATGCCTGGGCGGCTTCCAGGCTCGTGCGCCAGCCGGAATGGGCTACGTCCACGATGACGCCGACGCGGTTCATCTCGGCGATGGCCGCGCGGCCGAAATCGCTCAACCCGCCGTCGGTCGCCTCGCCGCAACCGTCGCCCAGCGGGTTGCGGCGGTTGTAGGTCACGTGCATCATGCGGATGCCGAGCTGCTGAAAGACGCGGATAAAACCGAGTTCGTCGCGCACGTTGTTCCAGTGCTGGCGGAGCGGCACGCCGTTGGCCGTAAAGTACAGGCACAGGCGGTTCTGTTTCTTCGCGGCCACGATCTCGTCCGGCGTAGCCGCTTTGAACAACTCGTCGCGCAACAGGTCGGTGGCGAACGTGAACCGCGCCAGCCGCTTGATCAGCCGCAGCGGGTCGTTGCTCTCCTCGCCCGCGTTCTGAAAAATGCACGTCACACCCGCTGCGCGGAAGGCTTCCAGGAATTCTTTCCGTTCCGCCTGATCGGTGGCGTTGCGGATCATCGGCAACTCTTCGTGCAGGTCGCTCAACTCCGCCTCCGAGGCGCCCTCTTCCATGGCCTTGCGAATCAAGTCGCCGTCCAGTGCGGCGCGAGGCGAAAACCCGTAGGATTCGAACACCAGCGAGTTGGCGTGGAGTTCGAGCCCGTGTTCGAGTTCTTTCTGGCTGGGCTTCAGGACGTCCAGCGCGGCCTGGCGGGCCTTCTGGATGATCTCGTTCGGGGGCGAGAGCGGCGACGCGACGGCATCTGCGGCCGAGGCCCGCCGCACGCGGTTGCAGACAGCGCCTGCGGCACCAAGCGCCGAAAGGGCCGCGGCCGTTTTCAGAAAGCGTCGTCGCGTGGTCTGGACAGTGGAATTTCCGGCAGTCATGGGCGCACCTCCCAACATGGTGAATTGGCGTCTGTAGTTCGCGAAAAGGGGACAGGACCCTTTTGCCGAAACGGCCCGAAGGGGGCTTTGCCCAAAAGGGTCCTGTCCCCTTTTCGCGAAACTCCGTCTAGTTGAACTACATCATCACGCCTCGGTCAAGACGCCATGCTTGAGGAAGAGCCTTGATGAAGGCTGGTATTCGCTGGCGGGCAGGGGTACACTGGGGAGATGCTGATCGGAACCATCTGCAAGATCATTGCCGAAAAAGGAATCGGCTTCATCAAGCCTTGCGATCGCGGCGGGGATGTTTTTTTCCATTCCAGCGTTGTGGTCGGCGAGCCGTTTGAGCGATTGAAGGAGGGACAAGCGGTGTCCTTCGATCTCGATCGGACCCCTGCTGCGCGCGATCGCCCTCGAGCGGTCAAGGTGCAGCCGTGCGATGAAAAACTGCTTGGCCGAAAGGCACCTGATGAACCGCCGCCCGTTTCGCATCCGCGGGCGCGACATCGAAAGCCGACTTGGCGCAGATAGCGGGGAAATGGAGGAAACATGTTGACACAGTTCCGGAAATCGACTCGTGAGCGAATGAGTCTGGTCGCGATCCTGTTTTTCCTGTCGCTGTGGGCCCGTGTTGGGTTCACGGCGGAGGCTGCGATCGACATCCGGGAGTGCGGGGCCATACCGGATGGAAAGACAGTCTGTACGGCCGCGATCCAGCAGGCCATCGACCGTTGCGCGGCACAGGGTGGAGGTGTCGTGCGCGTTCCGAGTGGAACCTGGCTCACAGGCACGTTGTACCTGGAAAGCCGTGTGACGCTGCGCCTGGACAAGGGCTCCACCCTGTTGGGCAGCCGCGATCGCACCGATTACGGCCGGCCGCGAAAAGCCGCTGCCGGCGATCAGCCCTCGTCCTTTGCCTATGGGGCGATCCTTGCCGGAGCGAATCTCCACGAAGTCGCGATTACCGGCGAGGGGACCATCGACGGGCAAGGCGACGCCTTTCGGGACAAGACCAAACTCCGTCCTAAAGCCATCTACTTGACCGGCTGCCGCGATGTGCTCGTGGAAAACGTCACCTTGAGGAACGCCGGCAGCTGGATGCAACACTACCGCGACTGCGATCGGCTGACCATCCGCAAGATCACCGTGTTCAATCACGTCAGCTTCAACAACGACGGGCTGAATATCGACAGTTGCCGCGACGTGACGATCGCCGATTGCCGCGTCGATTCCGACGACGATGGGATCGTGCTCAAAAGCCTGTCGAGAAAGCCTTGCCAGAACGTCACCATTCGCGGGTGCGTGGTCAGCAGCCACTGCAATGCGCTCAAGCTGGGCACCGAGTCGGGCGGCGGCTTTCAGAATATCCGCATCGCCGATTGCCAGGTCCATTCGCCGCGGGATTCGCAAGCGATTTACGGTCGGCAGCGTGGGCTGGGTGGAATTGCGTTGGAGATGGTGGACGGCGGCACGCTGCAGAACGTGGACGTGTCCCAGATCAAAATCGACGGGGTGAGCGTGGCCATCTTCCTGCGGTTGGGGAATCGCGCACGGATCTACGAACCCGGCGGCGCGAAGCCCGGCGTAGGCCGGTTCTCGGGTGTGACGCTCAGCGACATCACGGCGACTAACACCTCCGAGATCGGTTGCTCGATCACGGGCTTGCCGGGCCATCCGGTGGAAGACATCACGCTGAGCGACATCGCGATCGGGTTCGACGGGGGCGGAACGAAGGAGCAGACCACGCGGGCGATTCCGGAGCGGGAAGAGGCCTACCCGGAGAGCACGATGTTCGGCGTGCTGCCCGCTTATGGCTTCTTCTGCCGACATGCCAAGGGGCTCACGTTCCGAAACGTGAAGCTGCACACGGCTCAACCGGATTTGCGCCACGCGATGGTTTTTGACGACGTGGAGGACCTGCAGATCGACGGGCTCGATGTCCCGCAGCCCGACGGCGCGGCCGATCCCATCCGCTTGACGCGCGTCCGCGGCGCGGTGGTTCGCAACGGTCCGAAGCCTGTGACGGCGGAGCCGACGCCCGGACGCTGAGCCCGCCGAACAGATTAGTGTCGCAGTGTCGCCTTTCGCTCCGCGAAAGAGCGTTCTTTCGCGGAGCGAAAGACGACACTCATTCCTTCGCCGGTCCTAAACCGGGCTTCAAGAGCGGTGGCCTACCTGTTGTCGATAAAGTACGGTACCGCGGGCTCCGCGTTCACCTGGTCTCGGAGCATCGCGCATTGCGGCTCGCTCAGGTGAGTGTAGGCGAACAGGCAATAGCCGCGGATTCCCATCTGGCGGACGAACTCGATCTGCTGCCGAACCAGTTCCGGCGGCCGCGAAGTGACCTTGTCGCCCGAACGCGCGTAAAGGGACAGGCCGGTGACGAGTTGATCGTCGTCGGCCAGGGCTGCCAAAAACTGCCGCTCGTTGGCGCGGACTTGCAGAGTCTGCATCTGATAATCCATCGGGATGATCAGGTCCATCCAGCCCTCCTGCGCCCAGCGGGCCGGATCTTGTCCCTGGCTTGCTCCGCCGCTCAGGTTGGCAAACACCGCCGCCGACATCTTGGCGGTCGGCCGGACCTGCCGTACGCCCTTGGCCGTGCGTTCGACGATCTCGCCGATGGCTTGACGCTGCCAGACGATCCAGTCGTCTTCGGTCGCCTCCGCCAGGGGGTTCGCGTACTGTTTGGCAAATTGCGTCTGGCACGAGTCGCAGAAGCAGCGGTTCATCGAGCGGATGTAGTCCAGGTGGATGCCGTCGACGGGATAATCGCGGGCCACGCCGACCATCAGATCCACGATGAACTGGCGGTACTCCGGCCGGTGGACGTCGGCGCCCAGGTCGATTGCCTTGCCTTCGTTGTCAATCATCTCTACGTTCGTGCCGTGTTTCTCGGCGAACCAGCGGCGGAAGCGGCGGTCACGGTAGGTAACGCAGAACCAGGGGTGAACCTCCAAGCGGGCCGCGTGGGCTTTCTCGATCAGACAGCGGAGCGGATCGAAGCCATCTTCCACCGAGTCTGCGGTCGGCATCAGCGGGCTCTTGGCGATGAACTCGTTGCGGACGAAGATGTCCGGGATGATCGTATTCAGCCTTGCCTCCCGGCAGCGGTGTACCAGGGTGTCGATGTCGGCAGCCGTCCTAATGTCGCTCGGACCCGCCCAGATGGCGCGCGTCTCGCGGATCGCGCCGTCCTTGTTCCGCGGCAGCTCGTAGCCTTGCGTGGCAATCTTGAAGTTGTCCGGCCCGACCCGTCCCTCGCCTTGACGGAAGCCTGCGGTCACCTCCCGCTGTTGCCGTCCCGCCGACGTGGCGACCGTCACGGTGCCTGTTATCGTGAGTTCCTCCGGCAGCGTGTCGGGCAGCGTGCCGGCCATCCATCCCGTCGGTTCGTTCAGCGGGGTCCAAGTGGTGGTCAGTGCCGCGCGCCAGGTGCCCGACGCAGCCTGCAGTGGTGCGTTCACCACCGGCTGTGTCGCTCCCTTTGCGTCCGTAACGACCAGCCGAACCCGAAACGGTCCGCCCGGCTTCCAGGTCGATTGGATCTCCGGTATCGACAGTTCGAACTTGCTCACGTCGGCCAGCGTGAAGGTCAGTTTTTTCGACACCTGCGGCTGATCGAAAAAGGCCGGTGGGTCGGTCACGTCGATCCACTTGCCGTTGGGTTGGTCAATCAAGAAGTAGTAGTGCCCACGGATTCCGACCAGCCCGCTGTCGGGCAGCGGCCCGGACGACTTGCTGAACCAGGCTTTGGTTGCCTTGGCCGTCTGCGTGCCGCGCTGGGCCAGATCGATTTTCTCGTCCGTGTACAAGGCCGTCATCGTCTCCGCGCCGAAATGGTACAGTCGCCAATGCTCGGAACCCAGGCGCGACGTTAGCAGCACGGGTGCTTCTTCGAGCACATCGCAGGCGATCTCCAGGGGCAACGGCAACTGTTCGCCGGATTTGTAGTGGACGACCTGCGCGCCGAGCGAGACGTCGAGGAATTTGACCGCCCCGCCGCCGCGATAGGGCGTGCGGCCCTCGGCGCCCCGCCCCACGACGTTCAGCGTCGCGAGGTCCTGGGCACAGGCGTCGAACAAGGCGGTCGTTACCAGCAGAATGGCCAGGGGAATGATCGTTCTTTGCATGATCCACCTCAAATGCTGTGCCTCCTCGTAGCATGGCTCTCCGAGCCGTGCCGGTTACCGGGAAAACCGTGGAAATCAGCACGGCTCAGAAGAGCCATGCTACGGGAAGGCGAAAGACTCAAGACTCCTCACCCGTCGTCATTGGTTTCCACATCGGCTATGATTATGGTCACGGCTCGGATCGCAAGTCCAGTGCGGCCGGCGGGATCCGCCAGCGGTTCTTGGAAACGGGAAGAGCCTTCATGATCAGTGCAGAAAGTCATCAAGCATCTGAAGGAAATGGGGCATCCAGAAAATCGGCGCGACACACTGCTCCGGCGTCAAAACCATCGTCGAGTTGGCGGAGGCTTTCGGCGACGGCTTCCTCAGGATGGGCGTCGGGCGGGTGATCGTGCCCTCGGAGGAGACACGATGAGGTTTTTCTTTTTCTCTTGCTGCCTTGTTGTCGTCAGCGCAAGCTGCGGACAGAAATGCCTTGCCAGTGAGACACCTGCCGCCTGGGCCAGCGTCCAGTGCGAAGGGACCTACCCGAAACACCTGCAAGGCATTTGCACCAACGAGCAGGACGCGATTTACTGGGCGTTCACAACGGAGTTGGTGAAGACCGACCAGCGAGGAAAGGTGCTGAAGAAGATCCCGGTGGCCAGCCATCACGGCGATCTTTGCTTCCACGAGGGGAAAATCTACGTAGCGGTGAACTTGGGAAAGTTCAACGATCCTGCGGGCCACGCCGATTCGTGGGTCTACGTGTATGACGCGGGCGATTTGTCGTTGTTGGGCAAGCACGAAACGCAAGAGGCGTTTCACGGAGCGGGCGGAATCGGCTTCCGCGACGGCCAGTTCTTCGTGGTCGGCGGCCTGCCGCCGGGCGTGAACGAAAACTATGTCTACCAGTACGACCAGGACTTCCGGTTTGTCAAGAAGCACGTGATCCGCAGCGGTTACACCCTGATGGGCATCCAGACGGCGACCTTCGCTGGCGACGGCTGGTGGTTCGGCTGCTACGGGAACCCGCGGGTGCTGCTCAAGACCGACGCGTCCTTCCATTTCCTCGGCAAGTACGAACTCGACTGCTCGCTGGGAATCGTCGGCCTGCCGGACGGGCAACTGCTGGTCGCTCGTGGTCCATGCCGGACAGGGATAGGATGCAGCGGAAGCGTTGTGTTGGCACGCGCCGACGCCGAGCAGGGATTGGTTGTCGTGAAGGACGAGAGCAAGTGAGCGAGAGACGAGGCTCCACGTCGGTCGAGGTGCCTGCCTGGGTCCAGGACGCCGTCTTCTACCAGATCTTCCCCGACCGGTTCGCGCGCAGCGAGCGCCTGACGAAACCGGCCGGTCTGGTTCCGTGGCACCGGGCGCCGACGACCCACGGGTACCACGGCGGCGACCTGTGGGGCGTCGTGGAGCACCTGGACCACCTGGTCGAGTTGGGCATCACCGCGATCTATCTGAACCCGATCTTCCAATCGGCCTGCAACCACCGCTACCACACGCACGATTACGAAAAGGTGGATCCGCTGTTGGGCGGCAATGCGGCGCTGCGGGCGTTGATCGGCGAGTCGCACCGGCGCGGCATCCGCGTGATCCTGGATGGCGTGTTCAACCATGCCAGTCGCGGATTCTTGCAGTTCAACGACATCCTCGAAAACGGCCCCCATTCGCCTTGGGTGGATTGGTTTCACATCCAATGCTGGCCCCTGGCGCCGTACGACGGCGACCGGCCGGCGAACTACATCGGTTGGCACGGGCACCGCGCGCTGCCGAAATTCAACACGGACAATCCGCAAGTCCGCGAGTTCCTGATGCAGATCGCCGAGCATTGGATTCGGGACTACGACATCGATGGCTGGCGACTGGACGTGCCGGCCGACATCACCACCGCGGGCTTTTGGGAGGAGTTTCGCCGGCGCGTCCGGGCGGTCAAGCGCGACGCCTACCTGGTGGGCGAAATCTGGCGCGAGGCCGGCGATTGGCTCCGCGGCGACCGTTTCGACGCCACCATGAACTACCTGTTTGCGGCGGCGACGATTGCGTTCACCGCCGGCCAGCGCGTGAGCCAAACGCTGGCCCAAGGTCGTTCCTACGATCCGTATCCGGCCATCGACGCCCCCGAATTCGCACGCCGGATCGACCATCTGTTGCAGCTGTACGACTGGGAGGTGACCAAAGCCCAGCTCAATCTGTTGGACAGCCACGATGCGCCCCGGCTGTTGAGTCTGGCGCGCGGCGACAAGGCCACGGTCCGCCTGGCGACGCTGTTTCAAATGACGTTTCCCGGCGCCCCCTGCGTCTACTACGGGGACGAGATCGCTTTGCGCGGGACGAAGGCCTACGACAAGCCGCACCGGGACCGCGACGCCCGCTGGCCGTTTCCCTGGCACGATCCGAGCCGCTGGGACCGGCAGATGTTGACGTTCTTTCGCGAAGCCATCGCCCTGCGCCACGCGCATCCGGCGCTTCGTCACGGGCGCTACCAGACACTGCACGCCCAGGGCCAGTGCTGTGCCTTTGCACGATCCCTCGCCGAAGAGACGCTGATCGTCGTCATCAATGCCGCAGAACAGGCGGCCAACCTGACGCTGGACGTCGCCCGCTTCTGTCGCGAAGGCGCGAACCTGAAACCGATCTTCGGCGAAGGATGCGGCGGAGTGGTCCGCGACGGTCAACTCAGTGTGAGCGTACCAGCTCGAACGCCCGCCGTGTTCTCCGGCGAAATCGAGGCTGCCGTCGCACCAGACGAACGTTCCAAGGCTGCAGCGTGAACGACGCTTTCCGGCTTCGATCGTGCAGCGTCCCCGTCAGCGGCACACCCCCTCGCTTCAGGCACGGCCAACAAGTAGGCCGTGCCACCCGGCCGCGCCGCGAACCGCCCAATAGCCACGCCTTGCCCGTGGGATGGTTACGCCGCCCCGTGGTGGATGAGGTGCGGCGGCGGGGCCACGATCCGAATCATCGGGTCCCGTCGTCGATCGTCAGGCCGGGCACCTTCTCGAAGTCGGACGCATTCGCCGTCAGTACCGTGGCGCCTTTGACCAGCCCCATGCTGGCGATCCGCAGGTCCATCGTGCTGATGCGAAGCCGCTGACCAGATGTTCCCTGTCCAGAAGGTAGGCCGTCCCGATTCCTCCGACCGCAGGAAGTCGCCGTGGTGCATTCTCGCCCCACTTGACGCCGGTGTCCGCCAGAAACGGAATGCGGAGCCAGCGGCGTCGGCGAACATGGCCGTGATGAGTTGGCTCATGGAGCCCTCGACGAGTCATGGTTGGGGTTCCACGTAAAACGCTTCCATGGCCGGCCGGTACTGATTCATGAGCTTGTCGTAGAATTCCTGCGGCGGTTGGGCCTCGGCCGGCAGGAACGACTTGTAGGGGTGCGTCTTGGAATACTCTTCGAATTCCTTGCGGATCGCCTGCAAGGCGCCGGGCTGAGTGAGCAGGTCGATCGCCGAGGCGGCCATCGCCTTGGCGCCCGCGTTGACGCCCTTCCAGGCCCCCGGGCCGAAGCCCGACGCCACGGTCGACCAGTGGTGTCCCTGGGCGCCGCTGACGATGCCGGGGAAGCGGATCGTCGCCGTGGGCGCGATGAGGGTCACGTCGCCGTGATCGGACGACGCGCCGCCGGTAAACACCGCGGCCGGCTTGCCGATCGAGCCGACCTTCGCCGGCATGCCCTTCTCTTCCTTGCCCAACTCTTTCTGCAGCGCTCGGGCAAATTCGTGGTCCTCTTCGCTCCACGCCGGCATGCCGACCAGTTCGATGTTCTTCATCATCAGCTCGGCGAGCGCCTGGTTGTGGTGCGACTGGTGTGCGGCGGCCAGGACGCGGACTTCGGCCAGTTCGGTCCCCGTGGCCAGCGCCGCCCCTTTGGCGCAGTTGACGACCCGCTCGTACATCTCCTGCAAGCGGTCGTCGGAGTTGCGGAGGAAGTACCAGACCCGCGCCCGGTCGGGCACCACGTTGGGGGCCTCGCCGCCCTCCGGGATCACGTAGTGCATGCGGGCGGAGAAGTGCAGGTGTTCGCGGAGATAGTTGGTGGCCACGTTCATGATCTCCACGGCGTCCAACGCGCTGCGCCCGCCCCAGGGCCCGCTCCCGGCATGCGCCGTCTTTCCCTGGAACGTGAAGATCACGGAGAACATCGCAGTTCCCGAGACGCCGTAGTCGGTCGAGAAGCCCGAACCGGAGTGGTTGTTGATGACCACGTCGACATCCTTGAACAGCCCGGCCCGGATCATGTAGGGACGGCTGACGAGGATCTCCTCGGCCGGCGAACCGAACAACTTGATCGTGCCGGCCAGCTGGTGCTTCTCCATCGCCTGCTTGACGGCGATCGCGGCGGCGGTGGCGGCCGCAGCCATCAAATTGTGGCCGCAGCCATGCCCCGGGGCGCCGGCCACTACGGGCGATTGCTTCGGATGGCGGCCTTTCTGCGAGAGCATCGCCAAGGCGTCGTACTCCACGAGGATCCCCACCACCGGCTTGCCCGTCCCATAGCTGGCCACGAAGCAGGTGGGCATGCCGGCCAGCCCCTTCTCGACCGTGAACCCGGCTTCCTCCAACGTCTTGATCAGCAGCGCGGAAGACTTGTGCTCCTGCAAGCCCAGTTCGGCATACGACCAAACCGCGTCCGAGATCCGGCCGAACTTCGTCACCGTCTCGGGCTCGCTCAGCCAGTCGAGCACGGATTGTTTTTCTGGGGCGACCTCGGCCGCAGCCAGGGGGGACAGCAGAACAAACAGGACCAGGACGGCGCGTATGAAGTGCCACACGTGTTTCGCGGTGTTCATGGTTTCTCCGATGGCAAAGGAGCGGATGCGGATGTCGACAGGGAGGCTCGCTGCAAGCAAATGCTAAATGCGGGCTGGCCATACTACCATAAGGCGACGGTCCGTGCCAATCCGTCCAGCGTGGCTCCGACCGTAACGTTGTGAAGAGCTGGCGTCCGGAAAGATGAGGGCAAAGATGCAACAGGCTAACGCGATCGTCGCCACCTGCTTTCTCTGCTGTGGCGACAAATGGGGATGACAGAGAAATGAGCGGGAGGAAGACGTGACGTGGATTCTGCCGGGGCGACTGGTTTGGCTTCCACGGAGTCTGGGTTACAATGGGCCGCGGGAGGATTTCGACCATGATCGCACGACTTGGTTTTCGGCTTGAGTTTGCCGCTTTTCTGGCGACAGCGCTGCTGGGTTTCTGGATGTGCGAGTCGCCAGCGATGGGGGCGCCCGCGGGCAAGCCCAATATCGTGTTTCTGCTGGCCGATCAGTGGCGAGCCAAGGCCACGGGGTACGAGGGCGACCCGAACGTCAAGACGCCCAACCTGGACCGGCTGGCCCGGCAGAGTTTGAACTTTCGCAACGTGGTCTCCGTCTGTCCGGTCTGCACCCCCTACCGCGCCGCGCTGATGACCGGCCGGTTTCCCACGTCGACGGGCATGTTCCTGAACGACGCTTACCTGCCGGAGGCCGAAGTGTGCTTTGCCGAAGTTTTCCAACAAGCCGGCTACAGCACGGCCTACATCGGCAAATGGCATTTGGACGGGCACGGACGCAGTGCGTTCGTAGCCCCGGAGCGCCGGCAAGGCTGGCAGTACTGGAAAGCGGCCGAGTGCGACCACAACTACCCCCACTCCCACTTCTACGAAGGCGACTCGGACGAGAAGCGGTTCTGGGACGGCTACGACGCCTTCGCTCAGACTCGAGATGCTCAGGCGTACCTGCGGCAGCATGCCCAGGCCGATCGGCCCTTCGTCCTGATGGTCTCCTACGGCATTCCTCACTTCCCCCACGGCACGGCGTTGCAGGAGTACAAAGATCTCTATCCCCCGGAGAAAATCCAATTGCCGCCGACCGTGCCGCCGGAGATGCAGGAAAAGGCCCGCCGAGAAGCTCAGGGTTATTACGCGCATTGCACGGCCCTGGACAAGTGCATCGGGGACGTGCTGGCCACGCTGGAAGAGACCCAGCTGGCGGAACGGACGATCCTGGTGTTCACGTCCGATCACGGCGAGATGCTGGGCTCGCACGGCGGGCCTCCGTACATGAAGCAGGTGCCGTGGGACGAGGCCGCGCGGGTGCCGTTCCTGCTGAGGTACCCGCCCGCCCACGGCCCGCAGGGTCGCGAGCTGAAAATGCCCCTGACCACGCCGGACATCCTGCCGACGCTGTTGGGTCTGGCCGGCGTTTCCGCGCCGGACACGATCGAGGGCGAGGACTTGTCCCGCGTCGTGCGTGGCCGGGAGGAGCCGGCCGGCCGCGCGGCGTTGTACATGGCCGTCGCCCCCTTTGCCGGCCGCGGCTTCGACAAGGAATATCGGGCCATCCGCACCAGCCGCTACACCTATATCCGCGGCTTGGAAGGTCCGTGGCTGCTGTTTGACGATCAAGCGGATTTGCATCAGCAGGAGAACCTGATGGACCGCCCGGAGTTAGCGTCGTTGCGCGGCGACCTCGACGCCCGGCTGCAAGCAGAACTGAAGAAGATCGGCGACGACTTCCGCCCGGCGCAGTACTACGTCGATGCTTGGGGCTACGAACTCGCTCCCCACGGCAGCGTCTCCTACGCCGCAGGGGCTAGAGTCCAATCGCCCCAGCGTGCGGCCGGACGGCCGAAGTGAGACCTTTTGGAGTGCGGCGCCTTGTCGCCGCTTTGGCCCCGGCGTGGCGCGACTTCGGGCAGACGGTGTTCCAGGCAGATAGGCCGGAACAAGTCCGCGCAGTTCCGGCACGGCTAACCGCAAAGAAGATCTCCTGCCGGAACTGCGCCGACTTGTTCCGGCCTACGAAACCCATGCGGAGGACCACACTCATGACCGTTCGATGCTCGCTCGCAGTTGCTTTCATCCTTTCCTTCCTCCTCACGCCGGTCACTCGCGCCGGCGAAGAGACTCCGGCCGCGGGTTTGATCGTGTCCGCCGACTTTCCCGGCGGCTCGGCGGAGGTCCAAGCGGTGGACGCGGCGGGCGGCATGGTTCACATCTGTCCCGCGGTCCACGAGGGGCGAGGCTGGCCGTGCTGGTGGTACCTGCGGATCGACGGGCTGGCGCCGGGTCAGCAGGTGACGTTGAAGGTCAGCGGCAATCCGAAGCCGTTCCGTGACAAGCAGCGGTTGTCGGCCAACTGGTCTCAGCCTCAGCGGGCCGCGATCAGTGCGGACAACGAGACGTGGTCGCAAACGCCGAAACGGGAACTGACCGCAGACAAAATCGCCATCTACCGTTTTGACGCGCCCGGCAAGACCGTCTGGCTCGCCTCGCAACCACCCTTTCTGCCCTCGCACGCGGACGCGTTGCTGGAGCGTATTGCGAGCCGGACTCCGGACGCGGAGCGGTTCGTGCTGACCAACACGCGCGAGGGCCGTCCGGTTCAGGGGATCAAGTTGGGCGGAGGCACCGCGGAGGAGCCGGCACCGCTGGCGGTCTGGGTGCAGGCTCGCCAGCACGCTTGGGAATCAGGCGCCAGTTGGGTCAGCCGAGGATTCATCGAGTGGGCGGCCGGCGACGATCCGGCTGCCGCGCAACTCCGCCGCATGGCCTCGGTCTACGTCATCCCCATCATGGACGTCGACAACGTCACGCTCGGCGCCGGCGGCAAGGATGCAGTCCCGCGGGACCACAATCGCGACTGGAGCGACCAGCCCGTGTACCCCGAAGTGGCTGCCGCTCAACAGCGGATCCGGGACCTGGATGGTCAGAGCCGGCTGCGAGTGTTCGTCGATCTGCACAACCCCGGTCCCGGCGAACCGCGGCCCTATTTCTTCGGGCCGCTGGATCTGGCCAAGATGCCGGCGCCGCAGCAGCACAACTACGCCCGGCTGCTGGCCCTGACCGCGGAATGTATGCGGGACCCCTTGCCAATGGATTCCAAGTACAAATTCGCGACGTACGTCAAGACGGAGGAAGAGCGCGGCCGAGTCAGCGGTACGTGGGTGCGGAACCATACCGGCGACAACGTCGTCGCGGCAAGTCTCGAAACCGTGTGGGACACTCCGCACAGCACGCCGGACGGCTACCAAGCCGTGGGCCGCCAACTCGCCCAGGCGGTAGCCCGCTACCTGGCGGAAGCCCCGTGGAAGGCAGGGACGCCGGCGAAGTAGACTCGCAGAAGTGAGAAACGAATGCGAGGGATCCCCACGGATGGCCGGGCAAAAGCACGCGTTCGAGGAATTCGTGGCGTAAGCTTCCAGCTTGCGGTAGATGGTGGCGCCGCAAGCTGGAAGCTTACGCCACGAAAGAATCGGACAGTCATTTCTGATACGGTGCCTGGCTGGGGGACTCCAATCCGTGGTATCGCCATGCCATCCGTGGGGATCCACGCTACAGATGAAGAGGAGGTCGCTTCGATGAACCGTGCTGCTGCGTCGCTTGTGCTGGGAGTGCTGGTTCCCGGTCTTGGCACTGGAGCCAATACTGAAGCGCCGCCTCAGGGCTTGGTGTCCGAATACCGTTTCGAGAAACTCGACGGCCCGGCGGTCCCGGACCACCAGGGACGATGGCCGGGGCTCCTTGAGGGCGAAGTCCGACTGGCCGAGGGCCGGCGCGGCCAGGCGTTGGCCTTGGACGGCAAAGGCTACGTCGAGATTCCCGGATCGGACAAGCCGGTATTCGAAAGGGGGCTGAGCGTCGAAGCGTGGATCTGTCCCGACAAGCTGACCGCGGGGCGGATCGTCGATCGTTCCACGCCGGCCACGTCCGACAGCTTCTGCCTGGACACGCATCCCGGCGACGCGATCCGTTTGATCACGCCAGCCGGGACGATCCACGTGCAGAAGGTGCTCGAAGCCCGCCGCTGGACGCACGTACTGGCCGTGTACGACGCCGAGGGCGGCGAACTGGCCGTGTACCTGGACGGCAAGCTGGCCGCCGCTCAGCCCGCCGGTTCGATGGTCAAACTGGGCGGCCCCAACACAGTTCACCTCGGAGCCGACACCACGGGAGGCAACCAGTTCGCGGGACGGATCGACGAAGTGCGACTGTACGACTTTGCCCTGCTCGACGAGGCCGCCGCGGCGCGCTACGCCGGGCTGGAACCGAAAAGCCCGGTTGTCGAGCAGCAGAATACGCCCCTGTGCTACCGCGACGGCCTGCAAGTGGACCAATCGCGGCTGCTGGCCCGCAATGACGTGGTCTACCTCAGCCCCGCCATTCACGAGCATGAGGCGATGCCCGTGGGCAACGGACGGCTGTGCGGCATGGTCTGGAACGCCGACGGATTGAATCTGCAGCTGAACCACGCGAACAACGTCTGGTACCAGAACTCTTCCGGCCGCGTGAGACTGCGCCCCCAGTCCGCGCTGCTCGATGCACCTCAGCAGTTCACACAGCATCTGTCTCTGTACGACGGCGCAGTGCGGACCACCTACCGCGGCAACGCAGGCCGGTGGACCGCGACGACACGGGTCTTGGCCGACCGGGACGTAGTCGCCGTCCGCCTGGAGGGCCGGCTGCCGGCAGAGCTGTACGTCGACGTGGAACAGTGGCGGCCGACCGCCGGGGCGGTCGTCGCAGACCAGGCCGCCGGCTTCGTCGAAGACCTGCCGGCGCCAGCCGCTCCGCAATTTGCTCGGCGGATGGCGATCTTGGCTCAAGCCGACTGTTCGGCGTCGCTGCAGCCGGTGCATACTGACGGCGACCTGCGAACGACTACCATCAAGCTCTCGCCGCCGCCGCGCGACGCTCAGGGGGTTTCCCGCTTGACCTTGTACGTCGCCAATCCGGTCGTGGCCCCGAAGGATGATGCCCAGGCCGCGGCCGCACGCTTGCTGGCCGAAACTCTGGCACAAGGCTGGGATGCGCAGTCGGCACGGGCCGCCGAACGTTGGCGCGAATTCTGGGCCCGGTCGATGCTCTCTCTGCACTCGCCCGACGGACAGGCCGACTACATGGAAAACCTCTGGTACCTGCACCTGTACTGGATGGGCTGCGGGGGCGAAGGCGAGTCGGCGGTTAAGTTCAACGGCGGGCCGTTTCTGATGCACCGCGACTCGCGCAGCTGGGGAACGTCCTACTGGTACCAGAACACCCGCGAGCTGTACTGGTGCTTGCCGGCCGCCAATCATCTGGACTTGTGTGCGGGTTTGCAGCGGCTGTACTTGACGACCGTGCCCGCGCATCGGCGGCTGGCCCAGGAGCTGTTCGGCAAGCGGGGCCTGCAAATCGAAGAGACCATGAACATCGCCGGTCCGGGCGACAAGCGGGGCAATTCGTACACGATGCTGTACTTGTCGACCGGTCTGGAATGCGCCCTGCAGTTGTACCATCAAGCGGTCTTTGCCCGCGACGACCGGTTGCTCCGCGACGAAGTGCTGCCGCTAATGAAGGAAGCGGTCGATTTCTACATGGATTACGCCACGTTGGGCGCCGACGGCCGCTATCACATCACGCCGGAAGACGCCCGCGAGACTTATTGGCGCGTGCAGGACAGCATGACCAGCATCGGTGCCTTGCGGGAAGCGGTCCCCGCACTGCTGCGGGAAAGCGAGCGGCTGGGTCTGTTCGCCGACATGCCGGCGAAATGGCGTTCATGGCTCGATCGCTTGGCCCCGCTGCCCGAGCGGCCCGACGGACAAGCGTACGCCCCGTGCGTGATCCCGCCGCAGATCCCGGCCAGCGACAACCCGACCGTCAACCGGCTGTATCCGCCCGACAAAACTTCGACGGAGATCACCAAGCGTTTCAATGGCGAGAACGTCGAAGTGGACGTCGTGTATCCGTTCGGCTTGGCGGGGATCGGCAGTCCGAATCGTGCGAAGGCGGAGCGGACGTACTTCGAGCGGACGTTTCGGGGCAGCTACGGCTGGGACTGGTCGCCCGTCTGCGCCGCCCGGTTGGGGCTGGGCGCCGAGGCGGCGCGGCTGCAGGCCGAGCACTGCCGCAACACGCAGCACTGGCCGCAGGGCTTCTGGGACAGCCCGTCCAGTCCCTACTGGGCCGGCGGCCTGGTGGACTGCCCGTACTTCGATTCGGCGGGCGTCAACGCCGCCACGACCACCGAGATGCTGCTGCAGTCGTACGACGGCACGATCCGCGTCTGGCCGGCCGTGCCCGACAACTGGAGCGGCGTCTTCCGGCTTCGCGCCGAAACCGGTTTCATGGTCGTTTCGGAGCGGGCGGGCGGGCAAGTCCGCTACGTCGCGATCGAGAGCCTGTTCGGCGACACGTGCCGGCTGGTCAACCCGTGGAATGCTCCCGCCCGAGTCACGCAAGATGGCCAAGCGATCGTCGAGACCGACATTACCGATCACCGCTTAGAGATCTCGTTCCCCACGGCCAAGGGCAAAACCTACCTGGTCGAGCGTCTCGACTGCTCCGTTTCGAGCTTTGCGTTCGCTCCGCTGGCTCCGACTCCCAACGCCGACGTGAAATACCTGGCCCGGCCACGACGTTCCAGGGCTCCGCTGGCACCTCAGCCCGGTCTGCCGATGTTGGGCATCACGCGCGACGGCTGGACTGCTCCGCGCGCGGCCGCCGCCGCCAACCGGACTCGCGCCGAGGAAGCCATCCGAGCCGTC
Organism: uncultured Pirellulaceae bacterium; assembly: GCA_964409865.1. GTDB lineage: Bacteria > Planctomycetota > Planctomycetia > Pirellulales > Pirellulaceae > Anammoximicrobium. The sequence goes on from CAYPGE010000009.1 coordinate 33,433, forward strand.
GTCGGCAACAGGCCCAAGATCGCCGGGATTCGCGTCCAATCGCTCGGCCCTCAGAACTCTCTGACCGTTGCCCGCTGGCTGAGCGACGGCCTCTACGGCCGCGCGAACATCCCCTGGGCCAGCAACTCCGCGGGCTACGTCGTCGAACTCCCCACTCCCAAGCCCAAGCGCGTCCTGGTCTGGTCCTGTGACCGCACCGGCCAGCGTCAGGACAGCCTGAGCGGCGTCCACGAAATCGCCGTGGAAACCTCCGCCGACGGCCAAACCTGGTCGCCCCCCGTCACGCACCCGGTCCGCGGCGGCGATCAACACGGTCAAGCCATCCCCATCGAAGCGTCCCAGCCATTCCGCTGGTTGCGAATCAGGTATGTCGATTCAAATGGAAGCCCGCGGCGCACCGAGTGCGACGAAATCGAAGTCTACTGACGTACACTGGCAGGAAAATGTGGGCAGGAACACGGAATTCCGCCCAGACTCACCGCGAAGGGTTGTACGCCGCGCCGCTTCCGTCCGTTACTCCAATCTGGTAGTTCAACAGCATTCGAGCCCACGGGCCTGAGGCCCGACGCCTTTCACGAAAGGAGTCCTGCGCATGTTTGATCGAATCACTTCCGACCCAGCGATTCTGGGCGGAAAGCCGGTGATCAAGGGGACGCGAATCAGCGTCGAACTGATCCTCGAATGGATGGCGTCCGGGGCGAGCCGCGACGAGATTGTCGCCCGTCACCCGCACCTAATCGCTGCAGACGTCCAACAGGCCCTCGCCTACGCGGCGTCATCCTTCAAGAATGAGGTGCTGCTGACGGCGGAGGTCGAGGTGTGAAGCTTGCCGAATTAGCTTTGCTAACGGACGAAAACATCGACCGCGAGGTAGTCGCATACCTTCGCGCACGGGAGTTCGCGAAGTTGAAAAGACACCCGACCGCTTATGCGGGCAGCCGCCGGATTATGGTCTTCCCAGTCGAATGAGCGGCTCGCGGTTCGGGGAGGTCTCATTCGCGTCAGGCCAGGAGAACTAGCGAAGCTGGATAAGTCGAGCGTCATGGCGACGGCCTGGCAATTGACCGTGTTTTCGGTATGGTGAAGGGGAACTGTTGCGAAGGTGGGCTGCGTGAGGCCGCGTAGGCATGGAAGTACGGGCGTTCGACATGTTTTGTGGGGCAGGCGGCAGTTCCTGCGGTGCCAGGCAAGCCGGAGCTACGATCGCCGGCGGCATTGATCTGTGGCCATTGGCGACGCAGACCTTCCAGCTCAACTTTCCGGAAGCGAAGGTCTACACCGCGAATCTCGTCGACATGGCCCCGGAGGAACTCGCGCGTGACGTAGGCCGGGTCGATCTGTTGCTCGCGTCGCCCGAATGCACTCATCACAGCGTTGCCAAGGGCGGCAAGCCTAGGGACGAGGCCAGCAAACGCTTGGCCTTCGAGGTCGTCCGCTTCGCCCGCGTACTGCGGCCCCGCTGGGTCGTGGTGGAGAATGTAATCCAAATGCAGCGCTGGTCCTCCTTCCCGCATCGGCTCGGAATCGTTGTCGGACCTGGGATATCGGACCAAGACGATCAAGCTGGACGCGTATGACTTCGGCGTACCCCAGCATCGTCGCCGGTTGTTCGTGATCTGCGACACACTGACCGCCCTCTCCGCCCCCGCCCGTGCTACCGAGCGGACGCCACCGTCGAGGCCATCTTGCGGGAAACGAACAGCCACGGCGTGCCGTGGACTTCTTACGCGCCGGAAAATCGTCCTCGGCCGAGAGGGATGCTCGCGAGTTCCCGGTTCTAACGGTAGGATGATGAGCGACCTACGCGCTATCCGGAAAGATTGTCCGAGAATCCCGCTACGATCGCAAAGTGCGCTGATATGCCAAGACAGAATTGGACTCGTGACGAGACGCTTGCCGCGTTCAACTTGTACTGCCGCACGCCATTCGGAAGGCTCCACGCCCGGAATCCGGACATCGTCGCACTTGCCAGAGTGCTAGGTCGCACGCCCGGCGCAGTGGCCATGAAGTGCTGCAACTTGGCTTCGCTTGATCCTTCGCATCAGGCCCGTGGCGTCTCGGGGCTGAGGAGCGTCTCCCGTCTTGATGAAGAAATCTGGAACGAATTCAACCGGGATGCTGAAGCTATCGGCTACCAATCCGAACTCGCCTTCGCCGGGCTGACCGGGACCAAGCCGAGGGCAACTGACGCAGTTGAATGGGAGGACGTTCAAGGCCTGGACAAACAAGTCGTGACAAAGGTCCGCGTAAATCAACATCTTTTCCGGTCGATCATCTTGACCGGCTATCGGTGCGAGTGCGCCGTTTGTCGTTTGCCCGTTCCGACCCTTTTGGTCGCGGCTCATATCGTGCCGTGGTCGGCTGACAAGTCGCAGCGCATGAATCCAAGGAATGGAATCTGCCTTTGCTCGTTGCATGACAGGGCATTCGACGCCGGCATTTTGATTATCGGAGCGGACTTCCAGATCTCCATTGAGCAACAGATCGCCAAGCAGCATCCCAAGAGCCGAGCGATTGAGCGATTTCTTCTGGACTACTCGGGGCAGACCATTTGCCTGCCTGATCGCTGGCATCCGGACCCGGACCTCTTACGACGACACCACCAGTCCACCATGGCCTGCCCCGCATAACTGTTTCGATCGCAGCCGATTGCGGACGAAAAGCCCCTCTCGACACAGTTCCGCGGATATCTGGAGCAACTCAGCGGCGGCGCCGTGGAGCCGCCGCCCGTGCATTTGCTCGACGACGCGGAGCACTCCGACCCACTTCGCGGCTACGCCGAGGTGGAGAACATCCCCTTCGCGTCGAATCAGGCGGCGGAGTATCCTGCCACACGGCTGGGCGGTCTGGAGCGTTCGGAGGTCGATCACAACGCCGGCCTCTGGAGTTGGCTTCCGTCCGCTGGAGCAATTTGGTACTCTGGCACAGTGCGATTCCGAAGGTTTGATGCCTTTCACGAGATATCGAGACGCTCAAGGCAATCCTCGGCCAAGACGTCGATGTCACATCGCCGTTTGTACTGGTCGCTCGCCATTCGGGCTTGAAGGTCACCATCGGCCAGCGGCCCGTACCGACTAAACCCTGAACTTGATTCCTCATGTCTGCGACAAATCCAAGCGTGATCGTACTTGCCGGGCCGAATGGGGCGGGGAAGACGACGGCGGCGCCGTGGCTGTTGCGCCAGACGCTGGGCGTGGTCGAGTTCGTCAACGCCGATACGGTCGCGCAGGGACTGGCCGCGTTCGACCCGGAGCGCGTGGCATTCGAGGCCGGCAGCATCATGCACGCTCGGCTCCGAGAACTGGCGGCTCGGCGGCGTGACTTTGCGTTTGAAACCACGCTCGCCAGCCGTTCGCTGGCACCTTGGTTAGCGGATCTGCTCGGCACCGGGTACGCGTTCCACTTGGTATTCCTCTGGCTGCCCAGCGCCGACTTTGCCGTCCAGCGCGTCGCCGACCGCGTCCGCATGGGCGGCCACAATGTGCCCGAAGCCACCGTCCGGCGGCGTTACGAGCGCGGCCTGCGGAATTTCTTTCAATTGTACCGGCCCTTGGCAATAAGTTGGCGGATGTACGATAACTCTGTGATGCAAGGCACGTGTCTGATCGCGGCCGGCATCGGCACCAGTACGACACAGATCAGCGACCCAACGCTGTGGAACCAGATCACAAGGGAGTTCGGTCATGCCGCGTGAACCTGACAGGGACATCTCCGAACTGTTTCGCCAAGGGAAACCCATCGACGAAGCGTTGGACGCCGCCGTGCGGGAGACGGTCAAGCAACACAAGCAACAAGGCCAGCCGCTGGTCGTTTTTCGCAATGGCCAGACGGTCCTGATCGCACCCGAAGATGCCGAGATGGAACGTAAACCTAAACCGGAGTGATTCTATGAACGCGGGATGCACGAATACGTTGACCAGACTGGTCGTTTCGCTCCTCCTCGGCATTTGTGCCCTGCCCACGGCCCTGGCCGCCGAGAAACCCAAACCGGCCGCGAATCATCCGCCGGGGTTTGTCAAGCCGGAGCCGGATGCGGTGATCCCGTTGTGGCCGGGAGATGCGCCGGGGCTGGTGCCGGGCGGGAAGGCGGAGACGTTTGTGAACGAGCGTTACGCCAACGTGTCGGCGCCGCAGTTGTTCGTGTACTTGCCTCCGAAGGAAAAGGCCAGCGGGACGGCGCTGGTGATCGCCGGGGGCGGGGGCTACAACCACCTGGCCATGTGCCTGCACGTGGAGAACGTTGTGAAGCTGCTGAACGACCAGGGGATCGCCGTGTTCGGCCTGAAGTACCGGACTCGGTACGGCAACAACGACGTGGTGGCGGACGCGCTGGCCGACGGCAAGCGGGCGGTGCGGATCGTGCGCAGCCGAGCCGCCGAGTGGGGCATCGACCCGCACCGGATCGGTTTCCAGGGCTACTCGGCCGGGGCCAATCTGTGCCTGAATCTGGCGGGCCAATTCGACGAGGGCGACCCGGCTGCGGCGGAGCCAATCCAGCGGGTCAGCAGCCGGCCGGATTTTTGCGTGCTGATGTGCGTCTGGCCCAACAAGCGGACGATCGCCGATTTTCCGCTCAGTGAGATTTCGCCGCCGACCTTCTTTGCCCACGCCAAGGACGACACGACCGCACCGATCGAGTTTGCGATGGAGGTCCACAAGAAGCTCCGCGGCTTGGGTGTGCCCGACGAGATGTTCGTGGTCGACACCGGCGGCCACGGCGCTTTTCACGTCGGCATGGTCGAAGGCCTCGGCGTCAAGTGGCCGGAAGCCCTACTTCCGTGGCTCAAGAAAATGGACATGTGGCGCGGATTGCCGTGACCACTGGAAACAAAAAAAGGCAAGCAGGCGGGAAAGCTGACAGAAAGATGGCGTGACAGAAACATGAAAGACGGAGGGGAAAGGGTTGTCTTCCGATCGTTCTTCAGTCACTTCATCTTGATTTTTCTGTCACCCCATCTTTCTGTCAGCTTCTTCCATCTTCCAGCACTGATGTTCTCGCGGACACGCGGCCGGGATCGCCGCCTTAGTCTTTGGGCGGTGCTCTGTTCTGTGCGGCTGGATGCATCCCATGTTTCGCGCCGGGCTATGGCGCGGGTGACTCCGGCTTCTCGGCTGCGGCGGGCGCGAGCCGCTTGATCGCGATGTTGCGGAACAGCACGGGATCTTGATGCCCGGCGAACCCGAAGTGGCCGTTGGTCCGGTCTTTGCCGGGATGCGGCCAGTTGTCTTTGAATTCGGTGACCTTGCTCAGGTCCGCGTTCAGGATCACCGTGCCGTTCAGTTCGACGAGGATGGTCGAGCCCTGGACGGTCACCTGCTGGTAGTTCCACTGTCCGACCGACCGCAGATAGCCGCGTTGCGCGGGCACCATCGCGTAGGCCGAGCCGTGGAACTGGCGCGGATCGAGCTTCGCGTATTTCTCGGCCGTGTCGTCGATCACCTGCAATTCGGTCATGCCGTCGTACGCGGCCCGTCCCGTGCCGGGATAGCGAATCGCCAGGCCGTTGTTGCCGCCCGGCGGCAACTGGAACTCCAGCCGCACGACGAAATCGTCGTATTGCTCGTCCGTGAACAGCACGCCGCCCTTGCCTTGGCGGCAGACAATCGCCCCGTCGCGGACTTCGTAGTTATCCACCGCGCCGGCCCAGCCGCTCAGATCGCGGCCGTTGAAGACCGGCTGGAAGCCCTGCGCCGCGTCGTCGCCCCGGAGCCGCCGATTCGCCTCGTCCGCCGGGATTTCTCGAACGAAGATGTTCCGCCAGCGGATCTCGCCGCCGTGGGTCTGCAGGTGAATCGGGCCGCGCACCGGCAACGGCGCGACGCGGTCCTTGTCCCAGTAGTTCTCCATGATCGCGTTATCGACCACCAGCTGGCCGTTCAGCAGCACGGTTGTGCGGCTGCCGATCTGCGTGATGCGGAACTGGTTCCATTGGCCGAACGGCTTGTCGGCCAGGACCAGCGGCAGCTTGCCGGGCGAGTTGGCGTTGTTGTTGTACAGCCCGCCGGAGCCCTTGTCGGCGCCCCGGTCCCACTTGCCGCCCGCTTCCGTATAGTCCCAGATCTGGACCTGCGGCGTGCCGCGCAGGTAGATCCCGCTGTCGGCCTTGGCCACGGTCTTGTACTCGATCAGCAGTTCGATATCGCCGAACTCCTCGCGCGTCGTCGCGTAGGGACCTTGACCATCGTTCACCAGTTCGCCGTTTTCGACTCGCCAGTGAGCCAGGAATTCCTCTTGGCGGGCCTCGATGGCCTTCTCCCGCTCCTCTGCCGGGACGCTGGCCGTCTGGTGAGGATTGTAGCCGTACCAACCGTCCATGTTCTGGCCGTTGAACAAGGCTCGAAAGCCTTCCGGCGGGTTGGGTTCGGCCGCCCTGGAAAGGCCCGCGAAGCAGAACGAGCCGAAAACGATCAGCATTGTGGAGACGACCAGTTTGGGTTGCAAGTTGAATCTCACGTCGTGTACCTCCTGGATCTGCGGGCGGAAGTTTGGGGGATAGGAATTTGTAGCTGTCCGTCTTAGCCAGTTAAGTTCAGCGTATAGAAGTCCAGGGCCGGGGGCAGGGACTTCAACAGGGATTGTACCATTGTCAAACGCCTGTTGCTCAAGGGCTGGGCCGGGCGTTTTCGCTCAATCCGTAGCTCCATGCCTCAAGCGTCTCGTCGATCAGTTCAACGTCCCGCCCGAGTTCCGCCTGGTTACCGACCAGCAGCACCCGGCCCTCGCCCGCCGCCAGTTCCATCTGCGTCAGGTTGCCTGTGATGTCTTTCCGGTCGATCAGGTCGTAGACGCGACCGCCGCCCGTGACGGACAGATCGAGCGTCTGCGGTCCGAAGCCGTCGAGCGAGGCGAGGACGACATAACGGGCGCTGCCGGGGTAGCCGCGGCGTTTCACGAAACTGTGCGCAAGCACTTGCGGGTTGGAACTGCGGACGAACCCTTCCTCGCCGTAGTCGCGTTCCAGGCGGCACAGCAGCGGCGCCACGCGCGTGAGGCGGCCGAACAGTTCGGCCGCCGCCCGCGTATTGGCCGTCTCCGTCCAGCCCTGGTCCCACAGTTGGTGCTCGTCCGGCCGGCTGGCCACGGCGGCGTAGAACATAATGCCGGTGGCCCCCTCGGCGACCGCCACCCAGCCTTGCAGTTTGATCTCGCCGGGCTCGGGCGTTCTCATGCCGCCGCGGTAGCCGTAGTGGGGCGGATCGAGCGGGGCCGATTCCGCGGTTCCCCAAGCCTGGGGCATGATCCACAGGCTGGCCCCGTGCTCGCGGCAGGCCCGATAGTAGCTGCTCACCCGGCCGCGGTAGTAGGGCACGGACCGGCCGGGATTCGACGGCCCGCTCCGAGGCGACCAGAAGAACGGGTAGAAATCGTGGGTCACCACCAGCGGCTTGTTCGTTTCCAGGTCGCGTTTTGCAGCCGCCAGGTTGTTGTGCAGAACCGTCGGCGGACTTTCCGGCAACAGCGACCGCACCAGCTCGTAATACGGCGACAGCTCGCCGGACAACTCCGGCCCGATCTCTTCCGTCAGGCTCCAGGCGGCCAGACTCCAGTGATCGCGGAACTTGGGCAGCCACTGGCGGGCGCGGGGCAGGATGACCTGTTCCAGCGACCGCTTTCTGGCCTCCGCCGTCGCCAGGTGTTCGTAGTACATCGCGCCTTCGCCGCCGCCCTGGTAGATCAAGCGGATGCCGCGCCGCGCGGCCAGCGGCAGTATCCGTTCCAGATCCTGCGGGCCGCCGTTGGAGATATAGACGGCGTTCATGTTACGACGCTGCATCTGGTCGAACAGCCATTCGCATTCCTGGTTCGAGCGGCTGCAGATGCCGTCGTAGACTCCCATCGGGAACCACTCCTGGACCGGCGGGATCTTGCGCGAAGGCGGCGTCGCGACGGACCGCGGAGACACGTAGTTGGCGATGTGTGCCGGGAGCTGCCGCGTGACCGCTGGCGACGGTTCCTCGTGCCACAGGCAGACGCTGTCGACGTCGTAAACGCACGGATCGTCCGCGCGGTTGAAGCCGGGGATGGCGATCCAGTAGAAGTTCATGGCGGTCACTTTATCGCGGCGGAAACCGCTGATGTCGAACGTCTGGAAGTTCCACTGGTGCTGCGGCCGGGGTCGGACGTACTGGTAGGCAGTGTCCGCGTTCTTGATGCCGAACAGGACGGAGCGCATCGGCGCCTCGCGCACCACGCGACTGGCGATGCTCAGCCGGTTGTACTTGGTCAAGTCCAGCCCGGGCAGCGAACGGTTCAGGCCGAAATCGCGGCCGTTGGCGGGAAACGTGGTTCGCGCGAAATGCTCGCCCGTGAAAGCCAGACCGTTTTCCGGGCTGCTGGTCATCAGAACGCAGCCGCCCCAGTGCAGACCGTCTTCAAAGTCGTCCCACAATCGCTCGGCCGCCGGGCGCTCCGTCCACCGCAGCACGACGCGAGCCTGATGCGATCCGTCCGAATCGCCGGTGAACGTCAGCCGGTTCTCGCCCGTTCTTAGCAGCGGCAGTTTCAGACCGCGCGTGTCCAACTGCGCCTCGAAGAACGTGTAGTACAGATCGACCGCCGTCCCCCGCGGGGCTTCCGCCGAGAGTTCCAGGTAGACGCGGTTCTGGCCGAGCGAGTCAAAGTCCACGGGAAACCGCTTGGACTCCTGTTCCGAGCCGATCAAGCGTTGGGCAATCAACTGTTTCCTCTGCCGGTCCGCGTACAGTCGCGCCCGGACGACAACGTCCGGCTGGCTGAGTCCGTCGCAATTCGAGGCGACGTGCAGCGACCGGATCGCGATCGGCGAGGGGAACGCGATCTCGTACAGCGCCGGCGCGTACGCGCGCTGGTGGTGCAGTCGCAGCAGGTTGATATCTCCGCCGACGCAGGTCACGCTCTCCAGCGGATCGTACCGCCACTTGTCGTATTCGACCAGAGTCCGCGGGTCGATCCGCCGGCCGTCGCGGAAGTCGGGTTCCCGAAAGATATCGAACCCGGCCTGGTATCCCCAACTGCCGGTTCCGTCGGGCCGCAGGATGAGCACGCTTTCGCTGAGCAGCGTCTCGGTCAGCCGCACTCCGTCCAGCGTGAGTCCCTTGGTCTTGCGGACCGGCTGGACGGACCGGTCCGGCCGGCCCACGATGTACACAGTCGGAACCACGGGAGGGCCCGGATTGTTGACCGTCGTGGAGACCTCAGGTTGATCCAAGAGAATTTCGGCCTCGCCGCCCCGCAATGGGCTCGCCCCGGACCAAGCCGCGATCACGAGAAAAACGCCGCACGGCCGCAACCACGATCGAATCATGTCGGCTCCCGATGGAACAAAGGACCCAAGCAGCGTTCAAGAGACCACAGTCGCCTCGTCAAAGTAGCCATCACACACCCCGTGACGCCAAAGTAGCCATCACACTCCGTGTGATGATCGGCCATGAACACGGGAAAGCGATTTCTCGAATGCCGCCAAAACGAGGCAGCGTTCTCACGCCACCCAGGGATACGAGCACACCAGCTGTCGTCAATCCTACCTGACGCGGCAATGCGGCCGCAACCACCGCAGCGTTCCCATTCTGCGCTGAGGCCGAGGTCGAAAACCACGCCAGCAAGCCAGAATGATTCGGGCGTCGCGAACGCCGTCACATCGTGTTCCCCCGCAGGTTTGGATTTGCTATCATCTTTAATCGCCTCTGTTTCTGCAACTTGGAAGGAGTGTTTCCATGAACCGTTGCTCGACAAGAACCCTTGTGTGGGGATTTGCGTTACTTGCTCTGACCGGAACGATCCGGGCTGCCGAGCCGTACCCGTTGGCGCCTCCGCCCACCTATCCGCCGATCACGCTGTCGACGTGGTACGAAGTCGATCCGAACTGGCCGCAGCGACCCGAAGGGATGCCCCTGGGCCGCACGCCGGGGGTCTTCATCGACGACAAGGACCAGGTCTGGATCTTCACGCGGGCCAATCCGCCCGTCCAGATCTACACGACGGAGGGCAAGTTCGTGCGGGCGTGGGGCGAGGGCTTGATTGGAGCCACGCCAACGAGCCTCGGGTCCCACCAGGTCCGGATCGACCACAAAGGCATGGTCTGGCTTGCCGACACGGCCAACCACGTGGTGCTCAAGTGTACGCCGGAGGGCAAGCTGTTGCAGACGCTGGGCACGCCCGGCCGCTACGGTTGCGACGAGAGCCACTTCAACCGTCCCACCGACATGGCGATCACGCCCAGCGGCGAGGTCTTCGTCACCGACGGCTACGGCAACGCCCGCGTCGTCCACTATGACGCCCAGGGCAAGTTCGTCAAGCAGTGGGGCCAGCAGGGCACCGGGCCGGGCGAGTTCAGCCTGCCCCACGCGATCGCCCTCGACTCGAAGGGGCGGCTGTACGTGGTCGACCGCAACAACGCCCGCATCCAGGTGTTCGAGCAGAGCGGCCGATTCGTCGAGCAGTGGCAGAACATCATGGTCCCGTGGGGCATCTGGATCACGGCCGACGACGCGATCTGGGTCTGCGGCTGTTCACCCATGCCTTGGGCCGAAAAAGACAAGCCGCTGAGCTGCCCGCCCAAGGACCAGCTGATCGTGCGTTTCGACGTGACCGGCCGCGTGCGGCAGCTCTGGGCGATCCCCAAGGGTACCGACGGCGAGGAAAAACCCGGCGAACTCAACTGGGTGCACGGCATCGCGATCGACCGCCAAGGTAATCTGTACGCCACGGACATCATCGGCCAACGGGCTCAGAAGTTCGTGCGGCACAACTGATGCCGGCTGGGTAGCAGCGCTGCGCCCACGGTGGCCAATCAATCGGAGGACAAGACGATGAGAGTGAGACTAATCTCAACGATCGCCCTGCTGGCTTGTCTGACGTACCCGGCGACGGCCGCCGAGCCCGTGGACGTGCAGCAGCGGGCGGCGGAGTTGAAGGGCCTCAGGTGGGGCATGTTTATCTGCTGGTCGTTCAGCACGTTTTCCGGCAAGGAGTGGACGCCGGGCGTCAAGGATGTGGCGTTCTTCAAGGCCACCGACTGCGACACCGACCAGTGGGCGCGCACGGCCAAGGAAGCCGAGATGGGCTACATCCTGTTTCTGACCAAGCACCATGACGGGTTCTGCCTGTGGGACACCAAGACCACCGACCGCAAAGTGACCAAGGCGCCGCTGGGCCGCGACGTGCTGGCCGAGTTGCGGAAGTCCTGCGACAAACACGGCATCCGACTGGCGCTGTACTTCTCCGAGGGCGACTGGACGTGGCCCGGCGCGGTGGACGGCAAGGGCGGCAACGGCGGCGGCGCGAATCCGGAAATGAAGAAAGCCCAGCTCAAGGAACTGCTCACGCAGTACGGGCCGATCGAATACATCTGGTTCGACCATGCGGTCGGCGAAGGCGGGCTGAGCCACGCGGAGACGCTGGCGTGGTGCAAATCGTTCCAGCCGGGCTGCTTCATCGGCTTCAACCACGGCGACCAGCAAGGCGCGGACATCCGCCTGGGCGAATTGGGGCGCCCCGGGCCGCTGGACGACGCGAAGGCCGCCGGGCCGTACATGAGAAACGCCCCCAGCCGATCGTACTTGCTGGCCGAGTTCACCTACCCCATCCTGCCGCCGCACCAGGGCGGCGCGATGTGGTTCTACTCGCTGCCGATCCACGACAAGCTCTGCCACCCGGCGGAGAAGCTGTACCAGGACTACCTTGGCGCCGTCAAGTACGGCAACATCTTCTCCCTGGACGTCGGCCCGGATTACAACGGCAAGCTGCGCGAGATCGACGTCCAGACGTTGCGGCGGGTCGGCCAGATGATCAGGAGCGGAACGCCAAGTCGCTCGTCTTCCTGATGGCGGACCTGGCTGTGGCAACGAGTGTCAAAACTGCGTCCCGGATCTTCTGTGCCTGCAACGTCGCGTCTGGCCCCCTCTGTGGTCTCCGTGCCTCTGTGTTTCCAACTCGTCTTCAGAAGAAGCGAAGACAGAGGCGCAGAGGCCACGGAGGAAAGCCCTTTCGGCCGGCGTTGCTTGGGATTCTCTCCCGTCTATCGAACGCGGCCGATACCGTCGGACACCGCACTCACCGTGGCCATGAACCTCAGCAACCAAAGTGTCCCCAGCAACCAGCATGCCGTCATTCCCGAGAATCCCAGGACGACCCAGTTGTCGTGAGCTGCGGCGAGCCCCGCCGTCGCCGCACTGACGACGACATACGCCGCGGCCCAGGCGGTAAACCAGGTTGCACAGCCGTCGATGTACTCGGACGTCGGTTCATCGTCAAAGAAGCTCGACACGCCATGCAGAAAGTTGAGAAACAGTAGCATGGCGCCCGCGGCAAGCGTGTTGGGAATGGCGGCCAGCGAAGCCACGAGCCAGGGGCTTGGCGAGGACCTGGCCGGCTCGCCGCTGATGGCGGTCGCCACCAGCAACACAACCATAGGGACAACCGGTGCCGCAATCGCACTGCCGATGGCGAGTTCCAGATAATGCCGTCCGCCAGCTTGCAACGGCAAGGACAGACATCGGCAGGAGCCGACGAGCATTCTGACGAGCGCAACGAGCGCTGCGGCCACGACAGCCACGACTGCAAGGATCGTCCCGATGACCGCCACGCTGGGCGCCGCCACGGCGGAGATCACCAAGACCACGGGCACGGCCAGGCCCACTCCGTACGCTCGAACCAACAACTCATCGTCGCAGACGCATTTGAACCAGAAGCCACCGGCCACGGCGAGCCCCTCCGCCAACATCACCAACACGAGACCATGGTACCCCAGGGCCAGTGCCGGCATGACGGCAAGTGCCAGGAACACGCCCGAGCAGCAGAGCATCGTCGCCGCCAAGATCCGGCCTCCTCCGCCGATCAGGTCCAAGCCTCTCGTGACGTCCCGCCACTGAGGCGCGCGGCGTGACTTGTGTCGCTCCGCCTGTTCCGGCTTGGCGTTCAGGTCCTCGCCGCAGTACGGGCAATGCTTCAGCGGGACCGGGGGAACGGGATGGTGGCAAGCAGGACAGGTTACGTAACCTGGCGCGATCGACGGGGCGGCGCTGCAGACCAGATCGGTGTTGTCCGTGCCGCCACTTAGACCGCCGTCGCCGGTCACAGCGCGGGATGGGCTGCAGGCGGCGTCCGCCGAGCCGGACCTGGGACTGAGTCGTACATCCGAATGACGCGCGGCGCCGCTGGCCTCTGGAATCGCGATCTCGCGTTTGCACCAACCGCACCGCATCCGCATGCCGGCGAGTTTTTCCGGGCACGTCAGGGTCGCGCCGCAACCGCATTTCACGGAGATGGACACGGAGTTGTTCCTTTCAGTTAGCAAAAAGTCCGTGGGTTTCATGGCAATCTAACGTCCCATGCCGCCGCTCAGCATCACGAACATTCCGAGCAACGACAGCGCCGTGACGATCATGCCGCAGATCTGCCCCGCGCGCGTCAAACCTTGGCCGTCGGAATCCATGCGGCCTGCTGCCATCTCCCGCAGATCGTGGCTGGCCATGGCGCAAGCCATCGGTCCGAGGATGATGCCGAAACAGAAGATCCCGAACAGGGCGAGTCCCAGGATGGTACCTCCGCGATGCGGGGCCACCTCGCGGGAGCAGCGGTCACGAACGCTGCCGGCCAGTTCCCGGAGCATTCGTTGCCCCTTGTCCAGCCACTCGCCGCAGTGCCTGCACTTCTTGGCGACGACGCGGACCGCTTCGCCACAATAGGGACAGGAACGCGTTCCCGTCAGTTCGGCCGAGACCACGCCGGGCTGCCTCACCCTCGGGGCAAACGCGTTGTGAGGATCTTCCGGCAGTTCCGCGAGACCGTATTCGTCTGCGTCGTCTTGAGCGGCGAGCCCGTCGGGCGGGGCAATGACGACGGGCTTCGGGCCGTCCACAGCCGAGACGCGCGTGCTCAGTTGGCGCTCGGAAGAACCCGGCTGCGTCATTGGGCCGAATGACCTCGCAGCCGGCTCCGCGGGACGGGTTGTCGGCCGGCTGGCGAGGACGGCCAACGCCTGCTCATCGGTCAAGACGGGGGTGGCGGGCTTGGTTGCCGGCCCGTCAAACAGCGTGCGGATCTGCCGGGCGGACACCCAGCGGTCCGACGACGCCAGACGGACCGGCGTGGCGGGCAGGATTCTGCCCGCCTCGGCAAGCTGCTTCAACTGCGCGGAGGACAGCGGCTTCGATTCCCGCTGGCCAATCCTGACAATCCAGTGCTGTGGCTCGCCTGACACGGCAGTTCTCCCCAGAGTTGACTGCGACGACGTTCCCTACTGCATATCTCAATAAACGTGAAACCGAGCCGCCACGGAAAAATTCGAAACGGGAGCACACTGCAAACGCCCTCGCGCCGTTGACGGCGCACCGGGCATCCATGAGAATTGACGCACGACCACCCAGTTCGATGGTCCTAAATTGGCGAACGTTGGGGCGTTAGCCCGCCGGTTTCTTTGCTGTTCGCAGGCCAACCCTGGACAAAACCGATGGGCTAACGCCCGCCGTTCGCCGAGACGTGGGGCGATTCCGCCGAAGAAAGACCGTCGAACCGGGGGGGACTGGAGAACGATCGTGAGTTCCGATGGTTCGGTGACGGGCTGGATACGCGAGGCGAAGGCCGGGGACGAGGATGCAGTCCAGCGGCTGTGGGAGCGGTATTTCCCTCAGTTGGTGGCGCTGTGCCAGAAGCGACTCCGCGGCCATCCGCGGCGCGTGGCCGACGAGGAAGATGTCGCGCTGAGCGTGTTCGACAGCTTCTGCCAGCGGGCCGCCGAGGGACGGTTTCCGCAGCTCCAGGATCGCGACGACCTGTGGCGTCTGCTGGTCGTGATCGCCGCCCGCAAAGCGATCAATCTCGTCCGTTACGACCGCCGCCAACGCCGCGGCGGCCAGCGCGTGATCGGGGAAAGCGACTTGCGCAGCGCGGAATCCGACACGGACGCTCCCGGCCTGGAGCAGATCATCGGCCGCGAGCCGACGCCCGAGTTTGCCGCCCTGGTGGCCGAAGAGTACGAACGCTTGCTGGCTGTTTTGGAGGGCGTGGGTTTGCGGGAGATCGCCCAACGGAAACTGGAGGGCTACACGAACGAGGAGATTGCGCAGCAATTGGCCTGTTCCCTGCGCACGGTGGAACGCAAGCTGTGGGTGATCCGCAAACGCTGGTCCGCCTTGGGGGCTGCCGACAGGTGAATCATGGACAACGCACCCGTTTCCGGTACCAGTTCGCTGACGCCGACCGCAGCCGAACGACTCGATCAGCTCTGTGACCGCTTCGAGGCGGCTTGGAAAGCCGGACAACGGCCGCGTATCGAGGATTACGTCGGTGGATCCGACGAATCGGAACGCGCGGTTGGGTTTCGCCTGCTCCTGGAGCTGGAGTGGGATTATCGTTGCCGCGATGGCGAACACCCCTGTCTCGACGAGTACCTGAAACGTTTTTCTGCTCACGAGGCGATTGTCCGAGAGGCGGTTGCGGCGATTGCCGTCACCGCGTCCGGCAAGGCCGCGCCCCACCCCGCACATCCCATCGGGCCTGCCTTTGCGGTCGGTCAGCGTCTGGGCGAATACGAACTGCTGGGCCGACTGGGGGCCGGCGGAATGGGGGTTGTGTACCAAGCTCGGCACGCGTTCCTGAATCGGCTGGTCGCGCTGAAAATCCTCCCGACCGAACGGATGACCAATCGGCGGGCGGTCGAGCGTTTCCGGCACGAAATGGCCGTCGTGGGGCAGCTGAGCCACCCGAACGTCGTCGCCGCTCACGATGCGCGCGAAGTGGCCGGCACCTACTTCTTGGCCATGGAATACGTGCCGGGTGTGGACTTGCACACGCTGGTGCGGCGTATCGGTCCCCTCCCGGTCCCGGAAGCCTGCGAGCTGGCGTGCCAGGCGGCGCTGGGCCTGCAGTACATCCACGAGCATCATCTGGTCCATCGGGACATCAAGCCATCCAACATGGTGGTCACACCCGACGGCGTCGTGAAGGTCTTGGACTTGGGCCTGGCCCTACTAGCGGAGGATCGCCCCGCGGCGGAGCAGATGACCAGTGCCGGGCAGATGCTGGGAACCACGGACTACGTGGCGCCGGAGCAGGTCAGCGACGCGCACCAGGTGGACCATCGGGCCGACCTGTACAGCCTGGGGTGTACGCTGTACCGGATGCTGGCAGGCCGCGCGCCGTTTGGCGATCCGCAGCACCAGGATCCCTTGCAGAAGCTGCTGGCCCATTTGGACGAGGCACCACCTCCGCTACAGCAGTTCCGCCCGGAAATCCCGTCAGCCTTGGCCAAGCTCGTGCACCGGCTGCTGGCCAAGCAGCCGGCCGAACGGTTTGCCAGTGCGGCGGAAGTCGCCGCGGCGCTGCAGCCGTTCACCGCCGGCAGCGACTTGGCAGGGTTGTTCGCCCGCGGGGGGCAGTTTTCGCCCGCGCAGCGCGACGCGGACCGGCCGCTGTCGTCGACTGCGGACAGGCTGTCGTCACCCCACGTCGAGACGGGAACGGCCCTGCCGCTCGTGACGCGACGCCGGAACCGCGTCTGGTCCAGCCGACGCCTGCGGCTGGCAGCGGGCGGTGTGGTGTTGGCCGTCCTGTTGGGAGGGGTCTGCGGAGTTTTCCGCATGGCCACCGACTACGGCACGCTGGAATTCCGGACCTCCGATCGCGATGTCCGCGTCGAGGTCCAACAAGGCGGTGAGCAAGTCGATGTTGTTCATCTAGACACGCGGCTTAGTATACGCCTGCGATGCGGCGAGTATCAATTGAAATTGGCCGAAGGCAGCCGAGCCGAACTGGACCGAGGCACGATCCGCCTGTTCCGTGGCGCCCGGGAGATCGTCGCGATCCGTGGCTTGTCGGATCGGGCGAGGCTGCCGGAAACGGGATCTAGCCCCGCCACAATGCCGAGAAGCGATTCAATAGACGCCCCCAGCGAATACCTCCTGGTCGAACTGAAGTATCCGGACGATAAGGTTCCGAACGGCGCGATGGGACTCAACAACCGCGGTGACGTCGTCGGCTATTTTGGGTCTAAGGAAGTCGGATACCAGAAAGGATTCCTGTTCTCCCGAGGGGAGTTTCGGCGAATCGACGTTGGCGATGGTCAATGTATCCCAAGAGCCATTAATGACGCCGGGCAGATCGTATTCCGTGCGCCGAAGGCAATCCTATTGGCGGACGGCCGAGTGACGGAGATCGGTCAAGGCTCCGCAGAGGGCATCAATCAGTCAGGCGATGTCGTAGGGATACTGGGAAGCGAGGCCTTTGTGTACCGAGCCGGCAAGATTCAGAAGCTCAGCCAGCCACCAAATACTCACCTTGCTCACGCCGCGGCAATTGGCGACAGCGGCCACATCGTCGGGTGGTACCGCTATGAATCCAATGGCCCGAACCACGCTTTCGTTTTCGTTGACGGTGTGATGAAACGGCTGGACGACCAGGAAGGTCTCATGGCCTGCACCGCAGATGATGTCAATGCGAGCGGCCAAGTGGTGGGCACTTGCCAAACCGTCAAAGACGGCCCAGCCCGCGTTTTTTTGTACGAGAACGGCGTCGCGAGAGTCCTTCCTCCGTTCGGCCGATGGAGTGTCCCACGCGCCATCAACTCCAGCGGCGAAGTTGTCGGCGACTGGTCCCCGCATGCGGGCGGCCGGTTTATCTTCTTGGCAAAGCCCAGCCGGCTGCTATCCATCCCGATTCCTTCCTGGACAGATTGCCTTCCCCTCGACATCAATGAACTCGGCCAAATAACCGGTTACGGGTGCCGCGCAGACGGGAAGCGGTCCGCATTCCTTCTTACGCCGAAACATCTTCGAAAGCAACTCGAAGAGCAGCACGGCCCCGAAATTGTTCGGAACGTCGTGGTGGTGACGGCCGAGGAGGTCAAGGCCGAAACGGCAGCTACCGCAACAATTCCGAGCGATCCGTCGGCTCAAGCGGACTCAGTGCTGCCTCCCGCCAAGTTGTCTCCAGATACGAAGTCCGAGTCCGCACCTCACGTTCCGGCATCGGGCCCGTTGGACTCGCCTGCACATCAGATCCAAAGCGCAAAACCCTCGCCCCCGCCGCTCGCGCTCGCGCCTTTTTCGGCTACGGAAGCATGCCGGTTCCAGGAGCGTTGGGCCCAATATCTGGGCATCACGGTAGAAACAACGAACACACTCGGTATGCGGTTTGTACTAATCCCGCCAGGCGAGTTTGACATGGGGTCATCCCGGTCGGAGATCGATCAGTTGATCCGCGAAGGCAAAGCAGCGGGCCATCTCGATTCCAACATTGACCGTTTCCGCGGGGAGACACCGCGCCATCACGTTCGGCTTGCCCACCCGTTCTATCTGGGAGTCTGCGAAGTCACTCAAGAGCAGTACGAACGCATCATGGGAGCCAATCCGAGTCATTGCACCTTTTACGGAGGTGAAGCCCCCGTGGAACAGGTCAGTTGTTACGAAGCTTGCGAGTTTTGTCAGAAGCTATCTGCGGTTCCTGGTGAGCAAGCCAATGGCCACAAGTACCGGCTGCCCACCGAGGCCGAGTGGGAGTACGCCTGCCGCGCAGGCACGACGACACGGTTCTGGTTCGGGGAAAGCGTGAACGCCTTCCAGGACTGCGAGTGGTGGATAGGGAACGCGGGCGATTCGACGCGGCCTGTGGGCCGCAAGAAGGGCAATCCGTTTGGTTTGTTTGACATGCATGGCAACGTGACCGAGTTCTGTGCCGACTGGTACGATCCAGATTACTACGGGACATCTCCCACGGACGATCCACAAGGGCCCGTCAAGGGAATCTCTTTCAGGTCCCAGCGCGGAGGGTGCTTCCGGTACGATGGTTCGTTGAGTCGATCCGCCGTACGTCGTGGATCTGACGGGCCTCACGCCTCCTATGGCTTTCGAGTAGTGTTGAACGTGGTGCCTACCGGTCCGGTCGCACGTCCCCCGACCGGTCCCAAACCGAGTGCTGCCGCCATAGCGACGAAATCGCCTGCGAGCCAGCCCCAGCGAGGCAGTCCCCAGGCACCTCCTGCGGCCGTTGCGCCATTCAACGCCGATCAGGCGAGGCGGTACCAGGAGGACTGGGCGCGGTATCTCGGCGTCGCGGTAGAAACGACGAATTCACTGGGCATGCAGTTCGTTTTGATCCCACCGGGCGAGTACGAGCGCGGTGCGCGGGATGGCGAAGAGGGCCACGCCAATGAACGCCCAAGACACCGAGTACGAATCTCGCGTCCCTTCCTGGTGGGCCAACATGAGGTCACCCAGGGCCAGTATGAACGCGTCATGGAACACAATCCCAGCTTCTTCTCCGCCAACAACGCGGAGAGATACAAGGAACGTCTGGCAAGCCTTGTCGGGATGGATACCAGCCGGTTCCCTGTGGAGTGCGTGAGTTGGTTCGATTGCATCGCGTTCGCCAACGCCCTGAGCGAGCGCGAAGGCAGGCAGCCATACTATCGAATGACTGATCCCAAGATTGAAGTCGGGGTCCCTGCCTTCGCGTCGGGGGCATCCATTGCCAACGCCAGGGTATTCGCTGCTGGTGGCGATGGCTACCGGCTGCTGACAGCAGCTGAATGGGAGTACGCTGCCCGAGCCGGAACCACGACTATCTTCTGCTGGGGTGGCACCGTCTCCGCCAGCCAAGCCAACTTCGAATGTATGAATTCCGACCGCTACGGACTGGAAGGGGAGTATCTGGGCCGAACGACAACGGTTGGTTCCTACCGTTCGAATACATGGGGACTGCACGATACGGTGGGTAATGCGAGGGAATGGATATGGGAACTTTACCGCAAAGACGACTATGCGAACTTACTTGGCGGAGTCGTGATCGATCCAAAATCGCCGACGAGTTCTAACGGGTTTCGGGGCGGCGGCTATGACGATGTCGGAGAAGCATGCCGGCTGGCGGTTCGCGGTTGGACGGTGGATGGGCTCCGAGGCGGCAGTACGGGCTTTCGGCTGGCCCGCGACATGACGATGCCCCCGAAGGCTTGTGGAGTGAACGGAGAAGTTTCAGAGTCACGGCCCGTTTCGCCTAGAACGTCAGCCGAGGTTGAGGTCGCACCGCAGAAGCCGCAAACCACCGTCCCTCCACGAAAGGCCGACACGCAAGCTCACAAGCTCAGCCCACACGATGTTACTCATCTGGTAACGCGCGAGGAACGCCCGGAATTCATGGTGTATCGCTTCGGCGGGGAAATCAACGCCGCTATCTACAAGCCTGTGGCCGACAACCGGATCCTCTGGGTCCCGTTTCAGAAGGGACTGCTGAGGTACGATTTGGACGCTGATCGCTGGAGTCTCGTGGGTCGCGATGAAGGATTGCCTGGTGAATTTGTGGACCAACTGGCCGCATCGCAGGGGGCCGTACTATTGGAGGTGCGACGCTGGGCGGGAACGAACAAGGTCACAAGCATGGGAACCTTCCTGTGGAAGCCGCCGGGGACGTGCATCAAGGTCGAACTGCCTGACGACACCGTCCTCCGGCAGTTCGGACCCCAGCCCTGGCATTGGCCGCCGCTGGGACTGATCGTGCCCAGCCCGTCGCTCCAGGCGTTCAAAATCTACCCACGTGATAACGGTGACCTGCTAAATCGCAGCATCGCGGACACGGTCGTCGTGGGGCAGGATACTTGGATTGCACATCACGGTGACTACGTCAAGGGCCGAGATGTCTTCGAAGGTGGCGGTGCCTCCCGCGTGAACGCGACGACGGGCAAGGTACGTCGATACACTGAAAAGGACGGCTTGGCGAATAGTTACTGTTGTGCAATCGATTGCGACGGCAAACGAGTCTGGGTCGGCCACTGGCGTCCTGAACGAGGTCTGAGCGTTTTTGACTTGGGAGAAGAAAAATGGAGCACGGTGCAGAAGAGCAAGAACGGCATTCCTTTGGGCGGCCAGCAACTCGCAGCCACGGCGAGCCATCTGTGGATTGCCGGGCAACGGTCGGGGTGTTTGATCCGCCTTGACACGGCCACTCAACTCGCCACCTCGTTTGAAGATGCGGTCCCCGGTTGTTACGCCGACGTTGCTGTGGGACTCGACGCTGTCTGGGCCAGTGCGTATGGTCACAAGGTGCTGGGGCGAGGGCTCGAGTCGGGAGTCGTGCGATTCCCCTTAGACAAACCATAGCCCATCGAGTCGCTCACCAGCGGTCTCAACGCCCGCAGCTTTTCAGAGCGGCCGTGCGGCGCACGATGGCGAAGTCCTTCAGCGGCGGTTGCGTCCAGGAGAACAGCTTGCGAAACGACTTTCGGCTGATGTCCACGACGTGCAGTTCGGCGGCGCCCTGGTTTAGCAACGCCACTACCAGCGAACGGTCAGGGCCGAAGGCAAGGATGCCGCCACGGTAAGGAACCACGCCCGTGGGATAGGGAATCACGGCTGTTTGTTGAGCCTGTTCGAAGAGGTGTACTCCATGCACCTGCGAGGCTGCCCAGCAGGGACTCGACGGATCGGCGGCCACGTCTCCGTCTCCGGCAAGCAGCGGTGCCCCAAGCGGACTCCCTTCCCGGGCTCGGAACCGATAAATGCCGCGGGGTTCACTGGTGCCAAGAATCACAAAGCCGTCCCTGGTGACCGCTACCGACATGTTCTGAAAGCTCTTGTCGGAACCCGTCAAACGCTGGAGTGTCCGCACACCCGCGCCTCGTGCGGCGGGTTGCCACAGTACGAGATCCGCGTCATTGTCCGCAATCGCCACGTCCCCTGACGATGGCGAGACGGCTACGTCGATCGGGCACTTCAGCGGCCCGCCTTCGAGCAGTGTCTCGAAACGATCCTGGTCGCTGACTCGCACCACCCCGGCGTCAGGAATCGCCAGCACCAGTGCGTCCCCTTGCGTGGCAACACCGTTCGCACTGTTCGGCAGTTCCAGAACGTGAAGCCGATTCCCGTCACCGTCCAACCACAGGACTTTCCCCGGTCCGCGCGGAACTCCCACGGCGAGGCAGAGGACCAGTTCCCGATTCCACAAGGGGGTCGTGGTTCGTGGCGGGGCCGTACCAGCCGCGCCGGCTGGGACCGGTGGAACCGCCGCCGTCGGAGACGGTTGACTTCTGGGCTTCGCGACAGTGGACAACGGTGCGACACCTCCTGTCGTTTCCCACAACCGCAGCACGATCTCTTTTCCGTCTACGGTGATGATTTCATTATTCCGAAAGTTCTCGGTGTCTCGATCCAACTGGCCATCGCCGTTGAGATCGATCCACAGGCCATGATCCACGTAGAGAGCGTCGAATGTCGGAGACTCGAAGGCGACCGCGGCGTACGGTTTCCCCAGGATTCTGAGGGATCCTTGGTAGTGACAGGTCGAGTAGAAATCGGCGACGACTTGACCGCCTAGCTCGTTGACAAAAAACCAGAGATGGTACGGACGTGCGATGGTCGCCCCCGATGAGTTGACAATCGGCACGTCCAAGGCCACGCCGGTTGCCAGCTTAATATGCCCGTGGTTCGACAACGGCGGGCCATCGTCGGTGAGATCCCGATTCCCGTTTCTATCGAAGTACACCACCCACATCGGTGTTTCCAGGTCGTCGAGCACGTACGTGAACTGGTTCTGATTGCTGTTGCCCAGCTTCACGTAGCCGTAAAGCACCTGGCGCGACTTGTAGGCAGGTTCTTTCACGAGCGGCAGATAGGGCTGTGGCCTCGGCTGCGCCGGCGTCCTCGGAGACCAAGTCGGGCGGATGCCCATGCGCGGTTGCTCTGCCACGTACTTCAAGTCCTTGTCGATCGTAACCACGAGTTCGTCGAGCTTCGCAACGGACCCGGCGGAGTAGAACCTCCTGGAGCGTTTCGCTGCGGCGGGCGACGAAGGCGACTGAGAGGGCGAGGAGGGTTTAGGCAAAGAATTGATCTTCGCCAACGACTCCGGCGCCAGGTTACTCCCAGGACCCAGCAGTTCTCGCAACCGTTCTTCCAAAGCCGCACCGCGCAGACCTTGCGCGACGATGCGACCGTCCTTGTCCAGCAGGAAGACGGCGGGGATCGCGTGGACGTCATAAAGCTGTGCCACGGCGTTCTTCCATCCCTGGCCGTCGAACACGTGTGGGTAGTCGAGGTCTGACTCTTCGACGGCCTGCCTCGCTTTCTGCAGGTCTGTGTCGAGGTTGATGCCGACAATT
>CAYPGE010000010.1:0-54181 GCA_964409865.1 uncultured Pirellulaceae bacterium
CCGCCAACTCGAATGCCTGAAACAGTCCCACGCCCGTGTCCATCGGGATACTGCCACCGCCGATGCCGTGCGTCGGGCCGGTTCCCATCAGTCGCTCGTCTGCTTGCGGCCAGGCCGCCGTGGAATAAGCGGCCACCGCCAATTCAATCGTTCCGCCCTCGTCGCGTCCTCGTGTCTTCGGGGAGCCGTTTGCATGGTCGGCTTGTCGCGACTCTGATCGCTCTTGTTCCACCCGGTCCTCCGCAAGCTGCGGTTCCAAGATGTCCTGCAACCGGCTCTCAGCGAAGACTTCATCCCGCAGGGACGATCGCAGCTTCAATCGCTCCCTGGTGTCAGCGGCGTCTTCCTCCCAAATCGCACCCGGCGTCGCTTCGTCCTTGCGCAACGACCTGCGGACCGCCGAGCCGAGGTCACCCAGTTCGATGACGCCCCCTTCGTCATCGCTTTCCAGACCTGCGGGGCGCATCTCGCCCACCAAGTCGACCAGGTGCAGGACGGGATCCCGGCCATCGGTCTCTGAGTGCAGGCTGCCGCTGCGGACCGCCGTCCCATACTCTTGCCTGACCGTGAGGCCCGTTTCCCTCGCCGACGCCGTGTCGGAGAGCCGGCCCAGGAGAGGTTCATGGTAAACGTCCCAATCCGCTACCCCGAAGACCTGCTGGCCGGTCAGGGCAGCCAGGCCGCCAAGGGCCGAGGAAGACGACTCCTGCGAAGTCATCGAAAGGGTTGACCGCGAATCGTCCGACGAGGCAGTCAACGAGCCCAACGGCGGCGCAGTGGGCCGAGAAGCGTCGAACTCAGGGGCCGCTCTTCCTGCCAAGGGCCGCATGGGGGGCTCCTCTCGTGCGGACGCTGGCGACGCCAAGAACATTCGCGGGGGATCGAGTGCATCTCCCCGCACCCGAAAGTCGTCGATCAGCGGCGGATCGGGCTTCCACGTTCCCGCTGGAGGCAAGGCAGCCAAGTCGCTTCCCAGGGCTGCGGACGTGGGCTCCGCGCGAAGAGCCAGCACGGCCGACGCCGCCGGACCGTTGCTGGATACAAACCAGTCGTCCGCATCCGGCAACCACGCAGCCAACGGCTTCGGAGGCGGCAAGAGGGTCACGAGCATCCAATCCGCGGCCAAGGCCGGATCGTGCCCCGGCGCTGGCGCCGCCGCGGTCCCGCCGCCGAGCATCGGCATTTCGACTGCGGTCGACGAGTTACTCGGATTGTGCTCCGAAGGCAACGGCGAATTCCACTTTGCCACGCCCGGATCGGCGAGCCTGAGCCGAGCCACATCGCCGAGATCCGGAGACTGCGGGCCGGAGGGCTCAGTCGCGAAACGGACGGAGTTCACCGGGCCGGGTGCGGGCGTCTCGATCGAGGGCCGACCGAAAACGTCGCTCGCATCGCGAGGCTTGTCGTGCAGTTGCGGCACGCCGACCTGGACCCAATCCGGCGCAGGCTCAGCGTGGAAGGGAGCGCGGAGGGCGTCCGCAGGGAACGGATCGCCGAGCAGTGCCTGGGCGACCAGATGCGTGGCCGACAGAACGGTCCGCGACTCCAGCGCCTCCAGCGCCAAACGGCAAGTGCCCGCAACGCGTTTCTTGCGCGGCCGAACAAGCAACTTCTGCAGCCTCGTCAACATATCAGTGCTTCCCCGTGGGCAGTTCGTTCTTGACCAGTTCGGCAAACCCGGCCTGATTCTTCAACGCGGCAAACGCTCCGTTGCTGCCCAAATCTGTCGGGACGACCAGTCCGGCCGCAACCGCCTGCCGCAGCGTCTGCACTGCGAGCGCCGCCCCCTGCTGGGCGGTCACTCCGCTCTGCTCTCCGCTGGCAAGCCGTTGGCTCGCCTGGGCCAGTTCCTCCGCCACGGTGAACAATCGCTGCGGGTTGTCGGGCCAGAGTTCTTTGCGTGCCAGGGCCACCCGAATCGCGTCTTCGGGGCGTCCGAGCTGACGCAAGACGCGGCCGTAGTTGTAGTAGTGTTTGCTCAGGAAACTGCGGTAACGTTCGACGCTGGGGGCCCGTCGGTGTGCCGCCGTCTGATGTTCCACGGCCCGCTCGTAGGCCTCGACCGCCGCCTCGGCGCGGTTCAACTCTTCCAGCACGGTGCCCAGATTGTTGCAGATGCCGCCCAGACTGCTCTGCAACCCGGCGTCCCGCGGGTGTTGCGCGACAAGCCTCTCCTGCAGGCTCAACGCCTGCTGGAAGGAGCGTTCTGCGTCTTCCGTCTCGTGCAGGGCGTTCTGCAGCAGTCCGAGATTGTTGTAACTGACGGCCAGATCGCGGTGGAACGACTTGTAGGCCGGCGCAGCAGCCACCAACCGGCGCTGAATTTCGATGGCCCGTTGATACGACTCGCTGGCCTCGGCGGCCTGCTGCGCGCGTGCCTGGGCGGCCCCCAAGTTGTTGTAGGTCAGGGCCAGGTCGCTTTGGTACGCGAGCACGTCCGGTCGTGCTGCGACGGCGCGCTTCTGATAGGTCAGGGCTTGCCCGCAGAACTCGACGGCTTTCCCCGGCTGGGTGTCGGCGTACAGCGCGCTGAGGTTGTTGCAGGTGGCCGCCAGGCTGCGAAGATGTTCCGGATCGTCGGGATGGGCGGCGACCAACTCCTGTTGACGGCCGGCGGCTTTGCGGAACGACCGATCGGCCTGCTCGGTCTGGCCCGTGTCGCATTGCAGCAACCCCAGGTTGTTCAGCGAGCGAGCCAAATCCCCCTGGTACTGCTCGGCCTGGGGGGACTCGGCGACCAGTTGTTCTTGCAGGCGAATCGCCCGGTCGTAGGCGTCTCTCGCGTCCGCCGTGGAACCGGATCGGCTCAGCAGCAAGGCGAGATTGTTCACGCACAGCGCCAGTTCGCGCCGGTACTCCGCCGCCGACGGCGCCTCGGCGACCAATTGCTCCAGAATGCCCCGAGCGCTCTTGTAGGCGGCGATCGCCTCGTCGGTCGATCCGATCCGGTCGGTAATGGTCCCCATCTTGGTGTAAGTCAGGGCCAATTCCGCCCGCAGAGCGGGATCTGTGCCAGCCTGTGCGGCGAATTCGCGATAGTAATTCAGCGTGTCCTGCAGGAGTTCGCGGCGGACGTGCTCGGCCCCGGTAATTTCGGCGAGCCGTTCCGCCAGTTGAGCGCCAAAATGGTCGACGGTGTCCCGCGCGTGACGGAAATTGGCCGCCGCACGCTGAAAATTCCGTTCGGCGCGAACCTTTTCTCGCCCGATCAGAAACGTACTGGCAGCCAGCCCCATGACGACCAGCAGGCAAGCAGCTGCCGCTGCAGTCACGACGCGCTTGTGACGCCAAGCCCACTTGTGCAGCCGCTCGGCCCCGGTCGGAGGCTTCGCCGCCGTCGGCTTCCCTTCCAGGACGTTGCGCAAGTCGTCGGCCAACTGCTGGGCCGTGGTATAGCGATCCTCCCGGCGTTTGGCCATCGCCTTCAGGACGACCGTCTCCAGGTCGGCAGGGATCTCCGGTTGCCACTGCCGCAACCGCACGGGGTCTTGCTGTTCGATCTGACGCATCAGCCCCGGTCCGTCCTTGCCGGGCAGCGCCGGCCGCAGCGTCAGCAACTCGTACAGCGTGACTCCCAGCGAGTAGACGTCCGTCCGCTGGTCGACCAGCGCGGTGTGCCCCAGGGCTTGCTCGGGACTCATGTAGCGCAACGTCCCCACGACATCGCCCGTCTTGGTCAGCGTCGCATCGGACTGGCAGCGAGCCAGGCCAAAGTCCGTCACCCATAACTTGCCGTCGCCGTCCAGCATCAGATTGGACGGTTTGACGTCGCGGTGTACGACGCCGTACTCGTGGGCGGCATGCAGTGCTTCGGCGGCCTGAATTCCCAACCGCGCCACGGTGCGGAAGTACTGTTGCCGGTTTCGCGATTTCTTCATCAGGAAGGAACGACACGTGGCAGGCGCGGCGAGCTGCGATGGGGACCTGTCGCCAGCGGGCGTTTCCGCGTTGCCGGGGGACAGCTCGTCGCACGCGATGCGCCATTTTCGGCGCAGTTCCACGATCGCCCGATCCAACGGCTGCCCGTCGATGAACTGCATCGCATAGTAGTGTACACCCCGCTCGACCCCGACCGCGAAAACCGGCACAATGTTGGGGTGCAGGAGTTGGGCCGCGGCCTGAGCTTCGTTCTTGAAGCGGGCAATTTGCCTGGAGTCCAACACGGCTGCGAAGGGCAGCACCTTGAGAGCCACGCGTCGTCCCAGCGACAGCTGCCGGGCTTCATAAACCACGCCCATCCCGCCCCGGCCGACTTCTCGCAACAGCACGAAGTCGCCGAGTCGTTGCTCGCCGTCCGCGGGCGGATCTGCCGGGGTTCCGGACCGCTGCGACGGGCCGCCAAACCCGGCTGCTACGTCGTGCAACTCCTCCAGCCGGTTCAAGTACATCGTCAACGGCTCGGCCAGGTCCGGATGCTGCTCGAGCAGCTTCTTCACGTCGAGTGGCACGCCGGTTTCCAACGCCGACAGGTATTCATCCAGAATATCCGTCAGTCGCTCCTTCTGCTCTGCCGTCAACTGCCGCAGGGCCGCTGGCTCGACGCTCAAGTTGGAGAGGTCGCTGGCATTCATCATCCGTCGATCGGTTCGTAGACTTGTTTGAATTTCTCGATGGCCCGCAGCCACAACATGCGGACCGCGCCCGTCTTGCGATCCATGCGCTGGGCGATCTCGTCGAAGGAAAGCCCTTGCAGGTTGCGCAACACAATCACGTCTCGATACTCCGGCCGGAGCTTCGCCAGTTGATCCGCCAGAGCCACCGCACGTTCGCGCTGCCGTACGGGGGTGCTGGGCGAGGGCCCCGGATCGGCCAACGCTTGCGCGAAATTGGCCGCCGAACGATCCAGCGAGAAACCCAGCTGATCGAGGGAGATCTCGCAGCGCACGTCCCGCCGCTGGGCCTTGACGTGCGTCTCGACCGCATGGTGCAGGCAATGGATCAGGATCTGGCGCAGCCAGGCGAGGAACTCCCGTTCGCTGCTCCCGCGGAATTTCCCGAAATCACGATGGGCCGCCAGCATGGTCTCCTGCACCAGATCCGACGCACTCATCCGCCGCCGCAGCCGGCGATCCAGCTGCGTTGTGGCCAGGATCGTCAAGTAGTTGCGATACGACTGCAGGAGCAGTCCCAAGGGTTCCCGCTGCCCTTGGCGAGCGTCGTCCAAGAGTTGCTCGACATTCGAGCCGGCGATCTGAGTGTCAGGCGCTAAGACGTGGTCCATTTTCCTCGCGATCATGCCTTTATTTTAGAAGCGCCAGCAGCTTCTGGCCAAGAGTTTTCGCTGCCCAGTCATCAGGGATACGGGGTGACGGAGCAAGCTCTCCCACGTTCACTACTCATCGTCACTTTCCCCGACGTGCTATCATGCTTTCGCCTGGAATTGACGAGACCGCACGAGCATCAGCCAAATTCAGACAATGCCCCATTTTCGATTGGACGGACCGCTCCTCGGTTCGGTTCCGAAAGGCACTCCCCGAAATCGGGACGCCGACGAATTCGCAAGGTTTCTGGATCAACGAGCAATGCCGCGGACCGCGTGCTGACCGCGGAACCGTCGCTCGTTGCAGGCAGAACGGCGCTCGCCACCCTAGCCGGTCGCACGCGCGCCTATTCTGATAAACGGGGCGGCGGCCGAATTATTGCAGTCCGGGGAAAGAAACGAGTGCTGGGGAGACCGAGAAAACGGATTGAAAGCGGACGATTGGCAAACGGTAGGCCGGAACAAGTCCGCGCCGTTCCGGCAGGAATCCCGGCGGCTAATATGCACTTGGCCCTGCCGGAACGGCGCGGACTTATTCCGGCCTATCCGCTGCCGTCCCGAATCGCGGAAGCCACGAACCGGAAATGGCACTAGCCCCGGCGGACGCTCCCGCCGAAAGCCGTCGTAGCCCCCATGCCGCCCCCGCGATGCGGCCTTGGGCCACGCTCGGACATGACCTGCCCCAACAACGAAGCACCAGGTGCGTCCGCGGGCCGTGCCGATCGCGTTCCGGATTGAACGCGACCAGTTCGTCCAGCGCGATACCGCCATCGCCGTCCGTGTCGGCTGGCAATAGCCGTTCCCAGATTTGCGGCGGTACCTCGTCCTCAGTCAAGACGCCATCTTCGTTCTTGTCAACGCGGGCGAATCGATATTCAATCGACGGTCTGGCCCCATCGCCGCCGCCATGATGGCGGATCAGCGCGGCCTCAAGCCTGGCACCAGCGCGTTCGTCGCTCGGCGTGGCGTGTTGTCGTGGCACAAGATGCGCGGCCCGCCGACCACGTACGTATGGAACTCGGCCACGACCAGGTTGAAGGTCTGCTCGGTGCGGGTTTCGACGACGTCGCTGACCAGCGTCGGCCCGTCCACGCCGTGGAGGACCATGCCGGACTTTACGTCCCGCAGCTTCACCCAGCCATGCCCCGCGGCCCACAAGGGGTGCCCGCCGCTGCCTTCCAAGGTGCCGCTGTTCTGCGTGGCCAGGCAGATTTTCAACAGCAGCTCCGGCGGACGCTCGCTGGTCTGCAACACCGGCTGATAGGCCAACTCACCCGTTTCGGGATCCTGGCTCAGCACCAAGTCGCCGACGCGGACGCACTCGATGGCGACCGGACCCGCAACGGTCCACACAGGCGTGCCGGCGACAAAGCACTCAGCACGCGGCGGGGGCGGCGAGGAACCGCCGCCGGACTGGATGTCTTCGTAGGTCTGCGACTGCTGCTGATAAGTCAACTCCGTCGGCTTCGAACCCATCAGCGCGACTTCGTTTTCACTGTTCCACCAGGACCACCAGGCATCCGGCGAGGACGGCAAGGATTGTCCGGTGGCCACGCGGAGGGCCTCGCAAATTTGCTCGTTCAAGGCCTCGATGGATTCGTTCTGCCGCATCCGTTGCCACTCGCGGACATACGCCGTCACTTGCGCGTCGGCCAGGGCCCGTGTGCGTGCTTCGGCCTGAACCCGCGTGATGCCCTGCGGGGGCTCCGGCGAGCCGGACGCGGGGTCGCCGGGGAGCGTCGCGGCAGCGCTCGTGCGGCGATCCATGACGGTGTCCAACACGACGGCTTTGCGCTGGTCCTGGGTTTCCCGCACAAACTCGTGCCGATACCGAATGCGGCCGTTTTCCAGCACCGCTTGGTACTGCGACTCGATGGGCGTCGACATTTCCGCCAGCATGTGGGGTACGTAGTGATCGCGAGGCCGCGTCTGCAGTTGCTCCGCCGCAGCCCTGCGGACCTCCGGCCACACCGAAAGGACGCTTTGCCGGGCGAGTGCCAAGGCCGCTTTGTCGTCCCGGATGCTCCCCAACAACTCGACCCCGACTTGGGCCGCGTCCTCGCTGTCGTTGCCGAACAGGATCTCCAACGCCGGCACGGCGTCCGCCGTCAGATCGGTCTTGCACTTCTCGATCAGTTGGGCGGTCAGCGCCGGAGCATTGCGCCGCAGACCTCGCCGGAGTTCCTCCAGTTTTCGCTGCCACTTGCGCATGGATTCCGCGGTCTGCTGGTCCTGCTGTAGACCCTGGGACAGATCCTGCCCGCGGACCCACGCGCCGTTAACTCGTTGGAAGTGCAGCCGTTGCCGGGCCGCCGCGTGGTCCGGCGCCAATTGGAGAATGTGGTTCAAGTGGGCGGCTTCCTGGGACGTCAAGCCGTGTTCGGCGCACCAATCGGCCAACGCGAGCTGACCATCGGCAGTGTCCGCCGCCGCCGACCGCCGCTGCTCGTAAGTTTCCCGCAACCGGCGCTGGCGGTCAGTCTCGATCGCGTCGGTCACGCTCAACCAGCGGTTTCCGACGCGCACTTGGCCCTGGTGCCAATGGCCGGCCGGTTGGTCAGGACAGAGTTCGACGGCACGGGCGAGCAGCTGTTGCCGCTCGATGCCCCTTCCGTAGACCTCCTGAGCCAATGCTTCGCTCACCAGTTCCTCGGCCTGGCTTCGTTGCCGCGCGAGCGTTTCGGCCTGCGCCGGCGGGATGAGCCATCCGCCGAACATCGCCACGACGGCGATTCCACAGACACTGGGCGCACGAACTCGCGGCAAGAGAGAATTCCTCGACGACATGTTCCACTCCTTTACTCGCGCTCCCGGCGAACGCGGGAGAGCGGAGAAGAGCCTTGCCCGCATGGTAGGGACGAAGTCGAACAAGGAATGTCACGCTTTTCTGGGTCAGATCCGTTGCCGAGTTCAGTTATCTCCACGAGTCAGCTCGGCCATCGTTCATACCCAGCCGGGTGTCATCGAGAAGACGTCGTCTACGGCGGCCGCCCACGCCTGCCACCGACAGGAGGGAAGTGAATGCCTGCCGGTCGTCCGCGCATCGGATCCCCAGGGCCAAGACGCATCGTGGTGCCAGTTTGGCCCCGGCGGGGCCGCCACGGTGACGGGAACTGTCATAGGCGTGGTCGCCCCTCCGCCGGACGGCGAGACCGAAGAACCCGTCGAGTCGGCGGCGGAACTGGCAGCGCTGGCCAGCGACGAACTGGCCGCCAGCGGCGAGTACGCATCGGCTGCTGCCAGATTGACTTCGTAGCCGAGATCCGCCATCGCGGCGACCGTGATGCTGCTCAGCGGCATGTCGCCGTCATGAATGTAGCCGACCATCAATTCGTTGCCGAAGACCGACGAGCGCCAGTGCCCCAGCGCGGTGCCCGTGCCGCCGCCGGCCTCAACGGGAACTCCGGTGGCATTGGTGCCGAACACCGTGTTGTATTCGGCGATGGCCTGAGCCCCGATAAAGACCGGATTGGACGTGCGCGTCCCGCTCAACAACCCTTGGCTGGTCCAGAGCGTGCCGAAGCCCAGCACATGGGCGATTTCGTGTGTCAGGACGGTGATCAGTTCGCCCGCGCTTTCCATCTGGGCGATGTCCGCCGTGTCGATCACAACCGTACCCAAGTATGGCAGACCATCCCTGCCACTTCGCACGGCCTCCGGCCCCGATTCGCCCAAGACGTTTCCCACGCCGTCCATGCGTTGGGCACAAATGGTGATCAAGACGTCGTCGATCATCTGCCCCCGGTACCAGACGTCCGACAGGTCTCCCACGATGACTTGCTCCCAGCGTTCGGCCGCCGCTTCGGCAATGACTTGCTGGCTGGCACTCAACCCGGAGAAGGTCAGATCGATTTGGAAGTCGCCGTCGTCGGTCGGCTCGGCTTCTGCCTCCTGGTTGCCGAAATCCTGGCCGGTCAACGTGTCGCCGATCCCGACGGTGACGGTGTAGGAGCCCTCGCTGGGAGCCGTGATTTGCCAACCGGTGCGGGCCACTTCGAGGATCGTGTAAGTGCCCGGCGTCAACGTCAACTTGTAGGTCCCGTCGCGGCCGCTGGTCGCCGTCACCTCGCCGCGGTCGTACTGCCCGTCTCCGTCCGCGTCGGCGAAAACTTGCCAGCCGCTCTGGACCGACTCGCCCGAATCGCGAGTGCCGTCGCCGTCCAGATCGTTGAACACCGTGCCGGAGAACGTCGCCACTGCCTGCTGGTTCCCAAAGTCGTTGCCGGTCAGCGCATCGCCGATCGCGACGGTGACGGTGTAGGAGCCCTGGCCGGGAGCCGTGACCTGCCAACCCGTGCGGGCCACTTCGAGGATCGTGTAAGTGCCCGGCGTCAACGTCAACCTGTAGGTCCCGTCGCGGCCCGTGGTCGCGGTCACCTCGCCGCGGTCGTACTGCCCGTCCCCGTCCGCGTCGGCGAACATCTGCCAGCCGCTCTGGACCGACTCGCCCGAATCGCGAGTGCCGTCGCCGTCCAGATCGTTGAACACCGTGCCGGAAACCGTCGCCGCCGCCTTCTGGTTCCCGAAGTCCTTGCCGGTGACGCTGGCCCGAGCGGCGACAGAAACCGAGTATGAACCGCCGGAGGGGGCTGTCGCTTGCCATCCGGTAGGGGTGATTTCGCGAATCGTGTAAGTGCCCGCGGGCACCACAAGCCGGTAGAATCCGTTGCGGCCGCTAACCGCCGACGGTTCGCCGCGGTCAAGACTCCCGTTGTTGTTGCTGTCGGCGTAGACAACCCAACCGGCCAAGCCGGACTCGGCACTCGCGCGGGCTCCATCGGCATTCTGATCGTTGAACACGGTGCCAGTGATACTGCCCAGCGCACGACCAAACGCCAACAAACGCCGATCTTCCAGGGACTCAATCGCCAGACGCCGCGACCGGCCCTTCGAGGGCTTGCGAGTGCGCGACTTCGCCAACTGATCCCAAAGTTGACTTCCGAACAGACGATGGTCCTGCGACATAGCCTCACCCTCCCGTTTCTTGATCTCCGACTCGGAAACTGAGGAGCGTGCCCTGGATTTTCCGGGTGCAGTTCAGACTGCATATCGCTCGCCCTTCCGCATGATCAAGGACGATTTCGATAGCGGAATGTCACAGTGCTTGCGCAGGCGGCGTTGCGGGTCGCGGTGTGCGTCGCCCACTGCCGTTGGCCGTGTTCCGGGCTGTCTTTGTTTTCTCGCATGCTCTGCAATAAACGGCGTCGCGGCGCGTTTATCCTCTTGTTCGCTTTGGAAGATTGACTTGGGAGCATTGCAAAGGGAACCAGACGGTGGACCGGGAACTGCCCAAAGCTTGGGAGCGACTCCAAGCGACGATGTCCGCACAGCAGGGCCTCTCGGCGCTCACGATGGGGGGTGTATCTCCTGGCCGCCGGGGTTCTGGGTCTGTATTTGCGGTTGCTGTACCGGCGTGGCCGCGTCTCCGCGTCCGATTCCGATGCGATGACGCGGGTGTTTCCCCTGCTGACGCTGATCACCGCGGGAGTGATCGCGGTCGTGAAATCATCCCTAGCATTGTGAAAGCTACCTGCCGGCCTTGGTGAAGTACTCGGAACCGACGCTGCTGGTCCAGTACCATCGCGAGCATTTCGTGGCCTACGAACGGCCGCTGCGCGTGACGCTGGACTACGGCATTGCGTACTACGACCAGACAGGCAAGCAGCGGATCTGCACCTCGTTTGGCCGCCGTCACGAAGGGCTGGTGGTGTTGGAGGGAAAACTGCCTGACGGACACGAGCCAGCGCTGCGTTCGTTTTTGCATCCGTTCGCGGCCCGTTTGAACCGCTGTTCGAAATACGTTCACGGCTGCCAGCTGTTGGGTTTGGTCGGGGAGACATGATTCGCTGCGGCACCTTCCTTGCTCGGCGCAGGTCTCTCGACCTCGCCAAAACCGCCGACCGCAGGTCTCCCCGCCGTTGTTGGGAGACCCGCGGCCGGTGCCGGGCTACGCTCGGGAGACTGCGGCACAACCGGCGTGCCCCACAATCACTCAAGGCCACTTGGCACGGTTTGTCGATCAAAGGAGCTAACGATGCGTCAATCGCTTGCGTCCGTCCTGGCAGTCGCCGCGGTTGAGTCCCTGGGTTACTTCGTCTGGCCGATGCAACCCGATCCGTCCGTGGCCCAGCCGCCGTTTGCCAGAACACCCCCGGCTGACGGCCCGCCGGGCGGGCACTCACGGCACCGGCCACAGCCAATCACAGTCCTCCGCAAAGACCAGGTCGGCGGCCCAGGCAGATGAATCTCCGGCTTCGCCTTCGCCCGCCGGCCCAATCTGCAGCGTGACGCCGACGAAGCTGACTTGACCGAGCGGCACGCTGGTGTCCAAACCGAACAAGCGCGTATCGTCACCGGCGGAGGCATTCGTCGTGTCGGCCGTGAAATCGGCAACGCCGTTGGCCAGCGTCACGAACGGTACACTGGCTAATAGGAACTCGCCGCTGCCGAGTTCCGTGAAACCGGCAAAGGCACCGACGTCGACGACGCTGCCGACGGTCGTCGCATCGGCCCGATGACCGTTCGGGAACTCCGAGCCGTATTCGATCTCGCCGTTGACCGACACCAAGGACGAATCATACTGCAGGTCAAAGTACGAGGCGAACACGCCTTCCGGCACGTCGCGCAGGTCCTCGACGTAAACGTTCACGACGAATGCTTGGCCCGCCGTCAACGTGCTCACGGGGGTACCGTCGGTCGAAGCGACCTCCAATCGCACCTCCGCGAGATCAGCCAAAGCAAGAGAGATCTCCACCGTCGCGGGCGCCGACGTGGCTACCCCGTCGCTGACCGTGTACGTGAAGCTGTCACCGTCCACGAACGCCGCGCCGGGCACGTAGGACAACGATCCGTCGGCGTTGAAGGTCAGGGTCCCGTAGGCGGGCTCGCTGGCGAGGGTCGCGGTCAGCGCGTCTCCATCCGGATCCGCGTCGTTGGCCAACACGCCCAGCGATGCTTTGATCGTGAGGACGGCATCCGCCACCGTGTACTGATCGTCGACGGCCGTCGGCGCGTCGTTCACCGAGGCCACGGAGATTGTGACGCTGCCTCCCAGCGAATCCTCCCAGCCGTCGCTGGCGGCGTAGGTGAACGAATCCGTGCCGTGGAATCCGGCATTGGGCGTGTACGTGAACGAGCCATCCGCGTTCAGGGTCAGCGTGCCGTGTGCTGTGGCGGCGAACAACGTAGCGGTCAGCGAATCGCCGTCGAGATCCACGTCGTTGCTCAGCACCCCGCTGGCCGCATCCACTTCCAGGACCGTGTCTTCGTCGACCTCGTAGCTGTCAGTGGGAACGACCGGCAGCGTGTTCACGTGGATCGTCACTGTCACAACGGGCGAAGTCAACTGCCCATCGCCGGCGACATAGCTGAACGTGTCTGCGCCGTGAAATCCGTCGTTCGGCACGTAGAGGAGATAGCCGTCGGTGTCGAGCGTCAGCGAGCCGTTGGCAGGACCGCTGATCAGCGTCGCGGTGAGGCCGTCGCCGTCCGCGTCCGTGTCGTTGGCCAGAACGCCGTTCTCCGCGTAAACCGCCAGCATGGCGTCCACGGCAACGCGGAACGTGTCGGCGACGGCGACCGGAGGATCGTTGACCGCCCCGACCGTGATCGTCACTGTCGTGTCGGCGGAGTACGCTGCGCCGTCGCTGGCGGCGTACAGGAACGTGTCCGTGCCTTGAAAGTCCGCGTTCGGCGTGTAAGTGAACGAACCATCGGAGTTCAGCACGACGGTGCCATTGCTGGGCAGGCTGACCAGTTCGGAGTAGATCGCGTCGCTGTCCGCATCGCTGTCATTGGCCAGCACACCGGCAGTGGCAGCAACGACCAACGGGTCGTCTTCACTTCCGGTGTAGGAATCGGAAACGGCGGCCGGTGCTGTGTTGAGGTGATTGACCGTGATGGTGACCTGGACCGTGTCCGATGTGTAGACGCCGTCGCTGGCTTGATACAGGAAACGGTCCGTGCCGTTAAAGCCGGTATTCGGCGTGTACGTCAACGAGCCATCCGAGTTCAGCGTGAGCGTTCCGTAAGCCGGCACGCTCACCACTTGGGCCGTCAAAGCGTCGCCATCGGGATCGCTGTCGTTGACCAGCACGCCCGCTGAGGCCGCGAGCGTCAACACCGTGTCCTCGTCAAGCGAGTACGCGTCGCCGACAGCGACCGGCGTCTCGTTTTCCGAGGCCGCAATGACGCTGATCGTCACGGTGGCGACGTTGGACGACGCCGAGCCGTCCTCGGCTTGGTAGGTGAACGTGTCCGTCCCGGAATAGCCGCTGACGGGCGTATAGGTGAAGGAACCATCGTCGGCGAGCGTCAGGGAACCGTAGCTGGGCTGGCAGGCCCGCGTCGCCGTCAATGTGTGGCCATCGGTATCCGTGTCGTTCGCCAACACCCCCGCAGCGGCCGTGACGGACAGCACGCCGTCCTGCGCGACCGTGTACGAGTCGGCCACCGCGACGGGAGTGACGTTGACGTCGCTGGGAACTTCCGAACTCTCGCTACGAATCGCCTCGGCCAAACTCGTGTTTCCGGCCAATTCTTCGCCCCAGGCGACGGTTTCGCGGAGCATCTGATCCACGGGCGGAGTGGAGGCGAGAAACCACGCGATCGTGATGAATCTCGCCCGCAGGCCACGTTCGCCGAAGTTGTTTTCGCTGAGTTCTTCCCCGTCGCCCACCACAAGATTGGTGAACTGGTCATCGTTGGTGACGGCGCCATCCGCCGATGTCGAATCGTCGCCATCCAGCAGCGCTTGAGGTTGGCTTTCCGTGAGTTCGTAGGTTCCCGAGGGCAGGTCGGCGAAGGAGTACAACCCGTCGCTCTGCGTCAGCGCGGTCCGACTGACCGACGCGGCAGACGTATCCGTGCCGGTCAGCGTGATGAGCACGCCCGGCACGCCGATTTCGGCCGTGCCGTGCAGGCGGTCCCCGTCCATGTCCAAAAAGACGCAGCCGGAGAGGACGCTGTCACCGGTGGCGTTGGACGTCTCGGTGGTCTCCACGTCGCTGGTGTCCGTGTCGCTGGTGTCCGTATCCGTGGTATCGGTGTCGCTGGTGTCCCCCTCTGCCTCTCCGAAATCGAGTGACTGTGTTTCGCTGCCGATCGTGGTGGTGACCGTGTAACCGCTGGACGAACTGGGAAGCGTCGCGTAGGCATCGCCGGAAAGCAGCGCGCGCACCGTGTGCGTTCCCGGCTCGGCCAACAACAAGAATCGGCCGTCGGCGTCGGTCGTGGTCGCCCTTTCGCCGGCGTCGTACGTGCCATCGTTGTCGCTGTCCAAAAAGACCGTCACGCCCGCGATCCCCGACTCGCCGCTGTCGCGCACACCATTGGCGTTCTCGTCCCAAAACTTGACGCCCGTCAACTCGGCTTGGCCCGCGATCGACTGGACCACCGGCAATTGGTTCGTGTCGCTCAGCGGCAACTCGGCAAACGGCGAGGCATGGCTGGTGTCGATCGGCAGCGCGGCGATCTCGTCCACGGCCGTCATGTCCAGCACCTGGCCAAAAACGGTGAAAGCGTCGTAGGACTCCGAATCCAGGAAGGTATTGTCGTCGCTCAGGTTCACGAAGAATTGGCTGGTCGCGCTGTCGGGATCGCCGCTCAATTTGGCCATCGCGACTGTGCCGCGGACATTGGAAATGCCGGGTTCGTTGGTGATCGCCGCGTCCGCCGGGACCTCGGTGAACTGGCTCGTGCTGGAGAACGTCGCGGACGTGGTCGTGTACCCGCCGCCTTGGATCACGAAATCCGTCACCGAGCGATGAAAGATCGAATTGTCGAAGTCGCCGTCGTTGACGTAGTTCAGGAAGTTCTGGACTGTTCCCGGCGTTTCCGATTTGAACAGTTCGATGACGATCGGACCGAAGTTCGTATTCAGGGAGATGACCGGGTTCGAGCCGTAGACGAGGACGATCTCGTCGCCGTCCTGGAGGACGTAATCGTCGAACTCCGTCGAGATCTGGCCGTTGACGAACATCTGGACAGCGCTGGTGGCATCGGCGACGTGGTCGAGCAATTGCGTGCTGCTGAAGACCGCTCTGGAATCGTTCCCGGCCAAGCCCGCGTCGGTGCGCCAGGTATCGAAGAAATCGCCCAGTGTCTGGGCGCCTGCCGATTCCAGCGTGAGTGTCCCGGAGGTGTCGGTGGTGTAGGCCGCCGCCGTGCTGCCGTCCGACTGGACGCCGACGTGGGCCGGTATCACGACCTGCGAGCCATCCGCAAAGATCGTCAAGTGGGCGGTGCTCGTGCCCGACAGGACCATTCTCGGCTCCAGCGTCTCCAAGAAGAGACGTTTGCCGTCTTGACGGGCCGTACGGGAACTGCAACGCGCAATCCGTCGGCGGTGACGCTTTCGTGGCGACGTAAATCTGAACATGGGTAACTCCGTTGGGATGTTCTTGTAGCTCTGTTCCTTGAGTCCCTTCCCGCCGACGCAAGAGCGGAACTCGGACTGGGCCGCGAGCCGGCCATCTGCAAGTCGACCGGCGCGACGCCGCGGTTCAGCCGTTTGCGATGATCGGCGATCGGGACTTTGCACAAGATGGATGTCTCGCGGATCTGTCGCTTTGCTCTCTCAAGAGGGTTCTCTATCTTTCCAGGGACGAATTCTCGGCGGCGACGTCACGCCTCGTTGCTGCGATCTGGAGCCGATGGCAAGGTGGGTGCCGTTGATTTGCGGCACGAGACCGTGACAATCGCCCTGCCTTTTCGGCCTTCTAGGGCGGAGGGGGACGCCATCTGAAGAAACGGAGTTGGCAACATGCTCGTGCTGTCGCGCAAAACGGGGGAACGGATCGCTATCGGGGACACGGTCGTCGTGACCGTCCTGCGGCTAAGCGGGGGCCGCGTGAAGCTCGGCATCACCGCACCCGACGACGTTTCGGTGCTTCGAACCGAGGTGTTGAGCGAGGAGAACGCGGGCCTGCAAGGATTGCGAGGCAGCCTGTCTTGCGTTAGAGAGCCCCATCCACTTGACTTGTCTTGACGCTGAATACGGATTCCCGGAAACTGCCGATCGTGCAACGGACGCAAGACGCCGGTCCGCTGCCTCCTGTCGGGAAGTCTGGACCGGAAAGCCATGATCACCGTGGGGCTGAGGTCGGGATTTCGCTTCTGAAGGGTTCCTGTCACGAAATCGTGAGGCTGCCGAGCAGCGTGCCGGGTGTGTAGGTTCCGCCGGAGTAGAGTCCGTCCGCGAGCGTGCCCGTGGAACTTCCTCCGGAGTAGACGTCGTAGGTGGTCCCCTTGTTCAGCAGTGGCGAGCAGATCACGAGGGACTGATACGCCTTGGCCGGGACAAACGTGAGGATGTCGGTGCCGTCTTGCGCTTCGACGTGCAGCAGGGTGCCTGCGGCTTGTGCGGACCCGTAAGACCCCGCCAGCACCTCCTGCGTGGAGGAGTCATCGGGCGTCTCTGCCATTCCGGAACTGCCAACTGCGACCAGGAAACCGCCGGACATGAGGAAGGTCCCGTTACAATCCAAAGCGCCGTTATCGTTCCGAGTGGGGCCATGTACGATGATCGTGCCGCCGGTCACGTTGATGTTGCCGTTGGAATCAAGACCGTCACCCTGGGCGTTGACCACAATGTATCCGCCGTTGATGTTTAGAGAGCCGGCGATGGTGCCTCCGCCTCCCCACGCGCCGCCCGTCCCCGGCCCACCCATTCCACCGCCCGAGCCGTCGGAGACGTTGAAGCCGTCATCGCTGCTGACCAGATGGATGGTTCCGTTGTTGACCGTAATGTCCTTGCTTTCAATGGCCTCGTAGCATTTAGTGATGTTGACGTTCCCGCCGTTGATCGTGATCGCGGAATCGGCATGGATGCCGTCGTCGGCAGTGGCCAGTGTGAGCGTGCCACCATCGATCGTCAAGCTGTTATTACAGTGGAGAGCATCGTCACGAGAGTTCACGTCAATGACGCCCCCGCTGATGCTTATGTCGGTGGAGGACTTGATCCCCTTGGTGCTGTCGACGGTACTACTGCTGCTCGTGCTACCTCCGCCTGAAGTTACGGAAATAGTGCCGCCCTCGATGAGAACCTGGGTTTCCCCCTGAATACCGTCTGCTCCGGCGGTAATCTTGAGCGTGCCGCCTTCGATCACCACGACTCCCTTGGACAGATCTTCTTCGTTGCTGGACTGCAAGCCGTCCCCGCCCGCCGTGACCGTGATGGTAGTGCCGGCCTGGATCGTAATGCTGTCTTGGCCCTTGATCCCATCGTTGACGGCGCTGACGGTGAGGGTGCCGCCAGCGATCGTGAGTTCATCCTTGCTGGTGATGCCGTTGTTGAATTTGGCATCGACCGTCAGTGACCCGTTGCCACTGATGATC
Source organism: uncultured Pirellulaceae bacterium (assembly GCA_964409865.1). Classification (GTDB taxonomy): domain Bacteria; phylum Planctomycetota; class Planctomycetia; order Pirellulales; family Pirellulaceae; genus Anammoximicrobium. Next base: position 17,597 of record CAYPGE010000010.1, read on the forward strand.
AAATCGTCATGGCTGAAGATCGCCGCATTGGGATCCTCGGTTGTTGCGTAGGGGTACGAGGTCCCGTCGGTGATTTTGTTCTGAGTACCCGTGGCCAGGGTAATCTCCGTCTTGTCCGCGTTGGCAACGTAGATGGGAGAGCTATGCGAACAGGTAATGTTCGCTCCGTTCAGAATCAGCGTCACCTGTCCGTCGTCCATCGTGTCGACGATGACCTGCCCGTCGGTCAACGTGCCACTGATGCTGTACTTGCCGGCGGCCGTGATGGTCGCAACACTGCCCACAGCCGTCGCCCCGCTTCCTTCGATGGCAATCGAACTGCCCTGGAGCTTGATGTCGGTTGTGCCGGAATCGTCGTGGGGGTCATTCAAGTAGTTGATCACCAACAGCGCGTCCATCGCGGTGACATAGCCGTCACCCGAAGCATCGAGATAGGGAGGCGGTGCGTCGCTCGAACTCGGTGCGTTCAATTGGTGCGCACCATCCGAGTTCAGCGTATTGATGACCAGCAGGACGTCGATGGGAGTGACGAAGGAGTCGTCATTCACGTCCAGCGGCTCCTGGGGATTCGTCCAGGAAGCCGGTAGGCCCTCTCCCTCCGCGGCCTGACCGGTGCCCGAGGAGGAATCTGTCTGTTGGGCCGGATCGAGGTCGCTTTCGGACACGACCTGGCCGAGAGGGCTGACGAGCTGGACGTCCTCGCCGTTCGCGTCCAGCTCGAAGTCGGCCCAGACCTCGCTGATGACCGGTGCCGCGTCCAGCACCAGCCGCGATTCGAGGGTCTCAAATCGCAGCGAGCGACGCCCTCGTTTTTTCGCCTTCACCGAGAACTTTGCACCCTGGAATCGGTCCCGGTAACGATCTGCCAGTTTCCAGCTATATATTCGCCACATAACCAAGACCCCGTCGTCTGTGAACAGTCCCTATCTTGAAAGGACTGTTCCACTTAGCCGGCGCAACGGACGATTGGCGAAAAGCCAGAAATAGCTGCCCGCTGGAGGTTGAAGACGGCCCCAATTGGCAAGTCATGGACCGGCGAATCAATAACTGTCCAGTTTCTGTTTGCGATCATCACGCGGAGCGTGAGGGCTACAGTGAAGTTGCGGCAGTTGTTGATTCGCCGGTGCTAAGTCGCGCCACGGGAGCTTGACAATGCCGCCGGAGTCCTGAGCGATGTAGACGTAGCCGTGGGAATCCATGGTGAAGCCTTCCTGCTTGTCCCCTGGCAGCTGCCACAACTGCAGACGCTTGCCGGCACGCGAAAGGGCCAGCAGCTTGTCGGCCTTGTCGCTGATCAAGTACAGGCGGTCGGAGGCGGGATCGTAGTGCAGGTCGGAGAGGTCGTCGATCCCGGCGTCAAAGCAGCGGAGCAGTTTCGCGTGGCTGGCCGCCGTCGTCTTGGTCTTCAGAGATACCTCCACCTCGAACACGGCCGACAGGTCGTCTTGGCTGCTCGGATCGAGACTTTGGTTTCCCACGTAGAACGTGCCTCCCTCCGGATGCGCGGGCTCGGGAACAAAGGCGATGGCTTCAATCCCGCCGCGGCCTTTCTTCAGAACCGTCCTGCCGTTCAGCTTTCTGGGTATCGAGAACGTCCGCACGACGGCGAGGGTCTCCGGGTCCAGTTCCAAAATGTCCTCCGCACCCTCGACGGCCACGTACAGCAGACCGCTGGCAGGATCGTGGGTGATTCCTTCCAAGTCGCGCTGCTGCAGCCGGGTCGTCCTCAGGAACGTGCCCTCCGTGTTCATCTCGCCCACGTCGCCTTTGTCGCCTACAACGAAGAGCGTGCCACGGAGCGTGTGATAGCAGATTCCCGAGGGCTCCGGGAAGCCGACTCGGTCGATGTTCCTCGCGCCCTGTTGTGTCGACAACGCGTCGGTTGTTGTTGGCTCTTGAGCGGGGCCGGAACGCGGACCGGCGGCGGCCAAGACGAGCAGGCCAACGAGTATCTGGCGTGCGTGTGACATGGAGTTGTTCACAGGGCAGAGCTGTCCCCGATTCGTTGAAACGTCACGTCGATGAGTTGGCCCGGCCGGAGGTGCAACTGCGGCGGCGGCTGGATGCAGACCGGCTGGCCCCACTCCTGCAGTTTCGGGTCGCGCAGCTGGTGGGGCGGCACGAGTTCGACTTGAGGCCCGACACGTTCGACCAGCGACGTGACGGGGGCCGTTCGGGAGCCGCGGATCCGGACGGCAACCGGCATCCCGACCGCGGGACGAATCCGCTGCTCCTGGCGGACGTAGCTGACGATGTACCGACCCTCCTCTGCGGCCACGGTGAAGATCGGATCCCCGGCGCGAACCTGCTGGCCCGGCCAGCCGTGAATGGCGCAGATGGTGCCGCGCAGCGGGGCCCGCACGACGAGGGATTCGAGTTGCACCTGCAATTGCTCCAATTGCCGCTCACCCACCGTAATGGCGGCTTCCAGCGGCTCGACCAACTTGTCCACGTCGGCCGGATGGTTGACGGGATACGCCTGCAACGCGGCCACGACTTTGTCCAACTGCTCCTTGGCCTCGGCCAGCGAGCGTTCGTTCTCACCGATCCGCCGCTGTACGACTTCGCGCTGCAAACGCTGGTCCGTGACCTGCAGTTCCGTCACCGTGCCCCTGGCTCGCAACGGTTCGAGGAAAGCCAATTCGGTATCGAGCCGCGATTCTTCGGCGCGATCCGTCTCGATCACGGTGCGGCGGTCCAGCAGGTCCAGCCGGTGCTGTTGGACCTGCCACGCCAGCCGGCGGGCCTCGCGGTCGTAGTCGTGCTCGCGTCCGGCCTGGTCCAAGGCGATTTGCTCGGCGGCCGCCGCGACTTCGCTGCGGAGCCGTGCCACCTCGGCTTGCAGCGTGGCCATCTCGGCGCGGACGGCCCGATCGTCCAGCCGGGCGAGGACGGTCTCCGCCTCGACCCGGTCGAACAGAGCCCAGGGCCCTCGCGGCAGCGTCGCGAGAATGCCATCCGCCGGTGCCGCGACATCGATCCGCACCGCTTCCACTTCGCCCACCGCGTTGGGCATCTGACCCTCCCGGTCCCACAACCACAACGCCCCCACCACGCAACCGCAAAAACAGATCACCGGGAGCACCGATTGCCGCACGCGGTGCAATCGCTGGACGAGAGGTGTCGGGATGGTATCAACGTTCCGCAGAATCATATCTCGGATTCATCGGTTCTTAAGAGAAGGTGGATTTGCTCCAAGCCGGCCATCCGGTCCAGGTCGGATTTCAATTCGCCGTCGCGCCGCACATCGCGGAGCAACAGGCGGTACGACAGGTCCACGCCTTCGTCCGTATGGCGGCGCTCGTTGGTCAGCAGCACGCGAGAACTGTAACGCCGCAGGACGCCCTGCAGCGCCGCCACCCCGGCCACGGGATCGCCGCTCAGACGCAAGTTCAAGACCGCATCGTAGCGGTGCCGGCTGCCGAAGTCGGTCAGCCGCAGATAGACCACTACCGCGGCGATTCCAAGGGCAGCGATCATCGCCGTCGAGTACCGCAGCGTGCCGATCCCGAGGCCTTCGGTGATGGCCCAGAGTATGAACGCCGTATTGCGGGTGTCCTTTAACACGTTGCGAAACCGGACCACCGCAAACACCGCCAGCAGGCCGAAGGCCACCACGATGCTGCCCGCCATCAGGACCATCATCACGGCGACCAGCACGGGGATGAGCACCAGTGAAGTCACGAACGTTTGCGAGTAGGACAGCCCGCGATGCGTCCCCATGTAGATCCAGCCGACGAACTGGCCCACGATCAGGGACAGCAGGATGATCAGTCCGGTGCTCCCCGGACCGTACTGCGTGCCGCCGTAGTCGCCGTCGAAGAAAAGACTGACCCATTGGTTCATCGCGTCAACTCCCGGTTCTTCTCGTAGCATGGCTCTCCGAGCCGTGCAGTTTGTCATTCTCTTCGTAGCACGGCTCTCCGAGCCATGCACATCGTGACCCTTCAGGAAATTCCACGGCTCGGAGAGCCATGCTACGGGAAGCCCACAGAATCACAGCACACTCCGTATGCCGTCACCGGCGGCCCGCACCCGGAGCGGCCTGTTAGTCGAAAACTCGCCTGCGCCTCCAGCCAGCATCCGGGGCGGAGCCCCAGTGCCGCCACGCAGTACACGTACTTGGCCACCGAACGCCGCTGCAGGTCGAAAGCCCACACCAGGTCCCGCATCCAGTGTGGAAAACGATCGACGAATTTGAGTTCGAGCACGACGCCGTGGACGTTCGCCGCGACGCCCGTCGTGGGCGGCGACAGCCCCATCCGCCAATCGAACGCCGTGCCCCGGATCTGGCGATCGAAGGTCACACGCAGCGGTTCACTGCCGGGGGATACGTACGCTTCACGCACATAGGAAACATAGGCAGCCGGCTGAGCTCCGAGTTCTTCGACCAGATGGCAGAATCGCTCCAGGGCGGCCCCGGCCCGGCCATTGCCGTTGGCAGGGACGAGGTCCGAGGGATCAAGGGGCCGCCCCTTCAGCAAGCGGTCGACTCCTGCCCGTGTGATCGCAGCCCGCTCCTTGCGGATCGCGTCGTTCAACCGGCGTTTGATTTCCAAGAACGCGGGGTGGGTCGGGACGTCGTCATAGAACCGGATCCGCAGCTTGAACCGATTCTTAAGTCCTAGCGTGGTTTGGCGATAGAGCACCAGCGTAGGTGCGTCCAGGTATAGGCTGTGGACGGGATACGAACAGTTCCGCAGATCCTGCACATGCTCGTCCGGCTCCACGTACCCGCGGATGTAGTCCCGCATCGCGCGCGCACGCTGCTCGTCGATGACGTATTTGAACTCGAAGCGGTTGTTTTGGAGCTTGTGCTGCGTCATTGCTGCCAGCCCGTTAACGATTTCTTAACCGGATACCCTTCTAGGACGAGTGAAACTGGGAAATGTCACATTGGCGGGCGCGAAAGCCGCTGGCTGATTCGGCGGGAACGAACCGGATTCAGCGTCAGAAAGAAGAACGCGGATCGTTGGCGGGACGAAGCAGCGTGACAAATCACGCAAACCAGGTCCGTTCCACGAAGCCCGTATCGACTTCGCCCTTGACAAACTCGTTGTGGGACAAGACCCGGCGGTGGAAGGATGCCGTGGTGTCGATGCCCATGATCCGCAACTCGTCCAGCGCCCGAATCATGCAGGCGATCGCGGCGGACCGAGTCGGCTGGTGCACGATCAATTTGCCGATCATGGAATCGTAGGCGGCGGGCACGATGTAGCCGGGATAGGCGTGCGAGTCGAAGCGCACGCCGGGTCCGCCGGGCACGAACATCTTTTCAATCCTGCCGGGGCTGGGCCGGAACTTGCGGTCGGGATTTTCGGCGTTAATGCGGCACTCGACGGCGACTCCGCGGCTGCAGATCTCCTCCTGGCGGAACGGGAGCGGTTCACCGGCCGCTACGGCAATTTGCGACTTGATCAAATCAATGCCCGTCACCATCTCGGTGACGGGGTGTTCGACCTGAATCCGCGCGTTGACTTCGATAAAGTAGAAGTTGTGGTTCTGGTCCAGGATGAACTCGACGGTTCCGGCATTGGTGTAGCCCGCCGACTGGATCAGGCGCACGGCCGCTTCGCACATGCTCTTGCGTTTGTCGTCAGGCAGATTGGGCGCGGGACTTTCCTCGATCAGTTTCTGATGGCGGCGCTGCGTGGAGCAATCGCGTTCCCAGAGGTGGACTGCGTTCCCGTGGAGGTCGGCCAGGACCTGGACTTCGATGTGCCGGGGCCGTTCGATGAACTTCTCCACGTACACGCCCGCGTTGCCGAAGGCTGCCTTGGCCTCGGCCTGAGCCTGCACGAAAGCCGTCTTCAGCACCAGGTCGTTGCCGGCCACGCGCATGCCTTTGCCGCCGCCGCCGGCGGTGGCTTTGATCAGTACCGGGAAGCCGATCTGGTGGGCGATCTTCAAGGCCTGGTTCTCGTCCTCGACCAAACCCTCGCTGCCGGGCACCACCGGCACGCCGGCGTCCCGCGCCATGCTGCGAGCCGCGTTCTTGTCGCCGAGTTTCTGCATGGCTTCGGGCGCAGGCCCGATGAAGTCGATGTTGCAGCTGCGACAGATCTCGTTGAAGTGCGCGTTTTCGGCCAGGAAGCCGTAGCCGGGATGAATTGCCTCGACGTTGCCCACCTCGGCGGCGCTGATCACGCGGTCGATCTTCAGGTAGCTCAGAGCGCTCTTGGCCGGCCCCACGCAATAGGCCTCATCTGCCAGATCCAAATAGGCGCTGCCGCGGTCGGCCTCGCTGTAAATGGCCACGGTCTCGATGCCCAGTTCCCGGCACGCGCGGATAATGCGGAGGGCGATCTCGCCGCGATTGGCGATCAGGATGCGTTTGTACATAGGAAACGGGCCCCTGCCGTCCGGTCTACTTCCTGGTATCCAACTTGAACAGCGGACGGCCAAATTCCACGGGTTCCTCGTCGTCGACCAGCACCGCCACGATGCGGCCGGCGACTTCGGCGGGGATTTCGTTGAACACCTTCATGGCCTCGATGATGCAGACGGTCGTCGCTTCATCGACATGGTCGCCGACGCGGACGTACGGTTCCGCGTTGGGATTCGGTTTCGAGTAAAAGGTGCCCACCATCGGACTCTTGATGTACAGGACGTGAGCATCGTCGCCTGCCGCCGCGATCGCAGGCGCCGCCGAGGGCTGAAGCGGAGCGGCAGTCGCCGGGGGGGGCGCCAAGCTGTAGGCTTGCGGATCTGCGGCGGAACCGCGACATAAACGGATCCGCTGTTGGGACTGGCGCAGATCGATCTCGCTGAGTTCGTGTTCTTTCATCAACTCGATCAAACGACGAATGCGGTCGAGTTCGAAGATGTCGTCCTGTCTTGCATCCGATTCGGCCATAGATCTCTCCACGGGCATCCGCCCGAAAAACGCTTGGGACGCGACCCACCTGGCGCTGTGTTGGCTTGTCGCCCGCGCCACGTCCCGGAAATCCCCTTACTGCAGCGCGCCGTCACCGAGTTCTTTCGGCACGCGGCTCAGCACCTCGCAGCCGGTCCTTGTCACCAGGATATCATCTTCGATCCGGATACCGCCCCAATGCGGCAAGTAAATACCCGGCTCGACCGTGACGACCATCCCCGCCTTCAGTTCCCGGTCCTGGTTGGGCGCAAACCGGGGACCCTCGTGGATCTCCAGCCCGATTCCATGCCCCAAGCCGTGCGTGAAATACTTGCCGAATCCCGCGTCCTCGATTACTTTGCGGGCGACTGCGTCCACATCTTTCAGCACCGCTCCAGGCCGGATGGCGGCGATAGCCGCCGCCTGCGCTCGCAACACAACTCCATACACGCGTTCAAGTTTGGGCGAGATTCTAGCGGTCACCAAGACGCGAGTCAAGTCGCTTACGTACAGCTCGCCGCGAGCCCCCCAGTCAATCAGGACAAAGTCGCTTTCCTCTACCCGGTGCTTCGACAGCCGGGCATGAGGCAAGGCGCCACGTGGTCCTACGCCCACAATGGGAGTAAAACTGCAGCCCGTCCCGCCGAACAAACGAATCTGATGCTCCAGGTCGTGAGCGATTTCTCTCTCGGTGTGATCCGGACGCAAACCGGCTCGCACCACCGCAAACGCCCGCTCGGCCAACTCGATGGCGGCGCGAATCTGGGCGATTTCGTCCCGGTCTTTGATTTCACGCAACCCCTCCACCAAGGCCTCCGTGGACACGAATTCGACATGGGGACACTGCTTGGAAAGCCCTTCTCGGAAGCCGACCGTCATCGACGCGGCCTCGATCGCCAAGCTGCGCAGTTTCGCAATTCCCACTACCTTGGCAACCGTCGGCAGCATCTCCACGCCGGGCCGGCGGATCTCCGTGTCCAATTCCGGACACTCCTCCGCCAATTGCTGCGCATAACGGCCGTCGCTGATCATGATTTCCTGACGCGCCATCAGCAACAGGTAACTGGAATCGCCGGTGAATCCGGTGAGGTACGTTACGTTTGCCGGGTGCGTTACCAGCAGCGCGTCGGCGCCCGTGCGACGCATCAAACGGCGCAAGCGGTCTCGTCGATCAGCGGTTCGTGACAATTCAAGCCCTTTCTATCGCCGATCCATATCGCAGCTGACTCCACCAGCTGCCGGGACATACATCGTTCGGGTGTAATCCATGACCATGCGATGAGCACTGAACCGCCAAGCCAGCGTGCTGATCGAATTCATCATCATCTCGATCCAGCGTCGTGGCAGACCATCCGCGTCGCGATCGTAGAACGTCGGGACGACTTCTTTTTCCAACACCTCGTACAGCGATTCGCCATCTCGGCGGTCCGTAATCTCGTCGTGCACGTGGCTGCGGCCTTTGCCGATGGCAAACCCATTTGACCCGTCGTAGGCTTCCGCCCACCAGCCGTCCAGGATGGACAGATTCAGGCCCCCGTTGAGCACCACCTTTTGACCGCTGGTGCCGGAAGCCTCCAAGGGCCGCCGCGGGTTGTTCAGCCACACGTCGACTCCCTGAATCATGTGCCGGCAGACGTTGATGTCGTAGTCCTCGATAAAGGCGATGCGGTCCTTGAAGCGAGGATCGTGCCGCATGTTGGCGATGCTCTGAATGAGCCGTTTCCCGGGCTCATCCTTGGGGTGCGCCTTGCCGGCGAAGATCAGCTGGACGGGCCGCTCCGGATTGTTCAAAATGGCTGCCAACCGGTCGCGATCCGTAAAGATCAGCGTGGCTCGTTTGTAGGTGGCAAAGCGGCGGCTGAAGCCGATCGTCAGGACCGCCGGATTCAGCAGGTTCCGCGCGGCTTCGACCACGTCATCCGGCTCACCTCGCCGCCGGCATTGACGGCTGACGCGGCGGCGAACGAACGCCAGCAACAGGTTCTTCAGCGAGTTATGGGTCTCCCACAACTCGCCCGGATCGACGTGGTGGATGTTCTGCCAGGGTTCCGGTTGGCCCATGCCGTAGATCCAGCCTTCGGGGAAATGACGATCGTACAGCTGACGCATCTGCCAGGCCAGCCAGCTCGGGATGTGGACACCGTTGGTGATATGCCCGATGGGGATTTCCTCCTCCTCGCGCCACGGCCACAGGTGGGCCCACATCCGCCGCGTAATGCGCCCGTGCAACTGGCTGACCGAGTTGGCTTTGCGCGAGACCTTCAGTGCCAGAACCGTCATGCAGAACGTCTCGTTCGGGTTCTGCGGATCGACGCGTCCCAGTCCCATCAGTTGTTCGTAAGAAATCCCCAGCTGATCGCGCAAGGGGCCGAGATGCTCTTCCACCAGCCCCCCGTGAAACCGGTCGTGCCCGGCCGGAACCGGCGTGTGGGTGGTGAAGACGGTCTGGCTGGCCACCGTCCGGAGGGCTTCGTCGAAGGGCTGTCCGTCGTCCTGCATGCGCTGGCGAATCACTTCCAGCGGGGCAAAGGCACTGTGCCCCTCGTTCAAATGGTACACGCCGGGCGTGATGCCCAGTGCCCGCAGCGTCTTGACGCCGCCGACGCCCAGTACCAGTTCCTGACGAATTCGAATCCGATCGTCACCACCGTACAAGCGGCTGGTCAATTCCCGGTCTTCAGGCCGGTTCCCTTCGACGTTGCAGTCCAGTAGATAGAGTTCTACGCGTCCCACGTGCAACTGCCAGACCTTTGCCAGCAGCCGCCCGTTGCGAGTGTCGATCTGCACCGTGACCGGTTTGCCAGCGGGATCCTTCGCCGACTCCATCGCCAGATTCTCGACGTGAGTCTCCAGATACTCCTCGCTTTGCCATCCGTTCAGGTCGAGGTGCTGCTTGAAGTAACCCTGGCTGTAGAACAGGCCGATACCCACCAGGGGAACGCCCAATCCGCTGGCGCTCTTGATGTGGTCGCCGGACAAGACCCCCAGACCGCCCGAATACACCGGGATCGATTCGTGAATGCCGAACTCGGCCGAAAAGTAAGCCGCCGGCAGAGCGCCCAGGATGTTGGCATGGGTCTTGCCCCACGTGCGACGGCGATCGCTCAGATACTCCTTCAATCGGCGGTAGTGGTAGTTGATGCGGCTGTGCAGCACCATCTCGGAAGCCCGCGCTGCCAGCCGCTCCGGCGTGAATTCTCGCAACAGGGCGATCGGATTGTGATCCAACTGCCGCCAGCGGATCGGGTCGAGGTCGCGAAACAGGCTGTGGACTTCCGGATGCCAAGTCCACCAGAGATTCCTCGACAAGGCGTTGCACTTGTCGAACAGGGCCTGGGAGCTAAGTTCGCTCACGATTTCAACTTCCGGTGGTGGGGGGGGCGGCGTAATGGCCGGGGTTGGCGGGGTTGGCTCGGCGGGAGATTGTTGGCTCATGGGGTTCCTCTTTACAGCGTCAAGTCATAGCGTGTTCGCATCTTCAGATGCCCGGCTTCTCGGAAAAAGCCCGGCTTCTTGGCTTGCCAGGGAAGGCGCGTTCGTAAACGCTGGCTTCAAGAAAACTCACAGTATAGTGATTTTGCTAATTCTCGCAGCCCCAAGTTGTCAAGTGGTGCGCTCTACGCAAACTGGTTCTTTTGCCCTAGCGAATCGCGAGAAAAACGGTAAAATCTTGGCTGCAAGCAACTTCCGGAAGCCACGCCAGTCACAGCGTCATGTCTCATCGCTCGATCAAACGAGTCATCGGCGAAACCAGCTTAGAGCGAAAGTGCCGCTTTCTTTTCGTCGCCGGCCTCAGCTTGCTTCTGGCCGTGACGTTCTGGTGGGTGGAGCACATTGCGGAAGGCCTCGTCGAGGGGACCGCTATCCGCAAGAGCCGCGATTTGGTCGACGCCGCGCTGTTGCGTTACCACTGGGAGCAGTGGGAAGCCTCGGACCCCGATACGGACCCACAGCACGCCAAGGCGCTCCGCGAAATGGCCGCGGAACTTGCACGGGACATTCAGACGCAGAAATACGAATGGAAAATCCTGGCATTGGAGGACACGCCCAGCACGGAACTTCCGGCCAACGAGGAAGAAAAAAAAATTCTCCTGGAACTGAAGGCGAAACTCCAACAGCAAATGAAGAGTCAGTTCCAACACGCTGAAGGCGGCGTTGCGGAACACGCCGCCAGAGCGGGGCCCGCGGACACGGCAGCGGGGCTGAACCCCGAATCGCCCGTGGCGACGCCGCCCAGCAGCGCCACGAGTTCTCCCGAAATCCAAGTCGTCTACAAATTCCAGCCGGTGCCCTCCGACGAGAAGATCTACTACTACCAGCCTGTGTACTGGAAGGAAAGCTGTGGCCGCTGTCACTTGGGCTTTGAAGGCGTCGATGCCTTCACCCAAGCCGACAGGCCGCTGGATCAAGGCAGGCTGCCGTTCCGCGTCGTCAAGGTGGACATTTCGGACCACGAGACCCAGGAGGCCATCACGTGGAATCGCGCCCTGCTGACTGCGATCGGCATTCTGACGGTGTTTTTCGCGATGGTCATCTTGTATGTGATTATCCACTACGTGGTCGTCAAGCCCCTGAAACATCTGCGGGATGTGAGCGAGCAAATCAGCCGGGGCAACACGCAATTGCGGGCGGAAATCGCGACCAATGACGAATTCGAGGAACTGGCTTCCGCCTTCAACCGCATGCTGAGGCACCTGACAGACGCGCAGGACGAACTGCGCCAGGTCAATGCAGACCTGGACGCCAAGGTCGATCAACTCGCCCAACTGAATATGCAGCTGTACGAGATGAACCGGCTGAAGAGCGATTTCCTGGCTAACATGAGCCACGAACTCCGCACCCCTCTGAATAGCATCATCGGATTCTCCGAAATCCTGGGCGGCATCGACACGTTGACCGACAAGCAGAAACGCTATGCCCAAAACATCCAGAAATCAGGCAGGCTGCTGCTGGACTTGATCAACGACATCCTCGATCTGGCCAAGATCGAGGCGGGCAAAATGGACGTGCGTTTATCCGAATTCCGCATCGGCGCGGTCGTCACCGCCCAGTGCGAGATGGTTCGCGGATTGAGTGAAGAAAAGAACATCGACCTGATCTGCCAGGTCGAACCGGACTTGCCGGTGATGTACCAGGATCAGAGCAAGATCCAACAGGTCCTGATCAACATGCTGTCCAACGCGATCAAGTTCACGCCGGAGGGCGGAAGGATCACCGTCTCGGTCAGCCGTAGCCCCGACGATCACCTGGTGCTGTCGGTGGCGGACACCGGCGTGGGGATTCCCGAAGAAGATCGCGAGATCATCTTTGAAAAATTTCGCCAGAGTTCACAGACGGTAGGCGACCGGAATTTGACGCGCGAATACTCTGGCACCGGCCTGGGGCTGTCGATCGTCAAGGAGTTGTGCAAGCTGTTGGGCGGCGAAATCACGTTTGTCAGCGAACTGGGACGAGGCAGCACCTTCACCGTCACCGTGCCCTGGGTGCTGACCCACCCGGGCCTGCGGCAATCCGCGATCGACGCGCACTTGGACGAGATCGTGGAAACCCAGCGTTTGGCCAGTCAGCGGACGAACGTCCCGCGCATCGCCGCTACGCCGTCTGCCGCCCCCGCCGCCACGCCCTGACAAGTACCCTTTCCGGCTGGTTTCGCTTGGGTGCCCAGAGCCGATGTCGAGGTCCGCAGCAGCAACGCCAGACAGATCCCCGTCGCCAAGCTTGCCAGGGCGATGCCCAGGACGAGTCCGCAGGCCAGCATCAGCCACCGCGCTGCGCGGCTGGCCCCAGACATGTCTGCCGGTCCGATGGCCTGCCAGACGCGCGGTGGAGCCCAGGCCGTCCCAGCCGGTTGAACGTCCGGTATGCCCGCCACGTCCTGGCCCGACAAACGTGCCGCCTGTCTGACCATCTCCATGAATTCCCTGCGATAGCCGGACTCGTCATTGCCCAGTGCGGCGGCGGCGATTCGGCCGAGCGCAGCGTAGTCGACCGCACCGCTGTAGCGAGAACCTCGCAGACGCATGCCGAAGCAAGCGACGGCAGCCGCGAAACGAAAATCGCCGGATGCCTGCTCGAAGCGGTGCCCCGAGTCCTTGACTGCAGCGGCCAACTTCTCGCTGGGACCGCCTTCCGGCAACTGGCAGCGCAGCTTCACGGTCAACAGTTCATCGCCGGCGTCCGCCGCTTTTGGCGCCGCTGCTGACTGGTACTTGAACTCGTCCAGCAACGGCGGCCCCGCTCCGCCGGTCCCACCGGGCGGGACCACTTCGTACAGCGCGGTGACGGTGTGGCCGGCGCCGACTTCGCCGGCGTCTTTCGTGTCGTCGTTGAAGTCACGGTCCGCCAAGCGGCGGTTCTCGTAACCGATCAGCCGATAAGCCGCGACCCGTGCCGGGTTGAATTCGACTTGGATCTTGACGTCCTTGGCGATCGTCACCAGCGTGCCGCTCAGTTTTTGGACCAGGACTTTCCGCGCCTCGGTCACCGAGTCGATAAAGGCATAGTTGCCGTTGGCCCGGTTGGAGATTTCCTCCAACAACGCGTCGTTGTGGTTGCCGATACCGAAACCAAGCACGGTTAGAAAGACGCCGGCCTGCGCTTGCTGCTGGGCAAACCGCACCAAGTCCCCGGTGCTGGTCGTTCCGACGTTAAAGTCGCCGTCCGTGCAGAGGATCACGCGATTCACGCCGCCGGGACGAAAGTTGTCCAGGGCTGTCCGGTAGGCCAAGGCGATGCCCTCGCCGCCGTTGGTCGAGCCGCCCGCGTGCAAGCGGTGGAGCGCGGCCCGGATTGCCTGCCGGTCCGCCGCGCTGGTCGGTGGCAACACGAGCCCCGCCGCGCCGGCGTACACGACAATCGCCACGCGGTCGCGCTCCTCCAGACGCTCGGTCAACATTTCCAGTCCCTGCTTGACCAAGGGCAAGCGGTTCGGCGCGTCCATCGAGCCGGACACGTCCACCAGGAACACCAGATTGGCAGGCGGGCGGTCTTCGTGCAACTCGCGGCCCTTGATCCCAATTCGCACCAGACGGTGATCGTTCCGCCACGGACAGCCGGCCGTCTCGACGTGGACCGCAAAGGGCTGCCCGTCGGTCGGCGGGGCGTAGCCGTAATCGAAGTAATTCAGGAACTCCTCAATCCGCACCGCATCCGGCGGCGGCAGGGCGCCGTGCTGCATCAGGTACTGACGGGCTTTCGTGTACGAAGCCGTGTCTACATCGATTGAGAACGTGGAATACGGAGCGTCCCGGACGGCCAGAAAGTCGCTCTCCGCCACGTAGTCGAAACGGTCGCCGGCTTGGCCAGGGCCGCGGCCCTGACTGACCGCAGGCGGGATTTGCGGTGTCGCCTCGGACGGCGGCAAGGCGGAAAACGCGGGCTCGGAAGCCACCTCCGCGGGCGTTGTCGTGGCGCTCGACGACAGGCCATCCGAGCCACCTTCTTGACCACAACCAGCTGCCAGGATCGTCAGGCCGCCCATCCACGCCCAGGCCAGAACTGCGCGCACCATGATTGCACTCCTTCTGTGACACGCTTTCGATTTCGTGGTATGCGCGCAGAGCGCGCACCTCTTTGGAGTGCGGCGCCTTGTCGCCGCTTTGGAGCCGACGTAGCGCCGTCTCGGACTGACGGGGTTCCGACTTTTCGACCGCTTGGTTCCGCAGCGCTGCTGCCGTTCAGCCAAAGCGGCGACGAGGCGCCGCACCCCACATCGGTCGCGGCCAAAGGCCGCGTCGGGCAACGTCCGTTCCATCAAGAATGATCCAGCGACCGGGCCAATTATTCCCGCCGGTCTTGAGACGCGTGTGAACCTTGGTACAACCAAGCCATGTGGCGAAGTCGTCCCCGGTTACTGCTGGCCCTCGCGGTCGCCTGCCTGGCGACGGCGGCGGTCCTGCTGCGCGATGATGCGCGGCAGCTGTTGCTGTTGCGCAACACGCTGTTGCTGGCCGCAGGCTCGTGCGCGATCAGTCTGCCGCTGGGGACCGCTTTGGCTTTCCTGCTTTGGCGGACCGACGTGCCCGGCCGGCGACTGGCGCTGGCCATTGCCGGCGGCTTGTTGATCATGCCCCTTTATCTCCAAGCGGCAGCCTGGGACGCGGGCTGGGGGCAATTGGGATGGTACTCCCTTTCCCGCGGGTCTTCTGCGGCGCCGTGGCTGTCGGGGTGGTACGGCGCTATTTGGGTACACTCTCTCGCCGCTGTCCCGTGGGTTGTGTTGTTGGCAGGCGCCGCCGCGGGGACCGTCGAGCCGGAACTGGAAGAGGACGCCCTGTTGGCCGGTTCGGCGTGGCAAGCCTTGGCCCACGTCACCCTGCCGCGCATGTCCGCCGGTGTAGCGATCGCCGCCGCGTGGGTCTTGCTGGCAACCTCCGTGGAGATGACGGTCACGGATCTGTTCCTCGTTCGCACGTACGCCGAAGAGCTGTATTCGGGCTTTGCCTTGGGCGACAGCCCCGCCGCGGCGGGGCAGGCCGCCGTGCCGGGCATGCTGGCAGGATCGGCCCTGATCCTGGTCGCATTTGCCGCAGCCCTGCGGGCCGTTCCGACCCTGCAGACGCCCGAGCGTCCGGCCCGGAGTTATCGGTTGAAGAGAGCCCGCCGGCCGGCGGCGGGCGCCGTGCTGTTGTGCTGCCTGATGATGGCCGGAGTTCCGCTGGCCAATCTGGTGGTCAAAGCGGGGCTGGTCGTGCAGCAAGTCGGTGATGTCCGCCTACGGCAGTGGTCCGCTGAGCACTTCTTCCATGTTATCGCGTCCAGCCTTTCGAGATTTCGAGCGGAGCTGTTCTGGACGCTCCTGATGGGGACGTTGGCGGCGACGTGTGCCGTGACGTGCGGAGCCGGCTTGGCTTGGTGGGCGCGGCGCGGCGGTTGGCGGGCAGTTCCCGCGCTGGTTGTGGCCGCCGCCGGACTGGCGCTCCCCGGCCCGCTGATCGGACTGGGCGTCATCTGGCTGTTGGATCGCGAGGGGCTGGGCGTCCTGGTCTGGCTGTATGACCGTACGGTCTTCGCGCCCGTTTTGGCCATCTTCGTGCGTGTTTTGCCGCTGGCTATTCTGGGCTGCTGGTATTTGTTGCGGAGCGTCGCCGACGACGGCTTGGACAGCGCTGCATGCGAAGGCGCCGGTGCCTGGTCGCGATTCCGGCTGGTTGCCCTGCCGCAGCGGCGTGCTGGCTTGGCCGCCGTGTGGTTGGTCGTGTTTGCCGCCGCCGCCGGCGACTTGGCCTGCAGCATTCTGGTGGTTCCGCCCGGCGTGACGACCGTGCCGATTCGCGTTTTTGGGTTGCTCCATGCCGGGGTGGATGATCAGGTGGCGGGGCTGTGCCTGGTGGTATTCACAGGCGTGGCCGCGGTCGTCGCCGCGGTCACGTGGCTCTGGCAGGGGGCGGGTGGTTCAAAGTTCAGACGTCTGCGTTTAGGAGTTGCGATAGCATGAGTACCGGTCACCCTGATCCTTCCGTGTCCCAGGAAATCTCGTTGGAGCCCACCCAGGGCTGGCACTGCAGCCACCTGTACTACGCCTTCGATCGCGGCGTGTTGGCGCAAATGGCGGAGACGGACGTCCGAGCCGGTCGTCAAGAGATGATCGCGATCCTGGATCCGGCCGGCCCGGACGCGGCTGCGCGGCTAGAGACCAGCGTCGTCAGCGGCCACAAGGCGGATTTCGGCTTGATGCTGATGGACCCCCATCCGCTGAAGATCGACGCGGTCCACCAGCGGCTGATGGCCGGTCGCCTAGGCCCCGCGCTGCGGCCCACGTACTCCTTCGTCTCGGTGACCGAGGTTTCCGAGTACGTGCCCACGGCGCAGCAGTACGCCGAGCGGTTGTTGCAGGAGGGAGAACGCGAGGACGACCCGAAGTTCAAGGCCCGCGTCAAGGCGTACGAATCACGCTTGCCGGCCATGAACCGGCAGCGTCTGACGCCCGATTTTCCTGACTGGCCGGCCACCTGTTTCTATCCGATGAACAAGCGGCGCGAGGTCGGCGCGAACTGGTTCACGCTGCCGTTTGCCGAGCGCAGCAGGATGATGGCGGAGCATGCCCGCAGCGGCATCGCGTTCGCCGGCAAAGTCTCGCAGCTGATCACGGTCGGTGTCGGTTTGGACGACTGGGAGTGGGGCGTGACGCTGTGGGCCCGCAATCCGCAGTTCCTGACAGAAATCGTCTACCGCATGCGGTTCGACGAAGCCAGCGCCCGGTACGCTCAGTTCGGCCCTTTCTACGCCAGTTACGTCATGACCGCAGCGGCGATGCTGGACCACTGCCGAATCGGGTGATGCACAAGCACCGCAGGCGGTCGCAAAATGCGGCGGCAGATCTTCGCCCTGTCGCATGAGCGTCACTGGACCGACGGCGCGGGGGGAGGCGCCACCGGGGATGGTTTCACGGTGGGCGGCGGCGCCGCCTTTTCCGGTTTCCTGACGCCTGTGCCTTCGCCGCAGCCCAACGAATTCAGAACAATGCACAGGGCAAAAACTCTCAACATCCAACCCATTTACGCTATCCTTTCTGATGAAGAGACCGATCCGAAGTACTCGGTTCCCAAAGTCCGGGTTTTCAGTTAAGCCGAGCTTCTTCTCTTTGGGGAGCGTCTGATCGGGCACTTATTGCGCTACATCGCTGGGAACCACCTCGCCGTCTTTCATCGCGCTGAGCATTCGAAAGAACCGTTTACTAGGCCCGCCTGACAAGGGAGGATCATCAGTGACGTCCATGGCAATGGAACGGATTGCGCCGTCGGCCATCGCAAACAAAACGCCACCTGGGTGGTACGAACCAAACTGGTACCAGTTCGCCCGAGTTCGATTGGGATCCGTCCGGGGGTCGGGCTTCAAGCCCCACGCTGTCGGCAAACCGCCGGCGCCGATCCAGGCGGCGGCGTACCGCAGGATGTTGTTGGCGTCGTGGCCGCCCGCATGCTCGCCAAACATCAACACGTTGCTCGTGCCGTCCGTCACGTCCCGCAATTTGGTTCGCGAGCGGTTGTAGAACATCCCCTCCCAGGCATCCCAGCTGTTGCCGAGTCGGCCCATGCCGCCAGCCACGGGCATGTAATTGGTGCTTCCCAGGACGCTCGAACTGGAAATGAAACCGCAAATACCGCCGCAGTTGGTTCCGCAGTCATAGGTGACATGTCCAAACAAGCATTGCCCGCCTCCCCTTTCACTGGCGGATGGGCAAAGGAACCCGCTGATGTCCGCCTGGGCGATCGTCCAACTGCTCCCCGTCTCCCAGAATCCCAGCGTGTTCGCTGGTGCTGGTGGCTTCGGGTCACTGGCATACCATTTGACGTCCAGTCCGATGTCGATCTCCTCTCGAACGGCTTGCAGTTCCATGAAAGGCAAGAGGTACGGCAGTGTGCCGACCGCTTGGTCCGGGTCCGCCGTCTCGTCGCAAGGTGGGGGTGGGGCCGGCGGCCGGCGTCCCAACGTCCCAGGAGGAAAGACACGATAAGCGTCGTGAAAAGTGTGTGCGGCCAACGCAATTTGCTTCAAGTTGTTCGTGCAGTGGGTCCGGCGTGCGGCCTCGCGAGCGGCTTGAATCGCCGGCAAGAGCAGGGCGACCAAAACACCAATGATGGCGATGACCACCAGCAACTCGACCAGCGTAAAGCCCTTTCTTGACCGGGAAACCATGAACAGCGGCCTCCTTCGACCATAAGAACCGTCACTCGCGTCACGCATTCCACCGCCGCGCGACCTCGACCAGCGTCCGCACGAACATGCCTGTTCCGCCGGCGTCCAGCCAGGGCTTCGGGTTTTCCAGAAAAGCGGGTCCGGCCACGTCGATGTGCGTCCACGGCGTCTTGCCGACGAACTGCTCCAGGAACTTGGCGGCGGTGATCGCGCCGGCCCAGCGGCCTTCGCCCACGTTCTTGATGTCCGCGACTTTGCTGTGGATCAGCTCGTCGTAGTAGTCCGGAAACATGGGCAACTGCCAGACGCCTTCGCCGCAGTCGTCCGCCGCCGCGCGCACTGCGTCGCACCAGGCTTGATCGTTTGTCATCAGCCCCGCCACGTCGGTGCCCAAAGCGATCATGCAGGCGCCCGTCAACGTCGCCAGATCGATGATCTTCTCCGCTCGCCTTTCGATCGCCAGATCCAGGACGTCGGCCAACACCAAACGGCCTTCGGCGTCGGTGTTCAGCACTTCGATCGTCTTGCCGTTGCGGGCGCTGATCACGTCGCCCACCTTGTAGGAATCGCCGCCGACCATGTTTTCGACCAGACCGGCCAAGCCAATGACGTTGATGGGCAACTCCAACCGTACGATGGCCTGCATCGCGCCAAACACGGTCGCGGCGCCTGCCATGTCGCATTTCATCGTCTTCATGCTGTCGGTCGTCTTGACCGACAAACCGCCCGAGTCGAACGTGACCCCTTTGCCCACCAAGCTTAAAATCGGATCGCCGGGATCGCCGCCCATGTGCGACAGGATCACCAATCGAGGCGGCCGAGCTGAACCTCGCGCGACGGCCAACAAGGCGTTGCAGCGCTCGTCCTCCAAGCGTTGCTCGTCCCAAACTTCGATCTCCAGTCCGGACTCTTCGGCGAATTTTTCCGCCTCCGCGGCAAACGATTCCGGGTAGATCCGGCTGGGCGGCTCGTTCACCAACTGCCGCGTCAAATTGATGGATTCCCCCAGGATCTGGCCGGACGTGAGAACTGCCTCGTAGGCGTCGTCCCAGAGGATCTCTTCGATGGCGTGCAGGTTCTTCTCGCTGCGGTACAAGTCCTGCCCCTGGCAGCCCACCATCGCCCCGCACACGCCGCTTTCCACTTGCTGCTCCGTCCAGCCGTCGCCCAGGAAGAAAGCCACTCGTCGACGAGGCCGTTCCGCCAGACGTTTCGCCGCGGCCGCCGCCGCGCGGAACGCTTGACCACGCCCAAACTGCCGGCTCTCGCCAAGGCCCACGACGGCCACCTGGCCGGCCTTGACGCCCGGCGGAGAGAGGATTACGGTAACCTTGCCCAGCTTGCCCGAGATTTCCTCCTGCGTGACCAGCCGGGCCAGCATCCCTCCCGTCGCGACATCGACTTCCTGCGCTTCCTTGGTCAGCGTTCCCTGGGCGTCCACGCCGACAACGATCGCGTCCGCTTCGAGGTCCGTGACTTCCAGATCCGTGGGGGAGATAATCATGCTGTCGAACTCCTCGTCCTGTGGTTTCGTTGAGGGTGCCGGTCGCGCAGCACGGCTCGGAGAGCCAGGCTACGAATGAAAGCGCTGACGGCGACCGATGCTGCCGCCCGTTCCCGGACACCGCCGCGTGAGTTATTGTAGTGATTGACCAAGTTACGCGACAGCGGCCTGACGAATCCGGTAAGCGCAACCGAACGATCGTTCACGCAGCAGAAACCTTGGGGCTGCCGCGGTTCGCTGGTCATCGACGCGCGCATCAAGCCCCATCACGCGCCGCCCCTGATCGAAGATCCGGAGGTCACAGTTGTTCCTGGACGGGTGCTTGGCACGTGACCGGAAAGCCAAAATCCAGTGCCGGGGGCTTGCTGTTAACCGCGCGGTGGTAGAGAATTCGGCTTCCTAGGTCAGCAACAAGATCAGCGGTTGCGATCCGCCGCAAGAAGCTCAGGGGTCCGCAGTCCGTGGCCGAATTTCTGGATACCAGCTTGCATTTGCCGACGTGGCTAGCGTATTTCCTGGCCGCTTTGGTGCACAGTGCGCTGCTGCTTGGTCTGGTGGCGACTGGGGCGGCAGTCTTCATTTGGATGGAGCGCAAAGTCGCTGGACGCATTCAGGACCGTCTGGGTCCCGCTCGGACAGGTGGAAAATTCGGCTGGCTACAGTCACCGGCCGATGGGCTCAAACTGCTGACAAAAGAGGACTTGGTGCCGGGCAACGCCGATGCCATGCTATTTCGCTTGGCCCCGTACTTGAGCTTCACATCGAGTTTTACCCCGTTTCTTGCGCTGCCCTTTGCCGATGGCTGGGTGGCTCGACACGTCCACACCGGCGTCTTTTTTGTGTTGGCCGTGCTGTCGCTGGAGGTGTTCGGAGTGGTCCTGGCGGGCTATGCGTCGGGATCCAAGTGGTCGCTGTTCGGAGCGATGCGCGAGTCGGCGCAGGTGGTCAGCTACGAAATACCGCTCAAATTGTGCGTCGTGATCCCCGTGCTGCTGTGCGGCACGCTGGACCTGATCGCCATTGGCAACATGCAAGCGGGGTGGATGACCAACTGGCTGGTATTTCACGATCCGTTCACGTTCATCGCCTTCTGGATCTATTTCACCTGCGGTGTGGCGAGCGTCAACCGGGCTCCGTTTGATTTGGCGGAGGCAGAAAGCGAACTCGTCGCTGGCTTCCACACGGAGTATTCCGGTCTGCGCTGGGGCTTTTTCTTTATGGCCGAATACGGGTCGATGTTCCTCGTCAGTTGCCTGTGTTCGGTACTGTTTTTCGGCGGTTGGCACGGCCCGATCCCCGTGTTTGATCTCTTAGGATGGTCGTACGGCCAGCAAGAAACGGCCTTCCGGTTGACCGGCTACCTGGCGAACCTGGGCGGTTGCGTGAATCTGATTGTGAAGGGCGTGATCGGCGTCACCGTGATGATTTGGGTCCGCTGGACACTGCCGCGACTGAGGATCGACCAGGTGATTACAACCTGCTTGAAGTACTGCGTGCCGCTGGCGGCGATCTGTTTCGTAGGCGTGCTGGCATGGCAACTGCTCGGGCTGCGGGGCCCGAACGATATCGTGCCAGTGACCCGCAGCGGAGTGGCAGGCGTCCGCGAGGGTTGGGTCTTGAAGGCGGAGGCGGCAGAGGGGCAGGCCGAGTTGGGTCGGACCGCGTCGGCAGCGGGTGCGCCGCAGGCGGTGGCGATGCGCGAGAAGGTTGGGGGCTGAAACGATGTTGGCCGCGATCGACTGGCAAGCGACCTTCTTCTGGCTGTGTGCCCTGATTTCGTGCTGTTTTGCGCTGGGCGTATTGTTCTCGCCGAACATTGTCCACATGGCGTTTTATCTGATTGTGTCGCTGGGCGCGGTGGCGGGTTTGTTCTTTCTGGCGGGCGCAGAATTCCTCGGCGCGATGCAGTTGATGTTGTACGTCGGTGGCACGTTGGTGTTGCTGGTGTTTGGCGTGATGCTCACGGCCCGCAGCAATTTCATTCGGATGAAGACGGGCGGCGGCGAGTGGATCTTGACGCTGTTCGTCGGCGGGGGGTTGCTGTTGCTGCTGCTGAGGACGGCGTTAATGGTCGAAAGCTGGAGCCTTCCGCCGGCGCATGAACTGCCGCCGGCCGATGCCAGCACGACGACCGAAATCGGGCTGGCGCTGTCGGGGGTGCGGTTGGATGGACGCAGCGGGTACTTGCTGCCGTTCGTGATCGTCTCGGTGCACCTGCTGGTGGTACTGATCGGGGCGGCCTATCTGGCGCGCACGAAACGGCCGGCGGACGGGGACTAGAACGGGCTCAGACGTACAGAATTCAAATTTGGCCGAGCAATATCCTTCCAAATGGACCGGCTTTGATTCGGCAAAACCTGAATTCTGTACGTCTGAGCCCTGAGATTACGGGAATAGGACGCGATGATGCCTTTGTTGGGCCAAATCACGGTAGCGCATTACCTGGCGGTCGGGGCGGTGCTGTTTGTTACCGGCATCGCCTGTATGGCGACGAAGCGCAACGCGCTGGGCGTGCTGATGGGCGCCGAACTGGTGCTCAACGGGGCCAACGTCAATTTGGTGGCCTTTGGCAGCGACTATCTGCGTCCGCAATCCTTGGGATTGGATGGCCAGTTGATGGCCTTGTTCGTGATTGTGCTGGCGGCCGCCGAAGCGGCGGTGGCGCTGGCGATTGCCTTGAACTTTTACAATAACCGTGCATCCATTGACGTGGACCGTGCCGATGAATTGAAAGGCTGATGGAACCCTCTGCTCTGCCATCACTGCTGGGGCTGGCCACGCTGCTTCCGCTGGCCTCGTTCTTCTTCCTGCTGCTGTTCGGGCCGCGGCTCGGAAAAGCGTTCGGTCACGGTGCGTACGTAGCCACCGGCGCGATCGTGGCGGCGGGTGTGCTGTCGTTTGTCGCGCTGCTGATCTGGCTGGGACACCATTTCCCCGGCGGCGAGACACATCTCAGCACGGCGGAATCGGCCCCTGTTGTGCGCGGGTCGGAAGATGTTGTGCGGGGGGCGGAAGATGTTGTGCGAGGGTCTCCCGACCCCGCACCCGATGTTGTGCGCGGGTCTCTCGACCCCGCACCCGCGACGACCGATGTTGTGCGCGGGTCTCCCGACCCCGCACCCGCGACGACCGAAGGTCTCCAGGAATCGGGGAGACCTGGATCGAACATGGAAGGGAGACCTGCGGTCGGCGGTTCCGGCGAGGTCGGGAGACCTGCGCCGAGCGCTACCGGGAGACCTGCGCCGAGCGCTGTTTATTACGCGGGCGACTATTACACGCTGGGCGTGTTCGGCAAACTGAGGCTGTCGATCGGGTATTACATCGATTCGCTGACGATCTGCATGTTCTGCCTGGTCAGCTTGATCGCTTCGTGCATCCACTTTTACTCGTTGGGCTACATGCAGGAGGAGCAGCACGAGGTGACGGATCACGAAGTCACGGTGCGCGACGGCTCGCACCTGAAGCGCCGAGGGCGGTGTGCGGTGTTCTTTCAGTACATGTCCCTGTTCTGTTTCAGCATGCTGGGGCTGGTGCTCTCCGGCAACATCGCGATGGTGTTCGTGTTCTGGGAACTGGTCGGGATCTGTTCCTACTTCTTGATCGGATTCTACATCGAACGCCGCAGCGCCTGTAACGCGGCCAACAAGGCGTTTATCGTCAACCGTGTGGGCGATTTCGGCATGATGATCGGCCTGATGGCCTTGTGGGGTGGTTTGGGGACGTTTGCGTTCGGCGACGTGGAGCGGGTGGACGCCGACGGCAGCAAGCGCGTCGAGCAGGGCATCTTCAGCCTCGTCAGCTCCGGAGAAAATCACTCGATCCGCGTGCCGGACGGCCTGGTTCGTCTGTCCGCTCGCCAGGAGGTGGCGAAGATCGTTCGCGGCTTGGGCCCCCAGGCGGGCGCGGAGCAGATGGAACAGGCAATCGCGGCTCAGGTCGAGACGTGGCGCAGCGGCGGGCCGGACGGCACGGGACCGCGTTACGGTTACGGACTGCTGGTGCTGGCCGGGATCGGCATCTTCTGCGGCTGCGTCGGCAAGAGCGCCCAGTTCCCGCTGCACGTCTGGTTGCCGGACGCGATGGAAGGCCCCACGCCCGTTTCGGCTCTCGTCCACTCGGCGACGATGGTCGCGGCCGGCGTCTATCTCGTGGGCCGTTTCTTCCCCGTGTTTGCGCCGGAGGTCCTGCTGGTCATTGCCCTGGTGGGCTGCATCACGTTGTTCATGGCCGCCACAATCGCCGTCACGGCGACCGACATCAAACGGGTGCTGGCCTACTCGACCGTCAGCCAGTTGGGTTACATGATGCTGGCCTTGGGCGTTGGCGGTTGGGTCGCGGGGTTGCTGCACTTGATTACGCACGCCTTTTTCAAGAGTCTGCTGTTCTTGTGCTCCGGCTCGGTGATTCACGCCGTGCACACCAACGAAATGACGGAAATGGGCGGCCTGCGCAAGAGGATGCCGATCACGGCCCTGACGATGCTGGTGGGCTGCCTGGCGATCGCGGGGATCAGCATTCCGTTTGTGGTCGGCTTCAGCGGCTACTACTCCAAGGATCGCATCCTGGAGCAGGCCTTCTCGTTCCTGTTGCACGAGGGCAATCGCAATTTCGTGGCCGGCTTGTTGTTCTACACGGCGGCGGGTGGGGCCATGATCACGGCGTTTTACATGTTTCGGTTGTGGTACATGACGTTTGCCGGCCAGCCGCGGAACCAGCACCGTTACGAGCACGCTCACGAATCGCCGCGCGTGATGACGGTGCCGCTGATCGTCTTGGCCGTGTTTGCTACGTGCGTAGCTTGGCAGCCGTTTGGCGGCCTGGGCCGGCTGAGCAACTTGAGCGTCGTCAATCTACTGGAACAGTCGCGGCCGATGGGGACGCTGACAGATACGGCGTCGGCGACCGTCGGGATGACGTGGCCCAATGAACACTTTGCGCACGAACCGGAGCAACATGACACGATTGTGAAGCCGGTCACCTGGCTGGCGACCCTGACGGCCTGGGCCGGAATCGGCTTGGCGACCGCGATCTACTGTCTGGGCTACATCCAGGCTTCCGAGGTGCGGCGTCAATTCGAGGCCATCTACCGGTTCTTGTTGAACAAGTGGTGGTTTGACGAGTTGTACGATTGGCTGTTGGTGCGCCCGACGCACGCGGTGGCACGACTGGTGGCAGCCGTGGACCGCCGCTGGATCGACGGGTTGATCGACGGCAGCGCGCGGTTGATCGGTGGCTTAGCCGCGATCTGGGACCATCTGGTCGATCGGCTTGTCGTGGACGGCTCGGTGAACTTGTTCGCCAGCGGCGTGTACTCCTTGGGGGTCTGGCTGCGCCGCGTGCAAACCGGCCGGTTGCGGCAGTACGTCTTGTTCGTGGCGATCGGGGCATTGGCGATTTTTGTGTTCATCAGTTTTTTTTGGGGACCTTCGTGGGCGGGTTAGATAGTAGCAGGCACGCTCCGCGTGCCGTGGGCATCGGCAACCGGAACGTGCCGTCGACAGCGGACGGCACGCGGAGCGTGCCTGCTACTATTTGTTAGGATCGACAACCGATGGTAACTAGCTACCTGGTCATACTGAGTGCGATCGTTTTTCTCCCGGTGCTGGGCGCGATCCTGGTGATGTGCGTCCCGAAGGAACGGGAAGAGACGGCGCGGTACATCACGCTGGGCGCCGCGAGCGGCGTTCTGGTGCTGTCCCTGGTGGCCTTTCTGGGGCCGGGGCTCGGCGGGCCGTTCGATTACCAGAACGAAGCGGCGGCGTACATGCAGTACGTCTTTAACGTGTCGTGGATTCCCTCGTTCAGTATCGACTACTTCATGGGCGTCGACGGCATCAGCTTCCCGCTGATCCTGCTGACGGCCCTTGTCAGCCTGCTGGCGGCCGGCGCCAGTTGGTCGGTGACGAAGTACGTCAAAGCCTACTGCGTGCTGTTCCTGCTGCTGGAAACGGGCATGCTAGGCGTGTTTTTGGCCCTGGACTTTTTCCTGTTTTACGTGTTCTGGGAAGTCATGCTGCTGCCCATGTACTTCCTGATCGGCGTCTGGGGCGGAGCGCGCCGCGAATACGCGGCGATCAAGTTTTTTTTGTATACGCTGGTGGGCAGCGTGTTGATGCTGATCGCCATCCTGATGCTGTATTTTGCCGGCAATCTGGCGGACCCGGCCCTCCAGCCGCACCTGGCGCGGTGCCACTTGAATGACCAGGTGCGGGCAAAGGTCGCGGCGGCGCTGGACAGGATCGAAGCGGGCGAGGCCCAAGTCGGCGATGTCCAGGTCCACACGTTCAACATCCTGGCCCTGCAGCAGATCGGCCAGCACACGACGCAATTCAGCCCCAGGCTGCAGTGGTGGGCGTTTTTGCTGCTGTTGGTGGGCTTCATCATCAAGGTGCCGTCGGTGCCGCTGCACACGTGGTTGCCCGATGCGCACGTCGAGGCGCCGACGCCGATCTCGATGATCCTGGCCGGGGTGCTGCTGAAGATGGGCGGATACGGGATCATCCGCATCTGCTACCCGATCTGCCCGCACGGCGGCTACGATCTGGCGTATTTCGTGTGCCTGCTGGGCGTGGTCAGCATGGTTTACGGAGCCTTTGCGGCGCTGGCTCAGAAGGATTTCAAGCGGCTGGTTGCGTACAGTTCGGTCAGCCACATGGGCTACGTGGTGTTGGGGCTGGGCGTCTGGTCGGCCACGGCCGGCACGGCGTTCAATCCCGATTACTGGAACATGGGCGTCAAGGGCGCCATGTTCCAGATGATCGCTCACGGGATCAGTTCGTCCGGCATGTTCTTCCTGGTGGGCGTCGTCTACGACCGCGTCCACCACCGCGAGTTGAACCAGTTCGGCGGCCTGTTCGGCAAGATGCCGGTGTACACGGCCCTGTCGATCGGCATTTTCTTTGCCGGGTTGGGATTGCCGGGCCTGTGCGGGTTTATCGGCGAGGTGCTGGTGGTCCTGTCGGTTTGGAACTACAGCTACGTGCTGGCGGTGATCTCGGCGTCGGTGATGATCCTCACTGCGGGCTACATTCTCTGGGCGGTGCAGCGGGTGTACTTGGGTGCGGAATACAACGGTCCGCATGCCGAGGCGTTGACGCCCAGCACGCTTCGCGAGAACAGCATTGCGGGCGTGCTGTTCGTGCTGGCCATTCTGTTCGGCGTGTTCCCGCAGACGTTCCTGCTGCGGTACATGGACAAGACGATTGACCGCCAAGTCGGCGAGTTGGCGCGGTGGACGCAGCAGGTGAAAGAGGTCGAGGCGATGGGTAACACGCCGGTCGAGTCGCGATCCGGCGGCCCAGGGATCGTTGGCGCGGGCGACACGGATGCCCGTAGCGCGCACGAGGTCGTCTCCCAGGCAACAGAGGCGAAGTCATTGTGAATCTGTACGATGCCGTCAATCAACTGGTTCTGGACACGCGAGGCGTCCCGCCGGGTGGGCCGCTCTCATTTTCCGCGGTGTCCAGTATTGGGTTGTTCCTGCCGGAGATCACGATCTGTGCGACGATCGTGCTGATGCTGCTGGTCCGCGTCTTTTCCTGGGGGCGGCGCGTCGATGTCGCTTACCTGGCGTTGGCCGGTTCGGTTCTCGCCTTTTTTTTGGCGGCGGTGGATGCCCCGGCCGTCGGGCAACGGGTCGAGTTCTTTACGGGCATGCTCGTGTACGACTCGTTCACGGTCTACATGCGAAGCTTGCTGCTGCTGTTCGTGGTCTTGCTGGTCCCGTTGACTCAACTTACGGGCGTGCCCCGGCGCGAGGACGCACCGGACATCTACACGCTCGTGCTGGGCGCCACGTTGGGCATGTGCCTGATGGTTTCCGCAAATCACCTGCTGATGGTCTTTCTGGCGGTGGAGATGGCCAGCGTGCCTTCCTACGCACTGGTAGCGCTGATGAAACGCCGCTACCAGGCCAGCGAAGCGGCGTTGAAATACGCCGTGTACGGTGCGGCCACGGCGGGCGTGATGCTGTACGGCATCAGCCTGGTCGCGGGAATCGTCAATTCGGCTCACCTGCCGACCATCGCACGGGAATTGGCCGTCCGGTTGCCCCACATATCGGGCGGCGAGGCAATGGTGCTGTCGCTGGCCGGGCTGATGGTGCTGGTCGGGTTGGCTTTCAAACTTTCGGCGGTTCCCTTCCATTTCTGGTGTCCTGACGTGTTCGAGGGAGCGACGGCGGAGGTCAACGCTTTTCTGAGCGTGGCGTCCAAGGCCGCTGCGCTGGGGTTGCTGGTGCGCGTCGTGATCGGGATCGGCGTCGTCGTGCCGCCGGGTCTGACCGCCGGGCAAGTGGCGGGCGCCGGGCTGGTCCTCACGCGGAGCGTGAGGGTTACTTTTCAGAGTAGCCCTCACGCTCCGCGTGAGGATAAGCCAATGGCGCACGACGCGGCGCCGAACAAAGTCAAGGTGGCCGCGGCACGAGTCGCTCCGCCTGATCCAACCGAGCTAGCTCCGTTGCAGGGTTTGTTGGGCAAGCTGGTGGCGCTGTTGGCGATCGTCACCTGCACCTTTGGAAATCTGGCCGCTTACGGGCAGACGAACATCAAGCGACTGCTGGCCTACTCGACGATCGCTCATGCAGGCTACATGATGATGGCGATTCCCCCGCTCATGGCTCTGGCGTCGGCGGACCCGGCGGCCGCCGAACAAGCAATTGCCGCGCTGGCGGTCTACATCGCGGTCTATCTGTTCATGAACCTGGGTGCGTTCAGCGTTGTGGCGTTTCTGCGCAACGCGATGGGGAGCGAGCAGATCGACGACTACGCAGGTTTGTTCCGCCAGTGTCCCGGCGTTGTGATCTGCTTTGCCATCATCCTGTTCAGTCTGCTCGGCATTCCTCCCTTGGCAGGTTTCGTCGGCAAGTTTGCCGTGTTTGCGGCGTTGGCCAAAGGCTACTTGGCGACCGGACAAGGACATCTTCTTCTGCTGCTGATTGCCGGCGGCGTGAACACGGCGATCAGCCTGTTCTACTATGTGCGCGTGGTAAAAGTGATGACGATGGATCCGGAACCGGAGACACGGGGCCCGGTCCGGTTGCCGCTGGAATCGCTGCCCGGCTTCTACCTGGTCGCCGTCACTCTGCCAACCGTGATCCTGTTCTTCGCCTGGGACTTCCTGAACCAATTCGCGTTGCGTGCGGCGCAGCAGCTGTTGGGATAACGAACATGACCTCGCTGGATACGAACGCGGTTCTCAACCGGCTGCTGATTCTGCACCACCGTTCGCTGCCGACCTACCTCAGCTACGCCATCCCGTGGCTGCACCGGGACAACGAGGTCGCGTTGGAGGTACTCCAGTCCATCGCGGCGGATCACCGCGCCCTGGTCGACCGGCTGGGCGAACTGATCATGGCCGGGGGCGGCGTGGTGGCCTACGGTCATTTCCCGCTGCAATACACCGCGTTGCACGACCTGTCGCTGGATTACCTGGTCGCGCGGTTGGTGGCGTTCGAAAGGCAGTTGATCCCGCAAATCTCCCAGTGTGCCGAACAGTTGCGAATGAATCCGGCTGCCCAGGCCGTCGCTTTGGAGTCGCTGGGCGAAGCCAAAGCGCATCTGCAGTCGCTGGAGGAACTGACACAGCCATCGAGCCACTTGGGCGCATGATTGGTTGTTGGGGGGCCGGCCTGGTGCTGGAATCGCGCGATGCTTCGTGGCGGACGTGCTCAACGGTCCAGGCGGACGACGCGCAGCGCGGACGGATCGGGAAGGGGGGGCTCGCGCGGGCGGTCGCGATGGGCGGGGAGGGTCTCCCAGACGAGGAAATAGGCCGCGTGGTCGGCTTGACCACTGTCGGGGCGGATGTGCTTCAACATGCCGGGGAACGTGGATTCGATTTTGCGGATGCTGGCGGGAATGGCGAGGTCCTCCGGCGGAGCGTTGGCTCCCGCAATCGGCTGCAGCGTCTGGCCATCGAGCACCCAGGTGCCGGAGCCGCGGCCATAGCGGTAGTTCAGGGCCAATCGGCCGTCGGCAAGCGGACGCACGGCGGCGATGTTCACTTCTGCCACGATGGTGCCGCCGCCGTTGAACTCCCAGCGGTAACCCTTCCACTGGCTGACCTGCACGATCCGCCAGCCCGACTCTTCGCGCCGAGCGGCGTAGATCTGCAGGTCGCCCGCGGCGTCGTACTTGTGATAGGTCACCACCGGCCGGCCTTGGTGATCGAAGCCGAGTTCGCGATTGGCGTTCAACAGGCCGCCGCCCGCGGGCACCGGATCGATCACCTCGCCGGTCTGAAGCGTGATCGGGAGCGCCAGCGGCCGGCCCGCGGAATCGGTCCAGTGCCGCAGGTCGTCACTTCGCGCATAACTTAGATCGTGATTGGTCGCGCAGTCCGGAGTATCGCGCCAGACCCACACCATGTGGAACCGCCCGTCCGGCCCACGCTTGGGAAGCGTGCAGTAGGCGTTCATCAGCCCGCCGCCGCTGACCAGCGGCTGGTCGCACAGCCGGCTCCAGGACCGCGTCTGCTCGTCGTACACGTTGTACAGATCGTCACCCCTGCCGCTCGATCCGTCGCGGTACCGGAACACGATCCGGCCCTCCTTGTCGCGCAGAAAGACGGGATACGTGACCCGTTTCTCGCGCTCGCCGGTCATCGCGGGTTCGCGTCGCAACGACGCCGCATCCAGCGGCTGCGTGCTGCGGAAGTACACCAGCGGCACGCAGTGCATGTTGCCGGAGACGTGCAGGAACCCGTCGCGGTCCAGGACCATGGTGACGTAGTTGTGCGAGTCCCAGCCGAGCGTCGACGGCAACCGGGTGAACGTCCACGCACGGGAATCCAAGCGGCGCTGAGCGACGGTCATCCGGCGCTCCGCGTCGTAGTAGGCCACGAACTGCTGCGGCGGGCTGGTCAGCAAGCAGAAGCCCACCGGGTGTGCCGACCACACGGGTTCCACGTCCACGATCTCGGCTTCGACCGTTTCGGCCGCTGCCGCGGCGCGACACACGGTGACGGCGATGAAACACAGCCTCGCAAGCAGTCGGCGCAGCGGCAAACGGGGCACAGAAAAACGGGGCACAGACGAATTCGTGTTCATAAGGTTTGCACTCCCTGACAAAGGGGGAACGTTTGTCATTCACTGGCCGGCTCGGGGATCCGCTGCACGGGACCCAGCCAGAAAAACAGAGCCAGGCAAGCGATCATCGCCAGGCTGCCGACGGTCCAGAATACCGGAGCGTAGCCGACCCGGTCCACAACCTGACCGACCGCGAACGTAAACACGGCGCCGCCCAGGCTGGCCGCCATCAGCGTGACCCCGACCGCCGAACCCATCGTCTCCGCCGGAAACACGTCGGCGTGCAGCGCCAGGATGTTGGCGCTCCACATGCCGAAACCGAACGTGGCCACGCAGACCCAGGCAATGGCCCCAGCCGGCGTCGTTGCGCCGACCACTTGCAGGCCGCCCATCATGGCCAGCGCGCCGGCCAGCATCACGCTCTTGCGGGCCAATGTGGCACTGTGCCCGCGCGCCAGCAGCGCGTCGGAAACCGCGCCGCCTGCCATCTTCCCCAGGTCCACCGTCAAGTACGGAATCCAGCCGTAGAACCCGATCTCCTTCAGCGAGAACCCGCGGCCTTGACTGAGGTAGTCGGGTAGCCAGAACACATAAAACCACCACACGGGCGTAGCCACCATCCGCGTCACCAACAGCCCCCACAGTTGCCGAGTGCCGATGATCCGCCGCAACGGCTGGCCGAAGATCGGCGGCTTGGCACGCACGAGCCCCAGTTCCTTGAGCGCCGTCGCACGGTCCTCGGCGGACAGCCACGGATGGTTCTCCGGCCCGTAATACACCACCAGCCAGGCCGCCAGCCAGCCGAAACCCAGCAGTCCCGTGACCACGAACGCTGCCCGCCAGCCGAAATTCAGCGCCAACAGCGCCACGACCGGCGGTGCGGCGACCGCGCCCAGAGCCGACCCGCTGTCGAACACGGCCATCGCCAGCGCCCGCCGGTGCTGGGGAAACCAGCAAGCCACCGCCTTGGTCCCCGCCGGCCAGTTCCCCGCCTCGCTCACGCCCAGCAAGCCGCGGAGAATCCCCAGCGTCCACGGCCCGCGCGCCAGCGCGTGCAGGACCGCCGCCAGCGACCAGGCGACAATCGACACGCTGAACCCGATCCGCGTGCCGACCCTGTCGATCCACATCCCCACCGGCACCTGCGCCAGCGCATAGGCCAGCATGAAGACCGTCGTAATCACCCCGTAGTCCGCGCTGCTCAACCCCAATTCCCCGCGCAGCGTCGGCAACAACACCGACAACGCCTGCCGGTCCACGTAGTTGATCACCGTAGACAAAAACAGCAGCCCCAGAATCAGCCAACGCAACGGTCCGAGTCGCATCAACAGTAGCCGCCTTTCTTCGCGATCGCGTGAATCCTATGCACATTACACCCTTCCTACACCCTGCACCTCCCCGTCCTCACGGCAGTCCCATGCCGCCGTCGACGAACAGGTCCTGGCCGGTGATGTAGCGGCCGGCTTCGGAGCACAGCAGCAGGGCCAGGCCGGCGCAGTCGCTGGCTTCTCCAATGAACCCGGCCGGGATCTTTGCCAGCACGCGGCGCAGGTACGACTCGTCGGCCAGCACTTGCTCGTTCCGGACTGTGGCGATGGCGCCGGGGGCCAGGTTGTTGATGGTGATGCCGTCGGGGGCCAATTGCGGCGCCAAGTTGCGCACGAGATTCTCCAGGGCCGATTTCGTGGCCGAGTACACGAGCATCTCCGGATGCGGTCGCACCTGCTGGACGCTGCCGAGGGTCAGGATCCGGCCCCACTTGCTGCGCTGCATGTCCGGCACGAACTGCTGAATCAGCCAGACATTGGCACCGAGGTTCACATCGAGCTGCCGGCGGTACTCGTCCAGCGTGATTTCCTGCCAGGGCTTGCGGATTTGCACGGAGGCATTCAGCACCAGAATATCCACGGGCCCCAGCGCCGCCTGAGTTTCGGCATGGATTCGCTGAGCGGCCTCCGGCTCCGCCAAGTCGGCCACGGTCAGGCCGCTGCGCACGCCGAAGGCTTCGACCTCCCGGCGCGCCGCCTCGGCCTTGGCCACGTCCCGTGCGCAGTGGATCATCACGTCGGCACCGAATTCAGCCAGCGCCACCGCAATCGCCCGGCCGATGCCCTGGCTTGACCCGGTCACAAGGGCCCGTTTGCCCGCCAGATTCAGTTTCTCTCTCATGCCGGATGCTCCACAATCGAGCAATACATCCCCAGGAACCACGCCATCAGAGCAGTTATACAGAAACTCGCGGACCGTGTCATGGGAGCGATGTCGTGGTGGCGACGATCCCCAAGAATACCCGACCGACTTCCTGCCGCATCGCCGATCGTCGTGCCAACTGGAAACTCTCGAGACACTTTGTTAGCATGTGCGTGAGCCTGAAGGCGGCACTGCAAGCAGACTTTTGAGCGCGTGGTTGGCATCCGTTCGAGAAAAAACTGTCCCGTGTATTTGGCTGATCATCACACGGAGTGTGATGGCTACTTTGACGAGGCGACCGTTGTTTCTCGAACGCTCCTGACGTCCGAGAAACCATCTCTTGAGGCATTCCATGAGACACACAACCCTACCTGTCGTTGCGATTGCCAGTTGGCTGGTGTTGACCGGTGTCGTGCCCCTTGCTGCTTTGGCGGCCCAAGCCGACAGGAACGAACAGCGACTGAACGTCGAGGTCCTCAAGACGCTCGACGCTCAGGGCGGGTACATCCGTCTGGAGGGGAAGACTCTTTTTCTCACCAGCGACCTGCAGCAAGACCCACGCCCCGGCTACTGGTTTGACCTTGCCGCGGACCCCCGCTCGCCCTCACTGGTGTGCGGGTCGTTGCCCTGCGGCTGGGACGTCGCCGTCGCTGGAGACGACGCCTTTCTCTGCGACTACACCAAGTTCCTCACGGTGTACGACACGCGCGATCGTCACTGGCAGCAGACGGCCAGACTCCCCATGCCTTCGATGACAGAGAACATCATCATCCGAGGCAAGCTCGCCTACGTCGCCAACCACGTGGCGGGCCTGACGATCGTGGATATTTCCAGGCCCTCGAAGCCGTTTATCGTCGGCAGCTTCAACCCCCAGATCGACTGCGACGCCATCGGATTTTGGCATGACTGCGCCATCCTCTACGGCCATTGGGAAAGCCGGCTCGTCTTGGTCGAGGTCAGTGACCCCACCAACCCGCGTCAGACCGGGGTTTACCAGCATGATCCGAAGACCTTCAACCAAGGCGAAATGGCCGTAGACGGCGGTTTCGCCTATTGCACCGCCTTGACCGGCATGGTGATCGTCAACGTTGCCGAGCCGAAACATCCGAAACTGGCGAAATCCGTCGTCATCCAAGGCCGAATCACCGACGTGGTCGTCAGCGACGGATACGCGTTTGTCGCGGCCGGTGCCAGCGGCGTCCGTGTGTTCGACGTGCGCGACCCGAACGACCCCAGAGAAACAGGGTACTACCAGACCGCCGACAAGTTTGTCGCCTCGCAGATTGCCGTCCGGCGGGTGGACGGCGGCAGCGGCTACTACCTCTACGTAGCGAACAGCAAGGGACCGGCAAGAGTCCTCTTGTTCGACGCTCCTCTCCGCGGCGACAATCGCAAGTGAGCCCCGCCAATCGCCGCAACCCCAGGAGGACCGCCATGCGACACTTTCTGATCCGGTCACGTCTGCCCGCGCTGCTTGTCACGTTGACCGCCATTTTGTCCGCGGCTACGGCCGTCGCTCAAACCGACGCCCCGGCTCCGCCCGCCGCCCGCCACCTGCTGGCTACGTTCAGCTGGGGCACGGGCAATATCGGCGACATCGCGATCGCCCCAGGACTGCTCAATCTGCTGCGCGAATTCGAGCCGGAGTTGCCCGTGGTGGTGATGACCTCGCAATCGGCAGGCAGCCAGTCGCATGCCAGGATCGCCGAGTACCTGCCGCGCTACTCGAAGCACTGCCGTGTTGTGGCCTATCCGTTTGCGATCGGGTCGGACACGAAAGCCGGCGAACCCGGCTCGGCATGGCGGGCCTTCCACGATCGGTGGGGCACATCGACCTTGCGAGCTTTTGAAAACGGAACGCTCTCCGCGCGGGTCGCAGCCCGTGTCGCCGACGACATCTTGAATCGCCTGCCGCAGGAAGTGCTGGAGGAACTCCAAGGCAACAATCCTGAGGCGGCCCGAGCCCTGACCGACGCCGGATTCGTCTTGCTCACGTCGGGCACGACATTGAACTTCGGGCGGATGGGGGTGCGCCACTTCTACTCCTTCTCGCTGAAGTACTCCATGCCTCTGCTGATCGCCCGCGTGCTGGGAATTCCTTACGGGGTGGGCGGCCAGTCGTTCGAGACGCTCGACTGGCCGGCGGACCTGGTCTTCCGGCCGTTATTCCAGCAGGCCCGGTTCGTGTACTGCCGCGACCCGGACTCGCTGGCCTACCTGGCCCAGCGGGACCTGCTGGCGGCCCGATCCGGCTTCCGGCCGGACAGCACCTTCTTCTTTCAAGGCTTCGACGAGCCTTGGCTGGAAGCCTACTTGCGGGAACACGATTTATCGCCCAAGAAGTTCATCACGTTGACCATCCGCAGTGCCAAGAGCCAGCCCGGACCGCTGGCCGACACGATCACTCAGGAGCGCCAGGACGAGCACATGGAGCGGATCCGGGCATTTGTGAGCGACTGGGTGACGCGGACCGGCGTGACGGTGGTGCTGTGCCCCGAAGTCCGCTACGAAATCCCCTTGGTGCATGAGAACGTCTATCAGCGGCTGGCGCCGGAAGTGCAGAAGAAGTGCGTGTGGATGGACCAGTTCTGGACCACCGAGCAGGCTTACTCGCTGTACCGTCAGGCCGAGATGGTGGTGAGTATGGAAATGCACTCGGTGATCATGGCCTTGAGTCTCGGCACGCCCGTGCTGATGCCGCAATTCGCCGAGAACGGCCGGAAAGTGTGGATGCTGGAAGAGTTGGATCTGCGCGACTGGATCTTCGACATCGACGAGCCGGCCGAGGCTTCGCGGTTGCTGGAGGCGGCGTTGAAGATCCACCAGGACCCGGCCCAGGCCCAGACGCGGGTCCGCCGCCAATTGCCCCGCGTCCGGCAACTGGGGCTGGAAATGGTCACGGAGATCATGATGGCCTGGCGGAAGTAGCCGCGCGACGCATTGGACTACCGAAGTACGAAATCCGAAACAAATTCAAGATTCGAATGCCAGAATCTGAAACGAGACCAGCCTTGCTGGCCGTCCGGGGTTTCGTCCGCCCCTATGACTTTTTCCATCGTCTTCGGACTTCCATTTGCACGGAACGGTGACCGACAGAAAAAGCTCGCCGCCAAGCGAGCGGTTGCCTTGCTTGCGAAGACAACACCCAAGCCGTCAGCATAACGACCGGCGGACGCAGCGGGAATCCTAGCAGGGACCGGCTGCAAACGCATCTGAAGCCGTACGTCCGCAACGCGACGATTTCGGTCCGGGACGATACGCAGATCCGGGCGGGGACGAAGTGGCGGAGGCCATAGACCGAAGGACCAGGAATCGCTAGATTCAGGACTCCTGACCTCGAATAGTGGTCGCTGGGGCGTTTGGGTTTCGTTT
>CAYPGE010000011.1:0-53253 GCA_964409865.1 uncultured Pirellulaceae bacterium
CGCCGACAAGTTCCAATTCGTGCCTTTCTGGATCCGTGTCGTTTGCCAGAACGTAGACCTTGGCCTTGTTGTCCTGATTGGTCGTGATCGTGTCGTCGACCGCCGCAGGCGGGTCGTTACGGCCCTGCACGGTCACCGTGACGGTTGCCAGGTTGGAGAGGACGTTGCCGTCGGTAGCCCGGTACGTAAAGGTGTCCGTGCGGAATTGGCCGACGTCGAGGGCCTGCAAGGCAGTGGCCGGGCTCGCGTCGTAGTAGAACGTGCCGTTCGCGTTCATGCTGACCCTGGCACCCAAGGCGGTCGCCATCTGGTAACTGGCCACTGTCAGGGTGGTGCCGAGCGTGGAGGGCACGTCATTGGTCAGGACGGAAGCCAGCAGGGTCGTGCCCTTTTCGTCTTCATCGGACGAGTAGGTATCGTTGACGGCCAGCGGCGGTACTCCCGCCTGAATCTCCACGAGGTGGTCCTCGACCTCGCCGTCGGGCGCCAGTCCGGTGGGCCGCAGGCCGCCCAGGCTGCTGATGCGAAAACGGCCGATCGTCCAGCCTTCGACCAGTTCCGCCGCCGGCACCACCTCGAACGCGTTGGGGCCGGCTCTCAGCTGCTGGCTGGCGAAGATCTGCTCGCCGGGATCGTCAAAGTCACCGTCGCTGTTGAAGTCGATCCAGGCGTCCAGCAGCCCTGCCGCCGACGCGGTGACGACCACCTCGGTGACGGAATTCAGGTTGAACTTGCCGATCTCCACACCCTCCTCGTCATCGGTGCTCAATTCCAGTTGGCCGTTCCCCTGCGCTGTGGCCGCGATACCCAGCCGGGCGCTCAGCACGGCGGATTGGACGGCCCGGACGAACCCTTCCTGGGTCGTGCTTCCGTCGAACACCACCGGGATGCTGCCCCGTGCCACGCCGTTGTCCAACTCCCGGTCCTCGAACTCGAAAGTGTGCGTCGCCGTGCGTGTTACCTGACCATTGCTCGTGGAAACCACGTCGATGGTGAACCGGTCGCCGTCGCGGATGGGGTTGGCTTGGCCTGCCTCCGTCAAACCATAGCCGGGCCGGATGGAGATGCCGTCGCCGCCCAGGTGTACGGCGCCCCCGCCGAGATTGCTGGGCTGCAGTCCCAGCGACAACCTGTCGCTTTCCGCGGCCACGGCCGACGCTGTCTTTTCGCCGATCTGATCGAAGCTGTCGCTGCCTGAGAACTGGATCACCGCAGCGTCGGGGACTCCATTCAGGTCCGCGTCCCACCATACGCCGTTGCTATCGAACTCAAACGTCGCGGTTTGATTGTTGTTGGTCACCGTGAAGATCGCCCCGTCTTGGACGCCACACACGAGCAGCGTCTGAGGCTGCGGGAACTGCATCACCGTGGGCGACAGCAGCTGCACGTTCACGTTCGGGGGTATCATCACGCTGAAGTCGGTGCGGTCGAGGGCGTCCTGATTGTCGTCCCGGTTCGCCGTCCCTTCGCTGGAGACCTGGCCGTCCCGTTCGGCGTCCACCCGCCGGCCGAGCGTCAGCTGGTTGTCGGTGATCACGTGCACCGCGCCGTTCAGGCCCAACTCGGTTGGGTAGTGCCCGCTCTCCGTCTGCGGCGAATCGCCGAAGTCCATGTTCACGTTGCCGACGATGATGGTCATCTGCGTGTCACCCGACAGCAGGTTCGCTTTGAGCGGATTGTCCGCGCGGTCCTTGATGCCCAGTCGCCGCTCGTTGCTGACGAACACCGGGTTCCACTCGGTGACCTGCAGCGCCTCCTGGATCAGCACCACGTCGCCGCCGGCGGGCAGCGGTGTGACGGCCAAGGAACTGCTTTGGATCGCCTGGATGAGCGATACGGCGACCTGCGTGCCGTCGTACAGGAACAGCTCGGGCAGGAGGAACGCCAACCTGCCGTCTCCTTGGGCCGTCATCGAGATTTCGACCCCGGCGTTGAGTGCGGCGGCGAGGACCGCCTCGACAAAACCTTCCTGCGACGTGCGGTCGTCGAACAGCACCGGAATGTGGCCGTCGATCACGCCGTTCTTGAGCTGACAATTCTCAAATTCGAAGGTGTACGACAGCACCTGGCCGGCACGCGTCGGCACGTCGATGGTCAACAGGTCGCCGTCCTTGATCGGATTGGCCTGCCCCGCCACGCTCAAGGCGGAGCCTGAGGTCACCAGCGCATCGCCGCCCAGATGGACCCTTCCGCTGCCGAGGCTGCGGGGCCAGAGCCCCAACACACGGGTCTCGCTCTCCTGGGCCACGACTTGCACCGTCGCGGCGGCGATCTCGTCCACAGTGTCGGCGGCGGTGAACGCGATGGGGACCGCGTCAATCGCGTAAACGCCGTCCAAGTCGTACTCGAACTTCGCGCTGCGGCCGTCGTTGGTCACGGTGAACGTCGCTCCGTCGGTCAGTTTCAGCTTGTCGCTGACGGTCAGTGCCAGTGTCAGCGGCTGCTGGAATTGCACCACGGTCGGCGCAGGCTGCGGGGACGACATGGGCTGGCCGTAGGCGTCCAGCAGTCTCATGGCGCCCGATACGTTCACCAAATACCGCTCGGAGTTCGAATACTTGGTGTACATCCTCACCGGCACCGGAACCGCGGCCGGAGTCCCGGCGGTGCCCAGCACGCTCAGACCGGGCGTCCGCGCCGGCACCGTCGGACTGGGCGGCGGCACGGTCGCCGACAGGGCGTGCCGCGAGGTGCCGTCCGTCGGCTCGCCCAGCAAGACGACTCCCAAGCCGGCGTTCACGGGTTTCAATCCGGACAGGGGCGCCGTCCGAATGGCGGCCACGATCTGATCGGCAAGATGGTCTGGGGACCGCGGATCCAGGCCGGGCCGTCCCACGGTTTTCAGGGACGTCCGGGAGACGTCGGCGGTGTAGTTCGACGTCTCGGCTACCGGCTCGCCCAACAACACGATGTCTCCACCCGGACTCACCGGATTCAAGCCCTGCAACGTGGTCGAGCGGATGGCCGCGACGATGGCCGCCGCGATCTCGGGGGTAGTACTCGCCGGGGTGCTGCTCGTGCCGCTACTGTACGGCACCGCCTTGTTGCCCAAGGCCGTGCCGGGACTGCGGGCCGTATCGTCGAACTCGAACGTCACCTGCCGCGTGCCATCGGAGAGCTTGAACGTCTGACCGTCCGCCAGGTACGGCAATCCGCTGGCGTCGGCGGCCAGACGCGGACTCCCGTCGGCATTGGTGGGGATCCGCAGTCCCCAACGCGAACTGTGAAAAGCGACCACGATGTTCGGCGCCGTGGTCAGACCGGCGCCGACGCGGGCATCCAAGTCGTCCAACTCAAACGTCACGTTTCGTGTGCCGTCGCCGATCGTGAACATGTCGCGATCCTGGACCCACGGCATGCCGCTGCCGTCATCGGCCAAACGCAACACGCCGGCACGGGTGGGAATCCGCAAGCCGAAGGCCGAACGCACGCCTGGCTGGCCTGGCACGCCCGGCACCGCGCCGTCCGCCAGCGCCAGACTGCTGTTCGAAACGTTGACGATGTGCACGTAGGCCGTGCCGCCCAAGTGTACGCGGCCGTCGGGCAGTGGCACGGGGGCCAAACCGAGTTGCGCCAATTCGATCTGCGTGGCGATCTTCTCGGCGATTTCCACGTTGGTGTCCGACGCGCTGAAGTCGATCAGCCACTTGTCCGGATTGCCGTCTCCGTCGGCATCCCCCCACTGTTTGTTGTCATCGAATTCAAAAGTTACGATCTTCGAGCCGTCGTCCACCACGAAGAATTCCCCATCCAGAATGCCTTGGGACTGTCCGCTGCGTCTCAGCGTGGGAGCCCGCGAGACGTCGACGGTGTGTACCGCGGTGCTGCCCATGTGGACCACACCGCCGCCGACGCTCTTCGGGCTTAGCCCGATATTGGCCGACTTGAGCGCGGCGACCATGGCGTCCGAGATCTGGTCCGGCGTGTCGGTTCCGGTGAACTTGACGAGGATGTTGTCGGGGGTTCCATCCTGATTGTTGTCCGTCCACACCCCATTGCTGTCGAATTCAAACACCTTCGTCTGGGTGGGGGTTCCGGGGATCGCACGGCGGACGGTGAACGAGGCGCCGTCGGCGATGCCGCCCAAGGAACCGCCGGCGCTGGGCACGGTCAGCGTCAGGGTCTGCGGCACGCTCAGCGTATAGCCGCTGTCGATCTCGAAGGTCGCGACCTGGCCCTTCTTGTCCAGAATCTCAAACGACGCTCCATCCAGCAATTCGGTGCCAGGCTCCGCCACCACGCGGAAATGGTCCGTATTGTTCAGTTCCACCGTGTAGACGCGGTTCGGCTCCCAAATTCCAGACAGCGGAGTGAGCACGATCGTGTCGCTGGTCGAGTTGTAACTGAACGCATAGTCGATGCCATCCACCAGCGGGACGCCGTCCCGCCTGAGGATCACGTTGCTGGAGACGACCGTGGCGTCTTCCAGGCCAGAACCGTGTTGGGCGTCGGCCGGCGGCACGCCGTCCACCAGTCGGATACGGAAGCTCGAGTAGGACGCCGAGGTGTCGAATTCCAGGGCCGTTGCCGCTGCGTTCTGGTCCAACCCATCCGCGTCGTTGTCCCGAGGACTGACCGCTGTGGCCGTCGGTCCCACGAAGTCGGAGCGGTCTACCGCCCCCCGGTCTACGAACACGAACTCGCCAAAGCCGGCCGGTGTCTCGACCTCCGGGTCGTCCACACGCTGCTGTCCCGTCAGGTCGGTCGCCGGTGCCAAAATCGGCGAATCCGCGATCCCCAACAGGTTCCTCACCTGCTGGAGGTCGAACCGGTCCAGCAACGAACCGACCGAGCTGTCGATGGCCGGGGACAGGCGCGCCAAGTAGAAGTGGCCGCTGGTTGCATCGCGGAACAGCGGATCGGCGGCGGCCAGGTGCAGGGCAAAGTCCTCGGCGATCTGGGCGGCGTTCAGGTCCGTCTGATTGCCCTGATACAAAGTCCCCCCCACCACCGTGCCGGCCGCTTCCGAACTCGCATCGACGCTGATCCCCACGGCCAGGCTGGCCGCGATGTTGTTCAAGATCGTCGGACTCGCGTTGCTCTCCACCGAAATGCCGGCGCCCAGTCCGCCGGCGAGCGTGCTGACGACCTTCTGCGAAAACGCGTTGAAAAACGTGGTCGGACTCTGTCGAAACGCGTTGATGTCAAACAAGGCGCCCCCGGTCTGCCGGGCAAACTGGTCGTACGTCTGGGCCGTGTTGCCTGCGAACGACGCGTCCGGATCGAGCGTGATCCCGAAGAACCGCGCGGATGCCGACCGCAGCGCTGTCAGGGCGGCAGTGAAATCCGTCGTCAGGCTGTCGTCATCCTCGTCGGTCACCATGATCGTAATGACCTGCGCACCGGGGCGGTTGAAACTGAACGTGGTTGTCGGATCAAAGGCGTTCAGCGCCTCCAGCACCGCCTGGCTGCCGTACTCGGTCGCCCCCGCCACAGGGAAGCTGTTGAAAGGACTGCCCGCCGCCACGAAGGTGCTGAACGGCACCAAGTCCTGGATCTGCTTGGGCGCGCTGTTGGAATTGGCATCGGGAAACGTCACCAATCCATACTGGGCGTCCACGTTCGCGGCCCGCATCTGGGCGTCCAATCCCGGCACTTGCCGCCGCAACTCGACAATGTCCTGCGCCAGGCTGGGCGACGTGGCGATCATGAACACAATCTCCACCGGCGTCGCCGTGGCGTTGGGCGTCACGCCGCCGTAGATGGTGTTGTTGACAATCCGTCCGAACGGAACCGGCCCCACCTGGCCGCCCGGCGGATTCACCTCTCCCGCGAAACGGATGCCGCCGCCCTGGCCCGTGGCCGAATCCCCGTTGTAAGCCACGATATTGTTGGCAATCACCACGCCGGGCACCAGGTTTCCCGCATTTAACTTGGGCGTGTTCCGCACCGGCCCCGCGTGCGGGATGTCGCCGTCCTGTCCGTCCCGCGCCCCAGGTGCTACGTCGATCCCGTATCCCGCCGAATTCGTAATCGTGTTGCCGTGGATCAAGATCTGACCTTGGTCGCGGAACAAATTGCTGTCGCCCTGGCGGTCGTACAAGACAAAATCCGATCCCGTCGAAGCGCCAAACGTGATTTCGATCTGGTAGAAGCCCGTGTTGCCTTCGCTGCCGCTGCCCTCGATCTGGGGATCGTAGGAGCGGTTGTCCAAACCGCTGACCCCGATGTAGTACGTCCCCGCGACCGCCGGCGTATATTCCAGGAATGGATCCAATCGCAAGAATTCGCCCGGCGCGGCGTCGTTGTCGCTGATGGCAAGTTCGTTCCCATCGCGATCGAACATCCGCAGGATGGCGTCCAACGGCGCACCGATCTCGTGAGCGTCGACGTCCACGCGCAAGGTTTCTCCCGCAGAGAGGGCGACCTCAAACAGATCGACGTCGAACCCCGGACGCAACGGGAAGTTGGCGTTGTCGCCGATCATTCCACGCCCCAAGTAAGCGGGCGAGTCAATTCCCAAAATATTGGTTTTTGTCGCATCGGCAAACGTGTCGTTGGTCTCGGACACGTCCGTCGCGTGTATCTGCAGCGTGACTGGGCCGAACAGATTGACCCGGTTGCTGGTGCTGTACATCGGACTGCCGCGGCCCGTCAACGTACCGTCGCTGAGGGACGCGGTCACGTTCAGCACAGCCTGCACGTCGGGCCCGTTGACGGCGTCCCGAACGCGCCGCGCGATCAGGTCGTCGGGATCCGCCGGCGTGAACGGAATGCCGATCACGCCCGGCGTCGGCGCGTTGTTGGGGATGGTGGTATCCAGGTACTCGAAGTCCACGTGGCGGACTCCGTCGCTGATCCGGAAGGTCTGACGGTTGGCGATGTCCAAGCCGCGCTGGACCACCAGCGTCACGCCGGTGGCCAGCCGGTCGTTCGTATCCACGCTGACCGGCAACGTTTCATTGG
This sequence comes from uncultured Pirellulaceae bacterium, assembly GCA_964409865.1. GTDB lineage: Bacteria > Planctomycetota > Planctomycetia > Pirellulales > Pirellulaceae > Anammoximicrobium. The sequence goes on from CAYPGE010000011.1 coordinate 6,907, forward strand.
TGAGATCTGCCCCGCGGCGGATTTCCAGTTGGTACGCGCCCTCCGTGCGCCCGGTGCCGTCCGGCCTGGGGACGAACGTCGAACTGGTGTCGGGATCGGCGTTGTTGGTCCGTTCGCCGCGTTCCGCGAAGCCGATGATGAAGTCGTCCAGGTAGACGCCTTCGTACTGGTTGCGCTGCCCCCGCGTCGCCGACTCGAAGCCGCCCATCGCGTCGCCCGGCAAATAGGCGGTCGGATTGGGGGCGTTGGCCGCGTCGGGGAGAACGTCCTCAAACCCCAACGGGCCGGCGTCGACGACCTCGTGGCCGATGATGCGGATCAGGTCCTCGTCCTGTTTGACGATGTCGCTGGGCGTTTCCAGTTGCAGGGCCGCGCCGACGTTCGACTGGAATTGGATCTCCCAGGGGAAGCCGGATGTATGACCCAACTCCACACGCCGCTGATCGGCCGTGCCCCGCGCTCCCGCACTGGCTTGAATCTCCAGGTTCAAGGTGCCGTTGATCGACGTGACGATAGCGGACGCCACGTCGTGGGCCGTGAAATCAAAGCTCGGCGAAAAGCGAACCGGAATCCGGGGCGTCTGACCGCCGCGCTGGCCCGTGGCCACCAACACCGTCGGCTCGAACTCGACCGCGAACACCGCGGGATCGCCGCCCAAGGTCACGACGCCGTCTCCCAGATTCACCGGCTGCAAACCGGGAACGAAGTTGCGCACGGTCTGGGCCACTTGAATCGCAATGCTGTTCTGGTCCCTGCCGCCCACCACGAGCCGTTCCGGTTGCTGCGGATTCGCCGTGACCGTCAAGGAGGATGCGTCGCGGATGGCCGCCGCGATCCGCTGGGCCATCTCGGTGGCCGAGGTCGGGTTTTGGCGCGGAGTCGCGGTGAGATCGCCCGGATCGAACAGGATGGGATTGGGGCCGGGGACCTGCGGCGTCCGCACGTTGTCGAAGGTGAACGTCACGAGTTTCCCGGCATCGTAGAAGCTCAGTGGCTCGCCTTCCGTGTACTGGTCTCCCCGCCGGGCGGTCAGGGACGTCGTCTGGAACGTGATCCGGAAATTGCCGGCCCGCACGGCCCCGTCATTGTCGAACTCGAACACGTAGTCCGTGCCCGTCTCGGAATTCGTGAGCGTGAACGTCTCCTGATCGACCACGCCGCCGGCTCCGCCCCCCAGTGCCGGCACGCGCAGCTGCAACGGAGCACTTAGGGGAGCCATCTCCAGGCTGGTGGTCAGTGTCAACACGTCGTTCTCGTCCGTGCCGCCCAAGTCGATCAGTCCGTTGTCGAGAACCGCGGGATAGATGAACAGACCGGACACCGCTGGCGACAGATGGTCGACGGTCGCGATGGCCACGTCGTCCCGAGGCAGCATGTCGAAGTCTCCCGCCCCGGCGCGGACGATGACCGTATTGAAGTTCCCCAGGGTCGCCGTCAAGCGTGAAGTGGAGTCGGGTGGGTCGGCGAACACATTGTTGAGCGCATTGAAGATCCGCTGGGCCATCACCGAGGCCGGTGTGGGAGCAACGGGATCGAAGGCGATTGGGTTCGGTCCGGGAATGGTAGTTGTCTGCACGTTGTCGAACGTCACCGTCACCCAGCCACCGCCCGCCGGATCGAAGAAGCTCAACTGTTGCCCTTCCACATACTGGTTTCCCGGCAACGCCTGGATCTTCTGGGACCACAGCTGGATGGGGATGCTGCCGGACGTCACGACGCCGTCCTTGTCGTACTCAAACCGGACGGTTTCCGCGCCTTCTGTCACGTAGAAGGCCTGGCCGTCCGGGATGGGGCCGCCTTGACCGGACTGCGTCAGTCCCGGCGCGCTGGCCGTGTCGAGCCGATGCGCAGCCGTCCCGCCGACATGAATCTTGCCGTCGCCCAAGTACTGGGCGTTCAAGCCCAGCGAAGTCTGATTGATTTGCCGGACGATTTCGCCGGCGATCTGTTGCGGAGTGCTCCCCGAAAACACGCTCACGGCGGCGGCGCCGGTCGCGACCTGGCCGTCCAGGTCAAACTCGAACGTGACCGTGACGGGGAAGGACAACGTGTAGTTGGCCGAATCCACTCCGGCGTCCACCACCAGGTCTACCAGGCCGTTGAATCGGTTGACGGGCGTCATCCCGGCGACGACGCGGTCCACCGCGTCCCGAATCCGATTGGCGACGCGGTCCCGGCTGTCCTCCGGCAAGAACGAAATCCCGATGGGCTTGATTTCTTCGGTTTCCGTGGCGCTGGGCGAAGTACTAATGACGCCGTCGCTGTCCAACTCAAAGACGTAGCGGGTAACGTAGCCCGTCGTGCCGGCCGCCTGGCAATGGGTGACATCGTCGCCTTGGCAGACCGCGATCTCGAACCACTCGCCGTCCGTAACGCCCCCGCTGCTGCCGCCGGCAGCGGGAACGCGCAGTTGCAGAGGCGGCAGGGACGGATCACGCAGGCTGGACCAGCCATTGGTGATGACGAACTGGTATCCGTCGGCCAAGACGTCCGCCCGCCCCGTTTGCGACAGGTGCGTCCGCGACGTATCCAGCGTCACTTGCGTGGCCGGGTTCACGTCGTAGGCGATCGCGCCCAGGTGGACGCGGACCGGACCGGTCGACTTGACGGGCGTCATGCCCAGCCCCGAAACGTTCTGCAGTACCGCCAAGATGCGGTCCGCAAGCTGGTCTTGGCTGTCCGTGCGCTGGAACGAGATGCGGATGTGCTGAAGTGGCTTCCCCGTGGACGACGGGGTGGGCCCCAGCACTCCGTCCGAGTCAAACTCGAAGACGAACGTCGTGGTGGGGGTGTCGATCGTAAACCGTTCCGTCGTCGCCGTGTTGTTCTCGAGGATCTTCTGTCCGCTGGTCTTCCTGTTGGGCGTCCCAAGTGGATCATCGGCCGGCGTTTGCAGCGACAGAGGGCCGGTCGGGAACAACGTTGTGGGGGAACTGAGTGTCAGAGCGGAATCCGCCCCGCCTCCGAGGTCGATGTTTCCGGTGCCGCCCAGCAACGTGGGGGAGACAAACAGCGACGATTGGTTAATGGCCTGGAGGATCGCCCGACCGATGGCTTCCGGACCATCGGCGTTTGAAAAGGCGATCGCAATGTTGGGGACGTTCAGCATGCCAATGGCTTGATCGAATCCGACGCCGTTGGCAAAGGCGACGTCTTCGAATTCAAACGTCCGCGTCAACGAGCCGTCGCCGAGGATGAACACCTCGCCATCGACGATGCCCCCGTCGGGCACATAAATCATCAACGGATCGGGCAATTGCATGGACAGCGTCTCGGGCAATTGCAGCGTCACCGCGGGCGAAACGCCGGGTTGACCGTCCGGTTCGGTGAGGAACGTATAAGCCTGGCTGCTCAGCGTGACGCCCGGACCGCCGAACACGGCCACGCGGCCGCCACTGAGCCGTCTCGTCTCCAACCCCAACTGGCTGCTCAACGGATGGTTTGCCACCGCGGCGATCACCGCCTCAATCACGGCCTCCCGGTCGTCCGCGTCGCTGATGCTCACGGGCCAACTGACTTCGCCCAGGGGCGTCGGCAGCAGGCCGCTCACTTTGTCGAACTCAAAGCGAGCCGTCGCGGCGCCGTCGGTCAATGAAAACGCAGCACCGTCGCGAAACGCGCTGCCACCGCTGGGCGGAACCTCCAAGACATAGCGGACCGATTGGGTCAGCGTGCTCCCCGGACTGATCGTCAGCGTCGAACCGCGCGAACCGCCGATCTGGACGCGGTTGCCCGTCAACACCAATGGCGTCATGTTCAGAGAGGATCGCAGCGGGTGATCCTGGATCGCTTGGGCCACCGCCCGCGCTACGGTCAGCGCGTTGTCCAGATCGGTGATCGAAATCGGAACGGCTTCCGAGGCCAGGTGAATCAGGCTGTTGTCCTTGTCGAACTCGAAGGTTGCCGAGACCAGACCGGAAGAGTCTTTGAGGGTAAAGTAGTCGCCATCCTCGATTCCGCCGTCTGCGACGACGCCGCCGCCAATTGGCACCGCCACGATGTACCCGCTGTCGAACTCGTAGGTTGCGGCGGCGTTCACACCGTCCTCCAGTACGAACGAATCCTCGTCGTGGTAGTGCAACCCGTTCTCGGTGATGATGGTGGGATTGTGCAACCACGACTCCAGAACGCCGTCCAAACTGTCCGCTACCCCCAGGCGATCCATGTCGGAGTCAATCGTCACCAAGGCGCGATCCAGGGCGTTGGGGTCGTTCAGGCCATACACGCCCCGGATCACGATCGGAGAAGCGGCGCCGGAACTCAGCGTGATCCCCTTCACGCCGGAAACGTTAACCAAATTGGTCCGCACGTCGCCGGGCGAGATCGAGGGGTTCTCGTATCCCAGATTGCCGTTCAGGTGCGGAGCGACCATCGGGGCCAAATCGCCGCGTGCCACCGCCTGGCGGATCCCCAACGCAATCCGTTCCGCCACGTCGTTGGCGGTCTGAGTGTCACTGACGAAGATCGGAACTACGTCCCGCGGCTGGAACGGCGAAATTCCGGCTGCAAACGTCGCCGCGAGTCCGGCGGTTCCTTCGAGCACCACGATGTGCTCGTCGGGAAACGCACGCTGGCTGGCGACGACGTTCAGTCCCGACCCGGAAATGGCCTGGAGCAGGCCCGGCCGAGCGCCGGCTTCCAGGGGCGGCTGCGACTCGACGAGCACCGGCGGCCCGCCATTGACGATCTCGTCCAGCGTATCCGTGGGGAAAAACGGCACGGCCAGGTTGCCGTCCGCCACGCCCGGCACACCGAAAAGCGTCACGCTGGGGGCTGCGGCCACGTCCACGGTGTGGTCCACTCCGCCGGCGGCGTCCAGGATCGCGACCAATCCGCCCTCCAGAACTGCGGCCCGCAGTTGGCTGCCGGGGAACTGGGCCTTGATCTGCGCGTTGATTTCCTCGGCGATGAAGGACGCGATGTCCTCCGCATTCCTCGGCGTTCTCGTCTGATTCACCCCCAGACTGGCGCTCGCCGTACCCAGCGAATGCTCCGGCTGGGTTCCATCCAGCAGAATCACACCGCCCTGGACTTCCGCGTCAGCCGGGTTGGGCAGACGCAGGTGCAAGCTCACGGGATCCGTCGGAGCAAACTTGACCCAGCCATCCGATTGTCCATCGGCCGCGTCGAGGGCCGCGATGATCCGCTCGGCCAACTCGCCTTGGGTCGGCGGCTGGAAGCTGTTGCTGACATTGACGGCGGCCGACGTATCGACCGCGTGATAGATGGTCGTTTTGTCCAACACCACCACCCCACCGCCCACGTTCTTGGCGTTCAAATTCAGCACCCCGGCACGCGCCCGGATCGCCGCCGCAACGCGGTCCGCCAACTGGTCCTGCGTGGTGAAATGATCGAACGCGATCACGTTGGAACCGCTGCCGGCCACGCCGTTATTGTCGAACTCGAACACCTCGGCCGCGACACCGCGGCCAAAGCCGTCGGGGTCAAGACGGAACGTGTTGCCATCCCGCACTCCACCCACACCGCCGCCGGCCGCCGGCAGCAGAATCGTGCGGTTGTTGGCGACGTTGATCAGCAAGTTGCGGGGGCTGAGCCGCACCCCGTCCTTGTCAAACTCGAACACGTACGTCGTGATCCCGTTGCTCAGGCTCATCATCTCGCCATCGCTGATCAGGCTGCCATTCGCAGGAGTCAGAATCGTGAGGTTGTCGGCGATATGGATCGGCGTCGCGTCGGGACCCGGCACATCGTCGATGTCGATTAGCTCGCCGTCCTTGTCAAACTCGAACGCCAGCGGCAAGTTCTCGCCGTCCCCGTCGAGGTCGACCAAGAAGGTTTCCTGATCGGCGATCGCCGCCCCGCCGGCAGCCGGAACGTGGAGGATGTAGCCGCTGTCGTATTCAAATGCCTGTGTGCTGACGCCGTCGCTGACGTAGAACACGTCGCCGTCCCGCAACTGGGAACCGTCGGTGACGATAATTTCAGAAGCCGTGAACAGGTTGTCTACGAACCGCAGCGTGGCGGTGCCGTCCAGCGCGTCCGTGATCGTCATCTCCTCGCCGATCATCCTGGCAATCGCCGCTCCGGTGGGCGCCACAATCGTCAGGCCGCTGTCGAACTCGAGCGTCCGTTGGCCGATCTGCACCGTTTCGCCGTCGTCGATGAACAGTCCGGCCACCGCGCGCAGCTCGAACCCCGTGGTGTTGACGTCGCCGACGTTGAAGTCGCCCGCCGTGCTGAAGTCGATCCGCAAGCGGAGGTTGGTCCGCCCGGCGTACTGATCCAGCGGTACGCGGACCTGCCGCCAGTCGTCCGCGCCGAGTGCCGGCTGGACATCGAACGCTTCCTGGACGTCAAAATACTGGACTTTGTCGTCCGGCTCCGTGGGGACGTGACCTTTGCCCAGATCCAGCAATTCGTTGCCCACGGTGGCGGGTGGAACCGCCGCTTGGGTATAGGAGTTATTGGTCACCAGCAGTTGCCAGTCGCCGTTGTTGTCCGCAACGTAGACCCGGAAGGCGTCCCGCATCATGGCCGAATTGGGCGCCAGGGGATCATTCGGATCGCTGCTATCGTTCTCCGTGTCCAAGTAGTAGCTGAAGTACAACACCGGCCGGTCCGCCGCCGAGTAGCCCTCCAAGCTGAACTCGTTGCTGACGATCGAGCCGTAGGCCCCGCCGGGAAAATCATAGGTGCGCGGCGTACCGTTGACGTTGCCGCGCCCGAAGTGCAGGCTGGACGTACCCACGTCGGAACCTTCGTGCCCCGGATCCAACTGCCGCTCGTCCACCTGAATCGTCTGCCCTTCCAGGACGCCCGCCACGATGCGCTCATCCATGGCGTCCGCATACGACGAGGCCGGCAAAGATCCGGTGCGGTGGAACAGATTTTCATCCAGCGTGGAGAACGCCAGGCCTCGCACCTCGGAGGGATGCAGCCCCGTGCTGACGCTGGTGGCCCCGTTGACAAACACCGGTTGGGTCTCGCCATTGGTATCGAACGCGTACAACGTTCCCGCCGCGTCGGTAGCAAACAGCATGTCCGCATACCTGCCGTTTTCCACGTTCGCCGGCCCGGCGGCCAGTCCCGAAAACCGGATGCCCAGCAAGTCGTCGCGGGAGGAACGGATGTAGACCGTGCTCACGTCCCCGACTTCGCCGGACTGGTCCAGCGGGTCATCGATGCGGTACAATCCGCCCTCGTCACTCACCGCGTACAGCACCCCGTTCAACGTCGCCAGACCTCGCACCTCGCCGCCCGGACCTTCGCCTTTCACGATCAGGGAGGAGCTGTTCGTGATGCTGCCCCGGTTCAAACGTACGTACTTTCCCCGCGCGGTGGCCTGAATGCCCAAGGGGTCAAGCGCCTGGTTAATCGCGTTGGCGATCTTGTTGGCCAAACCGATCTGAGTGCCATCTGGCGTTCCGTCGAAGTTGACGTCGACCGTATGATCGACCGGCCAATCGTCCGCCCGCAAAGGAATCCGGATGTTCCCTCTCGCCACGCCGTGGACGCTGGTGCTCACCTGCTCCCAGATCTCCGGCGCCCCCAACCGGTTCATCCCGGAAAAGTCGGCGGTGACCGCGTCGGGGAAGGTGAGCCGGTCGATGAATCCGCCGACCCCGCCAATCCGGTATTCGACTTGTGCCCCGACCACCGAGGCGATCTTCGTCGCGATGATGTGGTCGGACATGTTTCGGCCCCTGGCATCATTCGGACCGAGAGGGTATGCGACGTTAAGCCTGTAATCGGTCGGCATGTTATAGGTCGCCGCCAAGGCAACTCCGCCGTTGTACCACCGGTCGTAGGCTTCCTCGATGTTGGAAATCAGGGCGAACCCAAGGCCGTGCCGAGTCACATCCAGAATTCGCGAACTTCCCGGGGTAAACATAAGCGGGCTGTCGGCGTTGACGACCAGACGATCGTTGACCACTTGCGTCGTGAAGATCGGGAACTGCGGATTGATCCTGCTCAGCACCCGGATGATGGCGTTGTTCATCTCCGTGACAACCTGGGCGGCGTCGAAGGTCTCGCGGGTGTCCGTCAGGTCGATTAGAATCGCCGCCGGCACGGCCGCCGGATTATCAAGCCCCGGCCTTCCGCGAGGCGTGATGTGGGGCGTGCCCGACGTCACACTGTGCCGGAAACTCCCCACCGGCACGCCGTCGTCGCCGCCCAGATGGATGATGCCATTGCCCAGATTTCGTACCGGATAGGCGAACAATGCCTGTTGGTCAATGGCGTTCGCGATGGCGTTGGCGATTTCGTCGTGCGTGTCACTCTGCCGGAAGAAGACCGGGATGTTGTTGACCGGATCCGTGAGCGTCGCATCCGTGGTCATTTCGAACACCCGTGTCCGTCCCCGACCGTCGCTGATAGTAAAGGTATCCCCGTCAGCAATCCCTTCGTCGTCCTCTCCCAGGACCGTCAAACGTGAATCGGCAGGCACGACCACCTTCGTTCTGTCGATGGTACCCAAATGGACGATACCGCCCGTCTGGACGGTGGGAGCAAGGTTCAGCAAACCGGACGCTGCGAACTTCTGGACCTCGACGAGAATCTTGGTTGCCAACTGATCGGTCCTGTCCGTGGCCAGGTACGCGATGGGATGGTTGCCCGGCGTCGTGATGCCGTTCAGGTCCATCTCGAACGTCCGGGATTGCCCCGTGACCAGGTTGCTGATGGTGAACGTGTCGCCGTCGATCACGCCCCGTCCGCCGATCGGTGGCACCTGGATGGCGTACCGCACGGGCGTTTCCAGCGTGTATCCCTTGTCGAGTTCAAATTCGTAGATCGTGTTCCGGTACGTCAGGGAGAAGTCATCGCCGTCCGTGATCTCCGAGAAATCCACGCCTTGGAGGATCGGCGCGTAGCCTCCCGTGCCCTCGACGCGGACTCGCTGAACACCATTGTCCGGCTGGGAATCGACCTCCGACGCCACGTCGCCCACCAGCGTGACACGATTGCCGCTCGCAAACGCCGTCACGTTGAATAGGTTGTTGGCGTTGGCAGAGACGGCATTGATCGCGAGAGCCAAGTTGCTGGCAGCCATCAACGTCGTATTACCCGAATCAACACTAGTGTGTCTGGGAGGTACGGGGAAAACGTTGAACCAAAAAGACCAGGCGAAAGCGCCATCGCTGATCGTGACGTAATCCGTAGCAGGGACCCGGTCGATGACGATGGTGGACCCCGTGTCGATCTGAAAAACCGTGTTGTCCAACTGGAAAAAGTTGCCGTCTCGGATCGAATTAGCTCCGGCCACGTCGATCGTCTGGATGACCTCGGGCCCGGTATCGAACTCGAAGGTCGTTTGATTCGCGCCGTCCACCACGGTGAAGGTCTGCCCGTCCTGGATGTCGAGGGCATTGGCCTTGCCCGCCGGCGGAACCAGCCGGTCGTCGTCACTCACCGGAGTGATCCCCCCGCCCGATGCGTAAACCGCCTCGATCCGGGGGCTCGTCAGGATTTCACCTCGTTCGCGGATCTGAGTGCCGGCGCCCAGATACAGCGGGTCGGTCGCCGATCCCGTGCGGTCGATCCCTGACCCGCTGTGCGCCTGTCCGAACGTCGGGCTCGATTGCCGGCCATCGAACTGGTACAGGATGTTGTTGGCGATCTCGACGCCCGGCAGCGCCTGCGGGCTGTCGGCCAGTCCCCGTTCGCCCACGGCCAGGCCGACCGTATCGAGCAGCGAACCGGCGGCTGAGTTGTAGAACGTCAGCGCGTTGAATTGAATGCCGTCATCTGTCCGGTATGTGATCCCCGAAACCGGATCTCGGGCGTAGGTCACGATTCCATCATCGAGGATCTGGCCGGCGAGCGTCGCGTCACCGGGATTGACGTGCAGGAAGTTCCCGGATTGCGCGTCGACAAGCGCTTGCCGATACGAGTACAGCCAGCCGTTGGGGTGCATCGCGATGTCGCCGGTCTCGACCGTGACTGCCCCCCCCAACGACCCGACATTGGTCTCGAGTGCCCCGGTGAACGGATCGATCGTCACCAGTTCCGAGAGGTCCGTAACGAGCGGGTTCGGGGCGCGGTACAGATACAAGGTGACGTCGCCCAAGTGATAGGCCACATCCGCCTGGTCATCGAACAGCAGCGACACCTGGGGCGGATCGGCCGTCGACGTGTTGCCCACCTCGATATGGTCTTCGGCGATTCGGCGGATCGTCTCAATCGGCTCTAAACGAACGTAGGGATTGGTCGCGATCGCTTCGACGAACTGGTCCAGATCGCTGGGCATCCGCCGGTCGGAGGAAATGGCGACCTGGTACGTGCCCGTCGGCAGGCTGATGACTCCCAAGAAGGGATCCGTCGCTCCGACGGTGCCGCGCGACAGGTCGTCGATATCGGCCGAGCCGGGCGTGGCGGGCCGGTCCTCGGCGATGTTCCCGTCGCGGGCCGTCAGGATCAAGCGCCCCTCGCCGTCGTAAACGTGGATCGACACGTCGGGGCGATCGCCCAATCCGTTGGCATAATCCACATCGAAAATCGTGTCGAACAGCCCGACGGCGTCGGGATCCAGATAGTTGATGTTGAATTCGTAGAAATCCACATCGGCTCCGGTCACATCCAGGCTGCCCGCCACCGAGATGGTTCCCCGGTCCGAATTCAGCAGGTTTCCCACGCCTTGCGCCGTGGCCGTCGAATCGTTGGCCGACGCGTTTTCGCCGCTCTCGCCGGACAGCGGCGAATGGCTGGGCTGGCCGCGGACTTCGAGCCCGTTGGTCGCATAGGCGATCGTGGCATAACGCACCGTCGAACCGCCGATCTCGTCCACTTCCCGCAAGCGGACCTGCAACTGGTAAGCGCCGGCAGTCAGCGGAGCGGTCAGCCGCGCGCCCGCCGCCGCCGTCTCCGGCTGGAGGCGGTCTGTGGCCGCCAGCGTCAACGTCTGGTCGTCGGCCAGGCCGGTGATGGTGTACACGCCGTCGTTGTGCAACGTCCCGCTGATCACCAGCCCTTGTCCTCGCGCGAATCCGGCGTCGCGGAAATCCCCGTTGGTCACCGTGATGGTGTCGGGCTGCGCGCCGTTGTCGTGAAACGTCAGTTCGGCGTCCTCATCGCTCAGGAACGTAGGCCCGTTGCTGAGGACCCGGATGTGGTAGGTCAGCGGCCGCTCTGGATCTTCCGCGTTGGGAACGCCCGGCAGCACCACGCGCAAGCCGGGGTCGCGCGGGTTGGTCGTGTAGAGGTCCTGGCCGGGAATCTGCGGCGTCTTGAGCATCAGGCGGGCTGCGCCCGACAGCAAGCTGGGGTCCGCCAACTCCCGCTCCGTCAGGTTCACGTTCTGCGAAGTGCGATCTTGCGGCTCCAGGAAATTGTTCGGGTTGGCCAGTTCGCTCGGTGAACTGGTCGAACGGGCCAGGACCTTGCCGTCGCTGTCCAGCAACTCGATGACCGCATCCAGCGCTTGGGTCGTGCGGTCGATGTCGATCCAGACCTCGGTGCCGGGAATGGCCTTGACGCTGTAAACGTCCAGATCCCGCTGGTCCGCCAGAAAGCCCTTGACCGTAAAGCCCAGACGACGGTTCTCGTCGGCCGCGTACTCGGAAGGCGCCAGGATGCCCAACAGTTCGGCGTCGTCCGGCGATCCGTTCGGTCCCGGAGAATTCACGTCGCGGGCTTCGTACTCGTAGAAGGACTCCACGTTCCGATCGTGGCTGAACCGGTCCAGCAGCACGCTGTTCCAATCGCCGGGCTGCGGCGCCTGGGCGTTGGGATACTTCGCGGGGTCCAGGAAATCGCCGTCCGCGTTGGTGTCATTCTGCGGGCTCCCGTCCAGACGCACTCCCGCCGAGTGGCGGTCGTCGCGCAGCGACGTCAGCACGACGGGCGAACCGGGCTGGCCCAGGATCTGGATGATGCCGCCGATGCGGTCGTCGATCTCGTGAGGGATCCCCGTGGCCACGAACCCGATTTGCTTGGTGTCGTTCTGGTTGTTGTCCAGCATCTTGACCACCAGGCTCTCGGTGGCGTTGCTGGCCAAAACCAGACCTCCAAAAGTGTGGAAGTCGGGCACATAGACCGTGTCCAATAGAACGTGGACGATGTCGGCGTCATCCCACACGCTTTGCGTGGTCAGCGTTTGGCCGCGGACCACCATGCCGTTGATCTCGTTGTTGTCCAGCCGATTGGCGAGAATCAGCGGCCCCTGGTTGTCGCGATAACCTCCGACGCGGTCGATCGCTCCCGTCGTGCGCCCCGTGTCCCGCTTGAGGACGTAATTCAAGGCGTTGACGTTGATGCTGATCGCCGGAACGGCCACGTTGGGATTGGTGGGGGTGTTGGTGCGGTCTGCATCGGGATTGTTGCGGAAGATGTTGTTGTAGATCACCGGCTGGGCCTGCCGCACGAAGACCACGCCCGGTTCGTTGAACCCGCGGCCGAAGCGGTCGAGTTCGCCCTGGCCGCCCTGGCCGGGCCCGTTGAACTCGAAAATCGAATTGGCGATCCGAGCCTCGGCGTGGTCGTGGACCTCCACCACGTTGAAGCCCGTGAAAGTGCCTTCCACTCGCGTCACGCCGCCGCCGTAGGCGAACACGGCGTGGTCGATGCTCAGGTTAGACAAGTGCCCGCCGTAAATGCCGCCCCAATTGCCCGCCGCCGGATCGTTCGACGTGCCGGTGATGATGGCGCCGTCATTTCCCGTATCGAAGTTGCCGCCGGCGCCGTACCGATCATCGGAGATCGAGGTGAAGATGATTTCCCGACCATCGCTGCCCTCCGCGATCAGCTGCGCGCCCATCTCCAACTCGAACCGCGCGCCGTCCAGTTTCACGACGACCGAAGGATCAATCATCAACCGGGCGTCCGGCCGCCCGTGCAAAACAACGTTGTCGAGAACGGCGTTTTGAGGAATCTCCCGGTACCGCGGATCATCGGCCGGACCATAACTCCCGTCGTCGTCGAACTGCGTCAGGGGCAAGTATCCGCCCGTGCTCAGCGTGTCATCCAATTCCGCGATCAGCTGGTACTCGCTGTAACCGTTGCCGTCGCCCAAGTCCACGCTGCGATAGATGCGCCGTCCGACAAACCCTTGCGCCGGGGCGGCCAGCGGCAGGTTGTCGAGCGTGACAATTCCGTCACCGGGCGTTCCAAACTCCGTGGGATTGCCGGTGATGGTGATGGTCGCCGTCGCGTCGGAGGCCCGCGAGTCTTGGCCGAGCGAATCCACATAGGTAATCCGATATCGGTACGTGCCGGGCAGCAGGCTTCCTGACGGATTGCTGGACAGAACCACCCCCGTGACGGGCGGCAGGTCGAGGAATTGGCCACGCGTCTTTCCCATGTCCTTGTAGGTCGCGTCCAGACGGTTCAACTCGGCCACCAAGGCATAGGGCCCTTGGTTCTCGCTGCGGTACAGGCGGCGGGCGACATACCCGGAGGGCGCCGGCGGCAGTTGTGTGAACTGCACCGCGCGTCCCGTCCCCGTGAGCGTCACCGCCATATTGACCGACGCCGGGCTTTCATAGCCGAACCGATCGACGTACACGAGCCGGTACGAGTACTCGACGGGCGTGAGCCCCGGGTTGAGGCTGCCCCCGGTTGTCGGCGTCATCACGACCAGAGCCACCGCGGGCGCGGTGACACGCTCCATCGCTCCGCCAGGTTGGGAAGCGATCGCCAGGTTTTCGCTCATGATGTGGACGATGTCCACATCGTCCCAGCGCCCGGAGACGGTCAACTTCTGAGCGGTGCTGCCGGCCTGGGTGCCGATCCGCACGAACAGGCCGTTGACCGAATTGTCGACGAGATTGTTGTGGTGGATCTCCGGCCCGATCCGCTGGTAGTCGGAGGTAAACGGGATCCGCTGGTGACGCGGCGCGTGGAAATTGGTTTCCTCAAAGCTGTCCGGGCTGGCGGAGACCGCCGCGTCCGCGCTGCGGTAGATGCGGTTGTACGTCAAGGTCGGTCGAGCGTCCGTCAGGTGAATCGGATTGATCGTGCGGGGCACCGAATTGATCAGCACGGTGCCGCCACCATAACGAACGTCGGCGTGGTTCACGTAGTTCAGGAAGATGCCCTCTTCCTCGTACAGGAAGGCGCCCTGGGAGCGGTCGACGTCGTTGCGGAACTCGATCCCGCCCCAGTCGCCCGCCGCCGGCGACGTGATATACGGGTTCGTGTCCAGCCCCACGTCCTGATCGTTGTACGACGTGAAGTACACGCTGCCCGCCGCCTTCGCCCCGCTGCCGCTCGGCACCACAGCGTCGCCGAGGTCCAGGCCTCCGTTCGCGTTGCTGTCGGTCAGCAGGATGGGAGTGCCCAGCACCTGCAAGGCTCCGCCGCTGCGGTCGATGCCCGCCGCGCTGCTGCCGACATTGATGCGGGCACGCCGCATCTGGAAGATCGCCCCCGCGTCCACCATCACGGTGACGCCGCGGGGGACCTCCAACGTCGAACCGTCCGGCAAAGGCGCGCCCAGACTGTTAAAGCCGATCTGATAGGCTTTGTTGTCGGCCAGCGTGGCCCAATTCGCGTCACTGCCCGCATTGCCCACGATGCGGACGATGTCCCCCGGACCGGCCTTGCTGAGCGCCGTAGCCAGATTGTTGTAGGGGGCGCTCAGCGTGCCCGATCCCGCCGCCGGCGTGTACGACTTGTCCACGAAGATCGTCTCGGCCGCGCTGGTCGGCGTCCCAGTCAGCAGCGCCGGCGCTGTCTTGAACCAGAAGTTGTAGACCCCGCCGGGAACGCCGTCCCCGTCGCCGTCCAGGAACGTGGGACCGCTCGGATCGTTCGGATTGTCGATGTCGGCGATCGCTTCCTGGACGTCCGGACGATAAGTCAGCCGTAGCTCGTACTCGCCCTGCGTCGTGCCGCCGAACCCGGAATCCTCGATGGCCGGGTCGTACTCGTCGTTGCCGCTGGCACTCACGCCGACGTAGTACGTGCCGGGAGCGAGGTCCAATTCCAGGTACGAGTCGCGGCCAAAGTAGTTGTCGTTCCGCGCCAGTAGTTCCCGCGTGCCGTCGGCGTTCTCGCGCCACAGCGTGACCGCGGTGTCCAGCAGACTCGACTGCAGCCGGCGTTCCGCCATCGTCTCGATCGCCAAGTGGCCGAGCGCCTCCGGCTTGCTCGGATTCACGGGCAACTCGAAGCGGAACATGTCGATGTCTTTGCTCTCAGGGAAATACAGGTACCGCAGGTGTACCAGGTCCTGATCGCTCATGATCGTGGGCTCGATCGTGTTGTCAAAATCCAAATCCGCATCGCTGGCACGGAGCGGACTCCCCGGAATATCCCCGATCGCACGTCCAGGCAACTCCGGAGCAACGGCCCAGCCGGCCGCGATGGTGGACGCATCTTCGGGGGTCTGCTGAATGTAGTCCTCTTCGCTCAACCCGAGATACGATGTGATCTGCAGCAGGGCCGTCCGGAACCAACTGCCGTTGAAGCGATCATTCAGGTTGACGTCCAGGGGCCTGAGCAACGGCTGGTCGGGATTGAACGCCAGCGAATCCCCCGACGCAATAATCAATCCGTCGCGTTCCGTCTCGACGAATTCCACTCCGATCAGGTCGCTGAGAATCTGGAACACCTCGCGGGCCCGGCGCTTCTGCGTTTCGGTAATGACGTTGAACGCGGTTTGCCGATTCCCCCGCGCGTCGATGAGAAAGCCGATGTCCTGACGAAAGTTGTACTCCAGCCGCGTGATGCCGGAATCCCGGTCGGACCCCTCGTCGGGGACGTGCTGAACCAGATCGATGTCCCGATGCCCGGGTTCGTCGTTGCCCCCAGGCAACACGAGGTTGTAGACCTGGGGCTCGATCCGGCCGCGAACGATCAGATCCCGCAGGTCCTGCTGGATCGCCGACACTTCCAGCGTCCCCAAATCTGTGGCTGTATCATAGCTCGACCCCAGCCCCGTCAAGGTCACCGTGGAGTACTTGACCGGCGGGCTTGTTTCATCCGTAATCGGCGTCGTGATGAGTGTCCCGGCGTCCGCCGGAGCGACACTCGCCTGCACGAGCTTCCCGGCGTTGAAATGCTGGTTGATCGCGTCGGCCAACTGCTGCGCCGTGGTGGGATGCTTCAGGTCCACGGTGATCACGTTTTCCAGCACGCTTACGCTGGGCGAGCTGCCGGCGCCGTGCTCGCGCTCGAACATGGCGTCCGCAAGCTGGTAGACGTCGATTTGAACCGCCTTGCCCCAACTCTCCGTCAAGCCGAGCATCTCCATGGGCACGCCCAGGTAAGTGCCCGTGCCCCTGGTCTCGGGCGTGACCGTGACGGGAGCCAGTGGGAGCGATTCGTTGGTGCCGATCCGTAAACGAAAGGTGCTGGCGGCGCCTTGCGGGTCCACCAGCATCGCCAGATCCGACGCAAACGTCAGCAGCGCCATATCCTTGTCCGCGCTGTACTCGACGTCGATCGGCTGGAACACCAAATCATCCTTGTTTTCCAGTGTGTCGTTGGTGTAGATCAGCTTGTAGAAGTCCCGGTTCTGCGCGCTGGCCTGGTGCAAATCGTCGTTGTTGAAGTAGACGGCGATCTTGTTCCGTTCCTGCACCAGGCTGCCATTGGCCAACCGCACGACAGGTTGCGGAACCACGGCGACAATCTGAGGCGCCAAGTCCAATTCGAATACCAACGTCGAGTTCTTGCCGTCCAGATAACGTTCGCCGTTAACGTTCTTCAGCGGCGTGGCGCCCGTCCCAAAGACGTCGATCCGGTAGACGTCGTCCGGCGGCTGGCCCGCGAAGCGGAAGACAACCTCATTCCGTGCCGGCTCGGCGCTCACGCCGATGTAACCGGGCTGAACGACGACGTCGTTGGCTCCCGCCAGGACCAGGGAGCTATTGGCCGGGGCCGTGGCCGCAATCTTCACGGAACCGGAACCACGCGCGATCCGCGCCGCGATCAAGTTGCTGGCCTCGATGCTGTTTTGCAGGGCCTCCACCAGATTCTGAGCTGTCGTTTGGTTGTTCTGGTTGATGTTCAGACTGATGTTAATGGTGCGTCCAATGACACTGATGCCCGGCAGACCGGGTCCGCCGAAGTCGCTCTTGGTGATCGACAAAGTGATGCCATTCTGATCCTGTCCAAGTCGAACGGCAGAAAACTCGATCGACACCCCGTTGATGCCCGTGCCAAAATCGCTGGAAACCGTGGCCGGCGCGAAGACGCCGTCCAGATTGCTGCGCGTGATCTGAATGCCTCCGGGCACCGTACTGCTGCCCAACGACGCCGGGTCGATCTGCTGCAGCTGATCAAACCGGAATGTCAGATCGGACGGCGCCACGTGACGGATGGCGCCCGTCTGCAGCAAGTCACCGTCGTTCGGCTGAATTCCGATCAGCTTGGCGCCAGCCAACAGCTGACGTTCCTCAAGCCGCTCGATCTGCATGTGCCGATTCGGTTTGCGATGAGCGGACGAGAGCAATTCCTGCCGGTTCTTTCGTTTCCTGGACAGCAACTTTCGCGATCGACGGATGGCCATGAACCAACCCCTTGTGTGACCCGCTTGTTGAGGATCAAGTGTCTTTATTTTCAAGCGCCACTGACCGACGTACCGCCAGCGCAGTATGGCGGCCAATAACAGCAGCATCGGCTGCTAGTGTTAAGTAAATATAGGCAATATAGAAAGACTGGATCGACAGCTTTAGCAAGCATGGCGTAATAAGCGGATTATAATCTCCGACTATTCCAGTTCAATTAACACGCAACCCATTGAAAATGTCGGATTTTATCGTTTTTGACGCGTTTTCGCGCGACAACGGTCGTGACAAACCAGGAACCACAGCTAAATCCCTCGACGTAAGCCCCCCCAACTCACCCGCCTTTGACGCAGACCGGGCAGGGTCGGTTCCCAGCAGCCCGTCAGGTCGGCATCGCGGAGACCGGCTGCCGGTCGAGAGGTACATGTTCCGCCCGTGCCCCGACTGACCTGACTAACTGGCCATCTCGCCTGTGATTTGGGGCAACATCGGGATTCGCTTGATGCGCCGTTTTCGACTGGATGCTCTAAAGACAAGCGCGTACGTAGGATACGGCAACACAAGACATAGTCATCTTCTTATTCTAATAAAAACCCATTTCGGCGACACCATGCGGACAAGGATAAAGGACCCTTGCTGTGTCTCCCGGACCACTGGACACGCCCGCGCACGATGGCCACGCACCACTTCCTTCACCTCGCCCCCGCTGGGAGGTTCTCTGTTAAGTATCGCGTCAATAGTTCGCGGAGATGACGCGTTGTACCAGCACCTTCGCCGATCGAATGCGCGCGATTGGGGTAGGCCATCATGGTGAAAGGTTTGTTCAGACGCACCAATTCGTTGATCAGCGACTCGGTGCCTTGGTAGTGACAATTGTCGTCGCCGGTGCCGTGAACGAGCAGCAGGTTGCCCTGCAACTGGTGAGCGAAGTTGAGCGCGGACCCCTGCAAGTAAGCGTCGGGATTGTCGCCGGGCAGTCCCATATAGCGTTCCTCGTAAATCGTGTCGTAGAAACGTCGATTGGGCACCGGCGCGACGGCCATCGCGGTGTTGTACAAGTGCGGATACTTGAAGATCGCGTGCAGACTCGTCGATCCGCCGCCGCTCCAGCCCCAAATGCCCACGCGTTGCGGGTCGAGGTAGGGACGCACCGCCAGCATTTTTTCCAGGGCGGCGGCTTGGTCCGCTGGTCCCAGGATACCCAGTTTCCGGTACATGGCCTTTCGCCACGCTCGCCCGCGAGGCGCCGGCGTCCCTCGGTTGTCGAAGCTCATCACCACGTAGCCGCGCTGCGCCAACATCAGATGCCACAGGTAGTTGCGGCCTCCCCAGCGATCCACGACGGTTTGTCCAGCCGGTTCCCCGTACACGTACACCAGCAGCGGATACTTTTTGGTGGCGTCAAGATCCGGCGGTTTCAAGCACCAGCCGTCCAGCGATACGTCATCGCCAATATCGACACGGACGAATTCAGTGGGTGTTTTCTGCAACTCGCCGAACCGCTTGCGCAACTCAGCGTTCTCAGCCAACACGCGTTTCGCAGAATGTTGCGGCAGGTCGACCAACTCGACGACCGGCGGCGAGTCGGCGGCGGAACCCGAATGGATCGCGTAGCGTCCGTTGGGCGAGATCTGATAGGCGTGCCAGCCCTTCTGGGCGGCGGGCGTAATCCGTTCGAGTTTGGTTCCGTCCCAGCCAATTCGATAGAGGTAACGCTGCGTGGGATTGTCCGGTGAAGCCACGAAATAGAGACAGTTTTGTCCTTCATCGACGTGCAGCAACTCGGTCACGTCGAACTCGCCGGGCGTCGCGAGCTTTACGTCCTGCCCTCCGCAAGACGCCAAATAGACGTGCCGCCAGCCGTCGCGGTCGCTGATCCACGCGAAACGCTGACCGTCGGCCAGCCATTTCCACTCGTCATCCACGTCAACCCAGGCCTCATCCCGTTCGGTCAAGATCGTCGTCACTTGCCCCGTGCTTGCGTCCGCCAACAGGACGAGATTCGTGTTCTGGCGACGATTCAGTTGCTGCAGCACAAGACCCTGGGAATCCGGCGTCCAAGAGAGTCGGGCGAGATAGTGCTGGCGCGGATCGCCGGGCACGTTCAGCCAGCGTGTTTCGCCACCCGTCGCGGCGACCACACCCACGCGGCAAGCCGAGTTCTGCTGTCCGACTTTGGGGTAAGCGAACGTGGTCAAGCGGGGATACAGCGCGTCGGTGTTGTTGATCAGCGTGAATTCCGGGACGCCGCTGGTGTCGAGTTGCCAGTAGGCGATCCGGGTCCCGTCAGGGCTCCAGGCAAAGCCGTCCCGCAGGTTCAATTCCTCCTCGTAGACCCAATCAAACGTGCCATTGATGACGTGGCGATCGGCGGTGGCGGTGAGGGCCGTGATCTGCCGAGTCACAAGGTCTTCGACGTACAGGTTGTTCTCTCGCACGTAAGCGACGTGGCGGGCGGTAGGCGAGAGTTTGGCGAACATCAGCGTTGCCGGCTTCGCGTCTCCGCCCAACTTGCGCAGTTCATGGCTGGAGCGGTCCAACAGCCAATAATCGCCGCGCGTGTTCGCTCGCCAGACGCGCTTCGAGTTGGTGAAGATCAGCACCAGGCTGTCGTCGGCCGAGAATGCGTAGTCGTCGACGGGCAGCGGTCCGGACTCGCCCGGCGGCACGAACCGGGTGGCCGAAACCAGCACCTTGGCTTTGCCGGACTGGACGTCGTGCAGCACGATATCGCGGCCCGCCGCCGCGTCTGCGGACGATTCCAGGGTCAGGTACCCGGAGCCGTCCTTCGCCCACCGCGCCGAGAACGACTCGCCGGCAAAATCCCGATCGTCAAAAATCCTCTCGACCGTCAGCAGCGAGCGATCCGGTTGCTCGCCCCCCAACGCATACGGTGCGATAAGCGTGGCGACGGAAACACAGACCCAGTTCAGTGCGAAACGGTGCATGCTCGTCCTCACAGGGCGGATTTGTCGGCGTGCAGCCCCAGGCCGCCTCACGAAATCGCCTTGGCCCACACCTGATCATCATAATCCGCCGTCACTCGTGAGCAACGCCGCCGCTGCCTCACTCGCCCTGGTGAACGACTTGACCGTCGACCACCGTCAGCACCGCACGGGTACCGCCAATCTCCGCTGGGGCGACGGAAAAGATGTCCTGGGACAACAGCACGAAGTCGGCGAGCATGCCGGGGGCCAGCCGGCCTTTCTCGTGTTCGGTGAATTCGGCAAAGGCGGAGCCGACGGTGTAGGCGCGCACAGCCTCCTCGACCGCGATCTTCTGCTCGGGCACCCAGCCGTGGGGGTACTTGCCGTCCAGCGTGCGCCGCGTGACCGCGGCGGCGATGCCTGGCAGGGGATCCAACGGCGCGACGTTCCAGTCGGTGCCGAAGGCCAGCACGGCGCCGGCATCCAACAGCGAGCGAAACGCATAGGTGCCTTGCGCCCGCTCTGCGCCGATTCGTTTCTCGGCCCAGCGGCCGTCGTCGGCGCAGTGGTAGGGCTGCATCGAGGCGATCACCCCGCGGCGGGCAAATCGCGGAATGTCCGTTATTCGCAAATGCTGGGCGTGCTCGATGCGAAAGCGGCGTTCGCGCGGGCCGTTTTCGCGGGCGACCTGCTCGAAGATCGACAGAATCCGGTCATTGGCCCGATCGCCGATGGCATGGATCATCACCTGCAGCCCAGCCCGGTCGGCGCCGCGGACCCGTTCCAGCATGGCGCCCTCGGGGAACATTTCGTCGGCCGGCAAGCCGCAGGTGTCCGGCGAGTCCAGGTACGGCTCGAAGAACCAAGCCGTCGTCGAGCCCAAGCTGCCGTCGGCAAAGCCTTTCAGGCCGCGGCGCCGCAGCCAGGCGTCGTCCGCGCCGGGTTTCAAGCCGGCCTCAGCCACACGCCGCCACTGCGGCAGCGGCGACATGGCGTAGATCCGGGTCTTGAGTTCGCCGCGCTGCCGGAGCGTTTCGTAGACGCGGATCGCTGCGCCGCCCGACATGTCCTGGACGCTGGTGACGCCCAGTCGAGCCGCGTGCTGCGTCGCGGCGCGGGCATGAGCCAGTTGCTCTTCCGCCGTCGGCGCGGGGATCTTGGCGGACACCAGGGACATGGCGGCGTCTTTCAAGATGCCGGTCGGCTCGCGCGTCTGCGGATCGCGGACGATCAGGCCGCCAGCGGGATCGGGCGTGTCGCGCGTCACGCCGCCCAATCGCAAGGCCGCACTGTTGGCCAGCCCCATGTGCCCGTCCAAGCGGCAGACGAACACGGGGCGCTCGGGCGTCACCGGATCGATCAGCTCCTTGGTGGGCAACGGCGCGCCGGGCCAGTTCTCGTGATCCCAGTCGCCGCCGGTAATCCAGCGCCCCGCGGGCAGTCCGGCGGCGAATTGCTTCAGTCGCGCAGCCAGCTCCTGGGGCGATTGGGACGTCCGCAAATCGACGCTCGCCAACTGCTGCCCGCCGCTCAAAAAATGCACATGGGCATCGTTAAAGCCGGGAATCAGGAGCCGGCTTTGGGCGTCAATGATCCGCGTGTGGGCGGTTGCCAGACGGCGGATCGCCTCGTTGCCGCCGACCGCCAGGATGCGGTTCCCGCGGACGGCCACGGCTTCGGCCCGCGGTTGGGTCTCGCTCATCGTGCGCACGACGGCGTTGACCACGATGAGATCCGCTTGACGCGGCTGATCGGCCGCTCGAGACAGGCCCGTCAAGCTGACCGCCACCGCGGCCGCCCACCGTAGACCTCTCGCTCCGCGAGAGGAACCCGCGTGTCGCCAAACCATCCCGGCAACCGGAAAACAACCGTCGGACCATCTGCACATCATTGTGCCTTGGAAGAGCCGGCAACAGAACGGGCGCAAGAACATAGGCATTCCTCCCGCAGTTTTTGTCTGACCCTATTGTCCCGCCCGTTCTGTGTTTGTCGAGCGTGAGCGGGGAAAAAACGGTCCCAGCCCGTGGCGACAGCCCTCCGGGAGCCCTTATAATCGCGGACCAGGTTGAAGACCCCGGCTTGGAACGAAGGGAGACTCTCATGAGACGAGCAACGACAATCGTAGTGTTCGGCCTTCTCGTGTTCGCCATCGGCACCTCCGGCTGGCCGCAGATGCTGGACTGGACGGATTCGCGAGTTCAAACGACGCTCAAGACCGGCTGGAAAGGCCTGGGCACGATTCAGCCCCGCAGCGTCAGCGAAATCGACGCCGGACAGAATTGGGCCTTGGGCTGCGAGACACTGTGCCGCGACTATATCTATTGGGATACCTACAAGGACTACGTCGCTCCGCTGGGAATCAAGACGATCCGCCTGCAGGGCGGGTGGGCCAAGACGGAGAAGGTCCCAGGCGTCTACGATTTCGCCTGGCTGGATTACGTGATCGACGACGCCCTATCCAAGGGCCTGGAGATCTGGCTGGAGACCGACTATGGCAATCCCATCTACGAGGGCGCGGGCACGGCGGACCTGGGAGCCGGGTTTCCGACGTCCGAGGTGGGCTTGGCCGCCTGGGACCGCTGGGTCGAGGCGATGGCGACTCGATACAAGGACAAGGTCAAGAAATGGGCCATGTGGAACGAGCCCGATATCGGCGTCAAGAAAACGCCCGAGATGATCGCCAACTTCAACATCCGCACGGCGGAAATCATCAAGCGAGTCATTCCGGATGCCCGCATCGGGGCCTTGTCGCTGGCCAGGATCGATCCCAAGTACCTGGACGCCTGCCTGAAAGTGATTGCCGACCAGGGCAAGCTGGGGCTGTTCGAGTGGGTCATCTACCACGGATACACGAAGAACCCGGACGACGCCTACCAGAACGTCGAAGCGATGAAAGAGGTTGTCGGCAAGTACGAGCCGCCGTTGAAAATGTGGCAAGGCGAGAACGGCTGTCCGTCCGAGCGGGCGTCGAAGTTCGCGCTGTCCGGACACGACTGGTCGGAACTGACCCAAGCCAAATGGAACACCCGCCGGATGCTCGGAGACCTTGGCCACGATTGCATCTCGTCGGTCTTCACCATCTGCGATTTCGACCACACCGGGCGGGAGATCAACCGCAAAGGCCTGCTGAAAATCAACGACAAACGGAGTCTGGCCAAGGTCAAGATGGCCTACTACGCAGTTCAGAATGTTGTCTCGGTGTTCGACAATAACCTGATCCGCCAGAAAGCCTACGCTTGCACCATTGAATGCGAACAGCCGATCACCTGGTTTGCGTATCGCCACGCAAAAGCGGGCAGCGACGTGTTGGTCTTCTGGAACGGGACGACGTACCCGCTGGACACCAACGACACCCTGCCGGCCACGATTCGCGTGGAGGGCGGCAAGTTCGCCGACCCGGTGTGGGCGGACCTGATCACCGGCCGGATCTACGAAATCCCGGAGGAGTGCAAGAGCCTCGCCGATGGGAACATGGTCCTGAAGAACGTCCCGACCTATGACGGGCCGGCGATCATCACGGATCGAAAGGTTGTGGGGAAGTGACGCATTTCCGTCTGAGAGGAGATAATCCATGTCCGTATATCGCAGAGATTCTCGTTACGCCGTCGCCATTTTGACGCTGACCTTGTCCGTCGCCGCGCACGTCGCGTGGGCCGCGGCGCCCGATCCGCAGGCGATCGAGGAAGTGCGGGCCGGCAAACGGCCTGTCGCGCAGGCTTCCTGGTGGGGCTTCCAGCCCGAGGAATCGACCGCCGCGTTGCAGGCCGCCATCGACTCGGGGGCCAAGAAAGTCGTCGTCGAGAAGATGCCTTCGCCCTGGATCGTCGACACGCTGCGACTGGCCGGCGACCAGGAACTGTTCTTTGAACCGGGTGCCGAAGTCCTGGCCAAGAAAGGGGCCTTCCACGGATCGGCAGATTCTCTGTTCAGCGCCGCCGGCAAGCAGAACATCAAGCTTATCGGGCCCGGAGCCACGTTGCGGATGCGCCGCGCCGATTACGACGGGCCCGATTACAAACACGCTGAATGGCGCCACGTGCTGAAATTCCACGGCTGTACGGGCATCACGATCGAAGGGCTGACGCTGGCCGAGAGCGGCGGCGACGGGATTTACCTGGGTGCGGGTCCCGGCGGTGCGCCCTGCAAGGATGTGGTGATCCGCGACGTCGTCTGCGATCGCAACTACCGGCAGGGGATCAGCGTGATCAGCGCGGAAAACCTGCTGATCGAACGGTGCGTACTGAAAGACACCGCCGGCACGCCGCCCGCGGCCGGGATCGACTTTGAACCCAACGCGGCCCGCGAACGGCTGGTCAACTGCGTGATGCGGGACTGTACGATCGAGAACAATCAAGGCTATGCCTTACACATCTACGCCCCCAACCTCGACGCCACGTCGGAGCCGCTGTCGATCCGCGTCGAGAACTGCATCACGCGGGGCGCCAACGCCCGCTCGGCCAGCATCGTCGTGTCCAGCGGACCGAAGGGACCTTTGAAAGGCCTGATCGAGCTGATCAACTGCCGCTTTGAGGACACGGGCACGACCGCCATCACGATCAATTCGACCACGCCGCGCGGCGTCCGGCTGCGGATGGTCGACTGCACGCTGGCCGATCCGGCCGAGGAGTCGAAGGTCGCGGCGCCGATCACGCTGCAAACCCGGCCCGACAGTCTCGAGCCGTTGGGCGGGATCGAGTTCGCCGGGGTGACCATCCGCGAGCGGATCGACCGGCCGCTGATCAAGTACAACGATCCGGCCGGCGTGGCGCTGGCCGACGTAACCGGCAGCATCACGGTGGAACGCGGCGGACAGCGGCACGAGTTCCGGCTGGACGAGCCGACGCTGGCCAGGCTGATCCCGCTGGACCCGGCGACGCGGATCCCGCGCTGGCCGTTGGCCAAGACGCCGCTGGCGGTGGCCCCGCCCAGTGTGTTTGCGGGCGGCAAGCTCCCGTCGCTGCGCGTCCGCGGCGACGCCCTGTTCCTCGTGCCGGCGCGTCAGGGCGAGACCGTGTCCTTGCGTCTGGCCTCACAAGCGGTCGGACGCGGCGGCGGCCAGGCGACTCCGGTCCGAATCGTCGGTCCGTCGGGCAAGCAGGTGAAGCGGCTGTCGGTCGAGTTCCTGCAGGAGGCTGAGGCCGAATTCACGGCCGCGGAGACGGGCGTCTACCGCGTCGAATGCGAACCGGGTTCGCACACGGTCCGCGTGGCGTCCGGCAGTCACGCGCCGCTGATTGCCAGCGACTCCGGGCCGATCCACCTGCTGAACTCGGCTGGCGAGTTTTACTTCCTGGTGCCGGCGGGCGTGAAGGAGTTCGCCGTCCGGTTCTGGGGCGAGGGCGACCTGGAACGCGTTTCGGCGGCCGTCTTCGGCCCCTCGGGCACGCAGGTCTGGAAACAGGACGACATCACCACGGCTCAGTCGTGCCAGATCCAGCGCAAGGACACGGCCCGCGACGAGGTGTGGCGGCTGAAGCTCAGCCGGTCCAAGATCGGCGTGCTCGAAGACCATCATGTGGAGATGCGCGGGATTCCTACGATTCTGGGATTCCGCCCGGACGGACTATTGGCCCCGGCCCCACGCTGAAAGCCAGTTTCCCGTAGCAGGGCTGTCCGAGCCGTGCCGTTTTGCCAAGGATTTCGAGCAAGACAACACGGCTCGGAGAGCCATGCTACAATCAGAGCCTACCCCAGCCCCCAGGAGATGCCCCATGATCCAACTTTCTGGCGCCGTCGCTTTCTTGCAGATCCTGATGTTCGGGGCGGCCGGCCCGGCGGAGCCGATCGATGTCGGCTCGCGGCTGGAGTTGCTCGTGGACGACCACCTCATCGACTCGACGCGGGGCGCTCTACGGCTGCAGCTCCATCAGCCTGTGCGCCGCGAAATCGTGTTCAAGACTGACGCGCCCTGGGAAGGCAACGCGTCGGGGTACCAGTCGGTGTTTCAGGACGGCAAGCTGTATCGCATGTACTATCGCGGGCTGCACTACCGGCACAGCGGCCCTCCGGCCCAGGCCCTGCCGGATCATCCCTGGAATCTCTGCTACGCGGAGAGCGACGACGGCCTGCACTGGCGGCGGCCCAAGCTGGGCCTGTGCGAGTTCAACGGGTCGACGGACAACAACATCATCCTCACGCCGGAGATGCTGAGAGAAGTCCGCGGCGATCCGGCGCATTCGGCCGTGCTGCGGGACGCCAATCCCGATTGCCCGGCCGACGCCAAGTACAAAGTGATCGTGCTCGGCAAGGGCGGGCTGTACGCCCTGAAGTCGGGCGACGGCGTCCGTTTCTCGTTGATGAGCAAGGAGCCGATCATCACCGAGGGCGCTTTCGATTCGCAGAACCTGGTCTTCTGGGACCCGCTACGTGCGGAGTACCGCGAGTACCACCGGGGTTTCAAGGACGGCGTGCGCGACATCATGACGGCCGCGTCCAAGGACATCCTGCACTTTCCCAAGCCGCAATGGCTGGACCACTCCGGCGCCGGCGCCGAGCATCTGTACACGAACCAGATTCAGCCTTACTACCGGGCTCCGCACATCTTCCTGGGCTTCCCGATGCGCTACAACGACCGCGGCTGGTCGGAGCCCACGTTCGATCTGCCGGGACTGGACGAGCGTCTGACGCGCGCCAAGTCGCACCCGCGTTATGGCACGGCCGTGACCGACGCGGTGCTGATCAGCAGCCGCGACGGCCTGAAGTTCCACCGCTGGGACGAGGCCTTCATCCGCCCCGGCCCGCGCGAGCGGCACAGCTGGGTGTACGGCGACAACTTCGTGTTCTGGGGGATGTTCGAGACGAAGTCCAGCGTCGAGGACGCCCCGAACGAGATCTCGCTCTTGGCCACGGAGAGTTACTGGGAAGGCACGTACACGACCGTCCGGCGTTACACGCTTCGCATCGACGGATTTGCCTCGGCCCGCGCGCCCCTGGCCGGCGGCGAGTTCGTGACCAAGCCCGTCCGTTTCGAGGGCGGCAACCTGGCCCTGAACGTCGAAACCTCCGGCGCAGGCGGCATCCAGGTGGAAATTCAGGATCTCGCCGGCAAGCCGATCGAGGGATACGCGTTGACCGATTGCCCCTCGATCTTCTGCGATCGGTTGCAAAAAATCGTCCGCTGGAAGAGCCGCGGCGGCGACGTTCGAGAATTGTCCGGCAAGCCGGTGCGGCTGCGATTCGTGCTCAAGGACGCGGATCTGTACGCCTTCCAGTTCTTGCCCTTCCAGCCCGATCCGCCGCTGCCTCCGGTGGGTGCGTCGGGCGCACCGCCCAACAAACCCGCGGCGACGCCGGCCAAGAAGCCGTAATCAGAGGTCGACGCCGGGTGCAGACCGTCAGCTTGGATTGTTTCCTCAAGGAGATTGCTCATGGGTTACGAAGAACGACGAGTGTCGCGACGTGGTTTCTTGGTGCACAGCGGCGGCGCGACGGCCGCCGCCGTGGCCGTTTCCCAAGGCTGGTCCCTCGCGGCTGACGCCAAAGCGGCGGACCTCCGCTTCGGCTTCACCACGTACCAGTGGGGCCAGGACTGGGACCTGCCGACGACAATTGCCAACTGCACCAAGGCCGGAGTGTTTGGCGTCGAACTGCGCACGAGCCTGGGGTACGCCCACGGCGTCGAATTGGAACTCGACGCCCAGCGCCGCAGCGAAGTCCGCAAGCGGTTCCAGGCCAGTCCCGTGACGCTGGTCGGCTTGGCCACCAGCGAACGATTCGATTGGCCCGAGCCCGAGAAAGTCAAGGCCGCGATCGAGCAAAGCAAGGCGTTCGCGAAACTGAGCCACGACCTGGGCTCCAGCGGCATCCGCGTGTTCCCCAACAACTACCACAAGGACATCCCCGCCGAGCAGACGATCGCCCAGATCGCCCGAGCAGTGAACGAAGTGGGCGCGTTCGCCGCCGACTACGGACAGCAGGTCCGCTTGGAGGCGCATGGTCCGGCGGGCGATCTGCCCTCGATCCGGGCCATCATGGATCAGGTCACGCAGCCCAACGTTCGCGTCAAGCTCAACAGCGAAAAACGCAACGCCGAGGGGCCGGGGTTCGAGCACCAGTTCAACCTGGTCAAAGACTTGCTGGGCAGCACCTTGCACTTGCACGAACTCGACAAGCCGGACTTCCCCTACCAGTTGCAGGTCAACCTGCTGCGCAAGATCGGCTGGAACGGCTGGGCCTTGATGGAAGCGTCGGCCAAGGTGCCCGACCGAGTCCAGGCTCTGATCCAGCAGCGCGAACTGTGGGACGGCCTGATGGCCAATGCGTAAGTTCTTACCGGGCCAGCGATTCTGACGCCCCTTGCACAAGGACGGAAGAGCGGAAATAATGATGCCTCGTGATTGTCCTGAGGGCCGCCCCGCAACCTTACCGAGTCTCCTGCCATGCGTTTCCGATTCCTCGACCGAATCACACAATTAGAGCCCGGCAAACAAATCGAGGCGGTCAAGCACCTCTTCGCCACGGAGGGCTACCTCGAGGACCATTTCCCGCGGTTTCCGATCATGCCCGGCGTGTTGATGCTGGAAGCCATGTACCAAGCCGGTCTGTGGCTAGTTCGCAGGACGGAAGATTTTGCCCATTCGATCGTGGAACTGAAGGAGGCGAGGAACGTCAAGTTCAGCGGGTTCGTCAAGCCGGGGCAAGACCTGGTGGTGACGGCCGAGATCAAGAAGCAGGACGGCGACTTCACGACGCTGATGACTCAGGGGACCGTCGACGGCAAAGTTGTGGCCAGCGCCAGGCTGGTTGTCGAGGCATTTCAGTTGCCGGATCGGTATCCGCAATTTGCAGCCAGCAACAATTATCTGATGAGGAAGGTGCGGCGGCAATTTGGGCGCGTGATGTCGGGCGTTCCCGACCCTCCACCTAACGCGGGGTTTTCGTCGCGTTGGCTATGGATCGATCGTTTCGCCGAATTTGTTCGCGGGAATCGAGCCGTCGCCATCAAGAATGTGAGTCTGACGGAAGATCCCATCAGTGAGTATCTGCCCGGCATGCCCGTGTTGCCTTGCTCGTTGGTGGTCGAAGGGCTCGCCTGGACCGGTGGGATCCTGGCAAACGACCAGTGTGGTTTCCGGGAACGGACGGTCTTGGCGAAGGTCAAGAAGGCCGTGTTTCACCGCCCACCGCTGGCGGGCGACCAACTCAGGTACACCGCGGTGATCGAAGGGCTCGAGCCCGAAGGTGCGTTCATTCGCGGTACCAGCCATATCGGTGACGAACTCCAGGCCGAAGTGGACATCTTTCTCGCGCACTTGGGAGACCGCTTCGAGGAAGTCGAAGGCGATCTGATCGATCCTGCCGACATGCTGGCGACGCTCCGGTTGTGGGGCATGTACGAGGTGGGTCGCACCGCTTCCGGGGATCGCCTCGACGTCGCGGAAAAACTGTTGGAAGGCGAGCGGCGGGCCCAGGCAGACGAAGAGGAAGCCAGCCCAATCACTTGACCAGCTTCGGTTCGGAGGCTTCTTTGCCCGCAATCCTGTTGAACGCCTCGTTGAACGCCTGGACCATGTCGGCGTAACTGACCCAGGGAGACTCGACAGGCGTGGTGACGAGGTAACTCCGTCCGTCTCCGGTGACCAGTTGGCGCATCAACGGACTGGGCTGCCCGACCGTGATCGTGTGGATGTGAAAGCCGGCCGCCGCCAGTTGCGCGGCGACGGTCTTGGGGTTAGGATCGTCGGCGCTGGCGCCGTCGCCGATCAGAATCAAGATCTTCTTGGCGTCATTTCGCGAGGCAGGACCGGTGGCGATCTGGCGGCCGCCGGTCTGGCCTTGGGAACTGCCGTCAAGAGCCAGTCCGATGCGGGGTGGCTCACCAGGGTAGCGGCCACCGCCCTGATCGATGTAGCTCTGATACGAGTAAAGAAAGGCATCGGGTCGGTTGATATCCAACAGATCTTTGAGCGTCGCGGCATCGTTACTCAGGCCGCTTTCCAGTCCGGTGTCGACAGCAAAGCCGGAGATGCCGATGAGGTCGTCGGGATAATTCGCGACCACATAGTCGATGAACTGCTCCGCCGACTCTTTCAACGCTCGTTTGGCGTTCAACGGGTAACTGGCAGGCGGACTCTCGCCGGGCGCGTACTCGTCGGGACGTGGCTTCAGCAAGGCACTGGTCTGGTCGATCATCAGGACGAAATCACGAGGCCCCGTCACGTCCCGTCCGCCCGTGGCGATGGCTTCGGCGCCGGCCGAGTAACTCGTGTGCCCCAAGACCCTGCCAAAGAAAGAGTCGAAATTCCATTGAGCGGTCACGCGGACCGCGTTCATTTCCAGATTCGAGCCGATTCCCGGATCGAAGATCTTAAAGACTGGGTCCCAGCGGCCCACTTCGACTTGAGGGATCACGCCGGGCTGGTTCAATTGGAAGTAGTGCTCCGCCACCTGCCGAGCTTCGTTGCGGTTCACCGCCGGTTCGCTACGTTCCAGAACGGCGGCCGCCGCCAATGCAGCGGCGTCTGCGGCGTTTTGCGCCACGGCCCGATGGTGGACCGTCACGCCGATGTCGATGGCGAACGCGAGCAGGCCCATCAGTACAATGATCATCAAGGCGAACAGGATCAGGACGGCCCCTTTGCGACGGCAACGGAAGCGCTGCCGACGCTTGGAGTTAGCAGGCCGAACGGCATTTTTCGAAGATGAAGCGGCAGCGGTTGCGTGCATGAGGAATCTCACCTGATCGACAGGAAATGTCAATATCACACCTAGAGTATAGGTCACACAGGCATGATTGGCAGATTTCTGCAGCCCAGGCTCCTGTTGGTGGTTCTTCGTGGAATTTGCGGCCCGTATCGTTTATGACGCCGCTGGTAGCCTGGAGAGCAAGTCGCTGCTCGCAACCAAGCTGCGAATGTCCGTAGCGTGGCCGGGTGGGATCCAGGTTGGGAATTGGGTACACTCTTACCAAGGCTGGGCGCAGCCTGGATGACTTGCGGACCTCTAAGAACCGCTAACAAAACCGAAATCGGATGTCTTCGGTCGGCGGTTTCGGCGGGGTCAGAGACCCGCGCCGAACGGTTTTGTTAGCGGTTCTAAATCGTCGATTGAGATGGAATCATGACCGAGTCCGGTCGGAAGAAACGGCTAGTGAATTACGCCAGCTGCGCAGGCTGAGCGGGCAAGTTGCCCCAGGAGGGCACTGCACAGGTGGTGCAGAACTTGCCGCGAGCTGACGATCCCAACCTGATCGTCGGAACCGAAGGGTTCAGCGACGCAGGCGTGTACCGGCTGCGCGATGATCTGCTGATCGTCCAGTCGCTGGACTTCTTCCCGCCGCTGGTCGACGACCCGTTCGTGTTCGGCCAGATCGCCGCAGCCAATTCGCTGTCCGACCTGTACGCGATGGGTGCTCGGCCGACCACCGCGTTGAACATCGTTGCTTTCCCAGACAATCAACTGGAACTGGACATCCTGACCGAAATCCTCCGCGGCGGCGCGGAACGGGTCAGCCTGGCCGGAGCGGTGATCGTTGGCGGACATTCGGTTCGCGACGCCGAAATCAAGTACGGATTGTCCGTGACCGGCGTCGTGCATCCGCAGCAGCTGCTGACGAATCAACGGGCCCGCCCCGGCGACGCGCTGGTGCTGACCAAGGCCTTGGGGACAGGCTTCGTCACGACGGCCTTCAAAGCCGAATCTTGCCCGGCGGAGACATTCGCGGCGGGGTGCGCCAGCATGACGCAGTTGAACGCTGCCGGATGCGATGCCGCGAGAGAGTTCAAGGCCAACGCCTGTACGGATATCACCGGGTTTGGGCTGGCGGGTCATGCGGGGGAAATGGCCGAAGCCAGCGGCGTGACGGCGATGCTGGAAGTCCACCGGTTGCCGATCCTGCCAGGGGTTGCCACCCTTGCCCAACAGGGAAACCAAAATCGCGCCAACCGCTCGAACCGAGCCTTTGCGGAACGTGGGATGCGAGTCGAGGGCTGCCCGGATGAACTGCTGACCGAGTTCCTGTTCGATCCTCAGACCTCCGGCGGTCTGCTGATCAGCGTCCCGCAGCAGCGCGCGGATCAATTGGTTGCGTACGCCCAAGCCGCCGGCGCGACCGCCACGTGCATCGTCGGATCGATCCTGCCGCGACACGACGCGCGCATCGTTGTTCGCCCGTGACCGTCTTTGGTCTTTGAGTCGGGCGTTTCAAGTTCTGATGCGGCTGCTCAGTCGTCGGCGGCGAGCCTCGGCATGGCAAGCGCGGATGCGGCTCTCCACCTCCGCGAGCAGTTGATCGTCGTTCAGGGTCGCGGCGAAGTCCGGCGAGATGGGCTCGCCGATGCAGACACGGATGACGGACGGACGCGGGAGCAAGGCGTGCCTTGGCCACGCGTCAAATGCGCCGTCCAGCGCCACGGGCAGCAGCGGAACACGGCTCCGGCGGGCAAGCACCAGGAATCCGGGTTTCACGGGCGAGATATTCCCGTCCCGACTCCTGGTGCCTTCCGGAAAGATCAACACCATTTCGCCACTTTTCAGGCGTTTGAGCGTCTCTTTCAGCCCTCGAATGCCGCCCCCTTCGCGGTCGATCGGGATGGCATTCACGAAGCCAATCAGCCAGCCGAAGGGGCCGAATCGGAACAGCGTGTCCCGGGCCAGGTAATTGCTGTGGCGGGTGAATCCCAAGCCGACCAGGATCGGATCGAGGTAGCTCTGGTGATTCGAGCAGACCAGGACCCCGCCCTCAGACGGCACATGCTCGTGCCCCGTACAACGGACTTGAAACATGGTGACGCCAACCAGGCGGCACATGGCGCGGGCCAGCGTATACCCGTATCGTTTGAATCGAGACCGTTCCACCATAAGCCGCACGCCAAACCTGTTTGGGGTCGGCGGATCAATGCAGGCACAGCTCTTGCGCGTCATCATCACGCGGAGAGACGGCCGCTTCTTGCAGTTTTTTGTAGCCTGGCTCTCCGAGCCCTGCGTGCCGCCGCGTGACCACAATTTCCACCAACCGCTCGACTACTTCGTCGATCGCCATGCTGTCCGTGTCGACTTCGATTGCATCCGGGGCCTGGACCAGCGGCCCGACCGCCCGGCAGGAATCCCGTCGATCGCGTTGCATCTGCTGAGCCAGCACCTCGTCGAACGACGGCCTTTCGCCCCGTTGCTGCAGATCGCGGACCCGGCGGCGAGCCCGCTCTTCCGGGCTGGCCGTCAGAAAGATCTTGCACTCCGCGTGGGGGAACGCTACCGTGCCCTGATCGCGGCCCTCGGTCACCATGTCGCCCCTGCGGCCGATTTCCTGTTGCAGTTTGACCAAGTGCTCGCGGACCTGAGGGTTGTCTGCCGCGTAGCGGATATGAGCCGTCACTTGACTGGCCCGAATTGGGTCCGTCACGTCCTCGCCGTCCAATAGGACGCGCTGGTCCAGGAAGCGAATTTCCAGCTGCTTGGCCAACTCGGCCCAGCCCGTCGCGTCCTGGCACGGCACACCGCGGCGCAGGGCGGCCAGCGTCACCGCCCGATACATCGCCCCCGTGTCCAGGAAGCGGAACCCCAGTTTCGCCGCCAGCAACTTGGCGATGGTGCTTTTGCCCGCGCCGGCAGGGCCGTCGATCGTAACAATCATCGCGATTCCGCTTGCGGTTGCGGTTTGCAGTAAGACAGGGCCAACAAGGCATACGCGGTCACCAGGTTCGGATCGCCCTCCATCCAGCGATCGGCCTCGTTCACCCACGAACCATCCGGCAACTGGCGACGCGCCAATTCCGCCCGCAACTCCGCCCGCCAATCGTGCTGGACGCCCCGCTGATCGACAAACACGTCTTGTTTCATCGCATCGAGCGTTTTGGCAAAAGTGTGGTAGTAGTAGTACAGCCCCTGGTCTCCCATCCCCGGATTGGACTTCAGGTCGTAGTGCATTTTGATCCACTTCACGGCCGCCTTGACGCGCGGGTCATCGGCGCTTAACCCAGCGTAAATCATGCTTTTCAGCCCGGCGTAGGTCATCGATCCGTAGCTCCGCAGGCCGCCGCTGGGCGTAGTTCCCGCCATACTGGAACCGCCGGCAGCCGGAGTGTAGTAGAAGCCGCCGTCGGGGTTCTTGGCCGCAAACGGCGTCGTATTGTGCTCCGTCTCGAGGTTCTGGCAGCGGGAAACGAAAGTCAAAGCCCGCTTGACGGCCTCGTCGTTCACATCGGTTCCCATCGCCTGCAACGCATCCATAAAGAATTGCGTATTCGATAGGTCAGGCCGCTTGTGTTTCCCGTAGCCCGCACCACCGTAGGCAGGGTCGGACGGGTCCTTGTCCTCACCTTCGTCCCATTGCAGCCCCCGGATATATGCATCCGCTTTATTCAGTTTTTCCGTGTACCGCCCATCCTTGTTGGCCTCGGTCAAACACAAAATGGCGACCGAAGTCTCGTAATTGGCGTACAGCGACCCGGTTCCAAAAACGCCGCCATCCGATCGAACGAATTGCTCCACGTACGCCAGACTATTCGCGACCAACGGATCGCTTGGCGTGCGACCGTGCCGCATCAGGGCCGTCGCCACCAGCGCGGTCACGGCCGGCCCGGCCTGACTGCTGAACGACCCGTCCTCAGCCTGCCCCTTCGTCGCCAGGAAGCCGATCGCTCGACTCACCATCTGCTCGTAATCTGGTGCGTCGGGGCGAGCCGTTTCCGCACCCGTGAGATCGCTTCCCGCACCGACAGCAATTGTCACGCCAAAACAGAAGATCCAAAAACGCTCGTGCATTCTTTTTCACCTGGGAAAGATTGATCTCTTGCAGTCCCCTATACGCCGATGGTCACCGCACGGGGACGAACGCCATCGGCCAGACGACAATACGCCATTCGCGGCAGCAACACCTGAGTATTCCAAGGCTTCAATCGAAAACGGCGAGGATCTCGTCCTCGTTCATGATCAGCAACTCCTCGTCATCGACCATCAGTTCGATGCCCGCGAAACGGGAGAAGAGGATTCGATCACCCTCACTGACCTGATGCGACAACCGGGTGCCGTCAGGCAGCAAGCGGCCGTCTCCTACAGAGAGCACCCGTCCCTGCTGGGGCCGCTCTAGGGCGGAATCCGGCAACACGACGCCTCCAGGCGTCGTCGGATCCGGTTCTAGAGGCTTGACTGCGACTTTGTCCCCCAACGGCACGACTTTCATCTCTTAGACTCCCGAATGGAACCATGCGGTCCGGCGCAAGTCGCAAGCTGCCGTTGCCACGTGCAATCCGCCGACAAAACGACTGCCTGCGTACCGGGTCATTCTCGCACGCCGTCCGCGTCTGTTCAAGGACAACAGCAGAATCGACGGCGAGAGTTGACAGTCGTCGCCAAGTGTTCCCGATCGTTTGGCGCAGAAATTGCTAACAGCCGGCAATTCCTGGCCGCGAACCAGTCGGTCTTGGCCGGTTCCGGCTCACGGGCCAGGACCGTGGCGGGCAGCACGCATATCCGAGGCAATCGCTCTCTTCGCCTGTGCGTCGATCTCCTCCAAGGTGAACCGCACGCTGACGATGTAGGGGGACTCGCCCTTGGTCCAGTGGCCGTAGGTCGTCGTGACGAACGTCCCGTCGGGCAGCAATTCCAGCCCCGGATAGGCGCAGTCGGCCCCCTTATGGTTCTTCATCAGCCGTACGCGATACTGCCCCTGGCGGCCTTGGACGATATCTTCGTAGGTCCCCACCCAGCCGACCCAATCTCCCTTGGTCGGGCTCTCCAGTGTGGTATCTCGGAAAGTGATGAACAACCGCCCGTCCGGGGCGTAACGCCCCGTGTGGCGATCGCCGGTCAGGGCGGCAGGCAACTCGTGGGGCGCGGACCAGGTGCGGCCTTCGTCATCACTGAAGATGACGTGCGAATTGCGGCGGCGGCTGTTTTCGCGGAGCAACGCCGCCAATTGCTTGCCGTCCGGCGAGCGGATGACGCCCGGCTCGCACAGGTGGACGTCGATCGTGCGGCAGATGGCTTCGGGCAACGACCATGTCAAGCCGCCATCGGCAGAGAACGTTTTGTACAGAGTGAATTCCACAGGCTGCTTGCGCCGGTCGTCGGCCGCAAAAAACCGGCCGTCGTCGTGAAACATGGCCAGGTAGTGCCCAGGCGTCTTCAGTGCCTCGACGGAGCCCATGACCACAATGCCGCCCCAATCGCCGGCCGGCCTGAGTTCAGACCAGGTCCGGCCGTCGTCCTCGCTAACGGCCAACCGGGCGGGATAGAGGCCGGACCACAGGATCAGGCGTTTCTTGCCGGCCGCATCCACCACGCGATGGATCGTCGGCACCTCGAGGCTAGTCGCCCAGGACGCGGGCGTAGGCAGCCGTTCGCTCCAAGTCCGGCCGCCATCCGTGCTCCGTTTCATCAGGATCGCCCCGCGGCCGTGCCCCTTGGGGTACACGGCGATCATCGTTCTGCCGTCCTCCAGCAGCACGGTCGTGGGGTGGCCCAGATACTGTCCCGGCTCGCGGTCCACGACGGTTTGTCGCTGCGTCTGGCCGGCCAGATCGACCAAAGGGAGCGTATAGCCGCGTGGCAGTATTTCGGCCGCAGCTGTCATCGCGTCAGGAATGGACAAGACGGCGACCGTGAGCAGACCAACACGCAAAGTAAACTTTTTCATAGTGCTTCTCCCGGCAGTCTCACCGCGCTTAAGACCTCGTTCCGAACGAAACAGGCTCGTTCTGAACGGAATGAATTCCGTTCTACTTGGATGGCGCCGCAGGCTGTGTTTACGACGACTCTACTGTCCGCAGACGTTCATGCGGATCGAATAGAGTCCCTTGCGGGCCGTAATGAACAACGTGCGCCGGTCCGCGCCGCCGAAACAGACGTTGGACGGG
Organism: uncultured Pirellulaceae bacterium; assembly: GCA_964409865.1. Lineage (GTDB taxonomy): Bacteria > Planctomycetota > Planctomycetia > Pirellulales > Pirellulaceae > Anammoximicrobium. The sequence goes on from CAYPGE010000011.1 coordinate 44,038, forward strand.
GCTTCGGGAACGTCGATTTCCAAGAGCTTCTTGCCGTCGGGGCTGTACACCTGCACCACGTTCCGCGCCAAGTACAGGTTCCCCTGCTCGTCGAGCGTCATGCCGTCCGAACCGACGGGGGCGATCAGTTTCCGGTCGGTCAGCGAGCCGTCTTCTTCGATGCGGTAAACGTAGGTCTTGCCGTCGCCCGCATCGGCGACGTACAGCAGTTTGCCGTCCGTGGTTCCAACCACGCCGTTCGGCTTGACCAGCTTGTCGATCACGCGCCGCAACGGCTTGCGGTCGGGCGGCAGATAGTAGACATGGAAGCCATCCTGCTCCAGCCCTTCCTGGCTGCCGTAGCGTGGATCGGAGAAGTAGACGCCGCCTTTCGGATCGACCCACAGGTCGTTCGGGCTGTTCAGCTTCTTGCCCCCGTAGCTCTCGGCCAACACGGTCACCGTGCCGTCGGGCGCAATGGACGTCACGCGCCGGTTACCGCCTTCGCAGGCCACCAGGTTTCCCGCACGGTCGAAAAACAGGCCGTTTGCCCCACCGCTGTTCTCCCGAAAGGTGTTCAGCTTTCCGTCCAGCGACCATTTGTGGATACGCGCGTTGGGAATATCGGTGAAGTAGATGTTTCCCTGGGCATCGCGGGCCGGGCCTTCCGTAAAGGAAAACCCGTCTGCGAGTTTTTCGACTTTTGCACCAGGTGCGACCAGTTGATCGGCCGCCGGCGCAACGCACGCCGAAAGGGCAACGCTGAAGAACCAAGCGGCAAGCGAGCTGGAAATGAGACGATCGATCATGGACAGCTCCTTCGTGTCAAGATTGGTTAACCCAAACGTCGCGAGAATCTCCCTGGAGGACGGATTGCCAATCCGTCCTGCTCTTGATGCAACTCACTCCGCAGCAATCAGGGCGGCAATCTTCGCCCGCGCGGCCATGTAGGCTTCCGGACTCTGGCTCCAGTCGTCGAACGAGCGCGCCAGGCCGGCGACGATCTCGTCCACTTGTGCCTGGTGGCCTTGCTGGCCGGCAAGCGTCATGTATTCGAAGTCCTCCAATGCCTCCCGGATCAGCTTGAGCCTGATCGAGGGCGCCGGTCCGCGGAGGCCGGCGTCCTTGCCGGGGTACAGCAGCATCCCCTCGCCCCAGAACTGATTGCGGAAGTGCGGGGTTGTCCACGGATCTTGATCCGGGGCCCAGTAGATGCTGGACCAGTACAAGAATCCCTTCACGCCATAGTGCCAACTGCCCCAGAACGGCGCTCGAAAGTGAACGGGAGCGAAGTCGATCTGCCAAAACGGCGCGGTGCCTTTCCCCTGGCACAGCGCCGTGTAAGTCCAGATCTCCTCGCCCAGTGCCTGCCGTTGGCGAGCCGTCTCTTCATCGTACAGACACCACAGCGGGCACCAGATGTCCACCGCCCCGTACAGCGTGCCCCACTGGGGATTGGACGTGACCGTCTGCTCGGTACACATTCGCTTGATGCCCGACTCGCGGATCAACTCGCCTTGCTTGCGGACGGTCTCGTACTGCTCGGCATTGTTCGGTTCATCTTCCAGATAGATGTAGGCCAAATCGAGCCAGCCCTTGCTCCGCAAGTAGTCGGCCATGTCCTTCAAGTAGGCTTTGCACTTTTCCGGTTCCGTCCGGTAAGCGAAGGGCACGCACAGTGAGTTCACGTGGCGGTCTTGGACCATCGCGCGCAGCCGCTCGCCGCTGCTGCTGTCATCGATGCCGCCTTCCGGAGTCCACTTGGGCCAGATGTTCCCCAGCGACGAAGGAATCGCCCGGTGGGCCAGCATGGTATCAATGTACAGGTCCTCCACCGCGGCAAACTCCTCGGAACCGGCGTCCATTTCGAGGTGACGTGCCAGCCTGCCTGCAAGGCTCCCAAAGTTGCTGCGCATCGCGATCTTGTCGGGCAGCGTGAAGGGCAGCACACGCAGATTCACGGGCACCGAACCGAGTCGCGTGCCGTCCGCCGTCACGTTGATCGTTCCGGAATACTCGCCCGGTGCCGTATCGCGGGGGACGTACACGTCGGCCCAGAAACCCTGGTTTGTGCCGGGTTCGACGCTCGCCGCCATCGGCGGATACTTGGCTGCACCGTCGCCGCCGGTGACGGGAATCAGCGCGTCCGGGTACCAGCCGGTCGGCGCCTTGGAGCGGAGGCTGGGCTTAAAGACGTTGATAGAATGTTCGCGAAACAAAGCGACGTTCTTCGCCTCGATCTGCCCCGCGCTGCCCGTCAGAGCGCTGGCTTCCACTCGCACCTTGGCCAGTGTCTGCCCACCCGCGCGGACGATGACCCGCAGCGGCTCGTACTCGTTGCGTGCCGCCACGATCTCTGCCGATTTCGCCCCGCCGGGCTCGGTATTGCGCAACACATGCTCCCACGGACTGGCCACCCAGACCACCGACTCCTGACTCCACACCGGGCCAAGTCCCGCCAGACCGACAAGCAGTGCTAAGACCGTTCTGCGCATGACACACGTCCTTTCCTTTGGTTGATCCCGTCCCCTCAGGGCAGCTTCCTCGACGCGATGACCAGAATCTGCGGTTCTTCCGCAGCGCGAATTCTATCTTGTGCGAACGCTCGCCGCCACTGCACCAAGCGTAATCGGCAACTCCCGGTTTTTCGGAAAGGCCGGGCGTCTCCAGGACATCGCCTCCGCCGTCATCCCCGGCAGATTCGTCAAGCTCTCCCAGACGCGGTTGCCTTTTGGCAACGCGTCACGGTGAGAAGCGGCAACGTGTGGCCAAACTACATGGTACGTTTCCGCAGGTAAGCGTAGAGAATCTGTAGCGATCGGGAAGATCTGTCGTCATGAACGGGTGCAGCAAGAGCCGCCGACTGCCGCTGTGGTTGATCGTCGCCAGCGCGGCGGTTTGGGCCGGCTGTACACCGCTGAGATTGCCCAAGATTGATCCCACGGGCCAGCGGATCTTCCTGCCGCCAGACAACTACACGGAATTTGTGGCTCCGCAGGCGCTCCCCGGCGTTCCGTCGCCGGCTTTCACCGCGCCGCCGCCTGTGCCGCCTTGCCCGCCGTCCGAGACGGTGCCCTCTGCCGTCCCGCCCTCGTGCGGCGCAGCACCCGGACCGTCCTGCGGCGCCGTACGCCAACCATCCTGCGGCCCGGCTCGCACGGCCCCTGCAGCAGCGCCGGTGGGCACGGGGCTGCACCGCGAGAAATTGGGGCGTCTGGTGTTGGCGCCGGCGGTCATGATGGCGCCGGTCGGCAGCGAGGTGGTGATTTTGTCGGGTTTGGCGGATGCCAAAGGAGAATACATTCCTCGCCAGCCCCTGGAATGGTCCTTGACGCCCGACAGTGTGGGCCATTTTGTCGAAGCTGGCGACGAACGAGAATGTCTGACGACCATCTTCCGCCAGGCGGCCAACAAACGCGACGGCAGCTATGCCGTGACTCGCACCCTCACGCAGACGCGGATGCTGTCTCGCGGCACGCCCAACCGGGCTGACGACGTTTCGGTGCAACGCGGCCAGAGTTGGGTCACCATGACGTCCCCCACGGAGGGCGCGAGCTTCATCGGCGTCGTGGCGCCGGAGGCCGAGATCTGGGACCAGCGGCGGCAGACCTCGACGATCTACTGGGTCGACGTGCAGTGGGTCCTGCCTTCGCCGGCCGTCGTGCTGGCCGCCCAGCCGCACGCACTTTCGACCACCGTCCGCCGCCGCTCCGGCAAGCCGCTGTCGGGCTGGATCGTGCGCTACGAGATTCTGGACGCCAACGTGACCTCGTTCGGGCCCAACCAGCAGAATGCGGTGGATGTAAAGACGGACGACAACGGCGTCGCCGGCGTCAACCTGCTCCCGGCCCGAAAAAGCAGCAGTACGCAGGTGCGGATCAGCATCGTCCGCCCGTCGCTGCCCAACGATGAACTGCCGCCGATGGTCGTCGGCCAGGGTTATACCAGCGTCACCTGGAGCGCTCCCGATCCCAAGGTGACGCTGTACGGCCCCGAGTCGGCCGGCGCCGGTTCGACCGTCACCTACCGGGCGGAAATCAGCAACGCGGGCGATATCGCTGCTCGGCGCGCGATCGCCAGCGCGGCGGTGCCGGCCAACATGACGTTCCTCAACAGCGATCCGCCGGCGCAGGTCCTGGGCAACACGCTGCGGTGGGATTTGAGCGATCTGGCGCCCAAGGCGATGCGCACTCTGACGATCAGCCTCCGCGCCGACCGAAACGCGTCCGTCCGCTTCTGCGTCCGCGTGGACAGCGGCGAATCGACCGCCGGCCAGAAAGCCACGGCCGAAGCGTGCGTCGCGACCCGCGTCTTTTCGTCCGCCCTCAGCTTGAAGATGACCGGACCGGAGACGGCTCAGGTGGGCCAGCAGGTGACCTTCGAAATCGAACTGACCAACACGGGCTCCGAGCCGCTGAAGGGAGTGGTCGTCCGCGATCGTTTGCCGGCCGGACTGGAGCATCCGACAGAGCGCGGCAACTTGATCGAACGCGCGCTGGGCGAAACGGTGCCGCCCGGGGCCAGTCGCAAGATCGCCGTCACGTTGATCGTCAAGCAGGCCGGGCGCTTGTGCCACACCGCGGAGGCCGTCGCCGAAGGCGGACACTCGGCGACGGCCAGCGGCTGCGTCAACGCCGTCCAGCCGCCCCAACCGGAGGCCAAGCCGGCGATCGAGGCTTCCATCGAAGGCCCGGCGCAAGCCACAGTCGGCCAGCGCGTCACGTTCACGCTGCAAGCCACCAACACCGGCAACGTGCCGCTGACCAACGTGCGCGTAGTCGGATTCCATGACCGCAGTCTGTACCCGCGCCGGGCCAGCACGGGCTACGATCCGCAAGCCCTGACGCGCGGCGAATTGCTGTGGATCACGCCGCGACTGATGCCGGGCGAAACGGTGACGCGCCAAGCCGAATTGGAATGCGTCAAGGAGTCCGCTTCCGGCTGGTGCCGCGCGTTTGTCGAGACGGCCGAAAACGTCCGCTCGGTGACAGAAAAGAAGATCGTCATCCAGCCGGTACCGCAGAAACCTGCCGGGCCGAAGGAGCCGCCGCCCCGGATTGAACCGCCCCGCGAGACGCCGCCGGCCAAGATCGTCGGCGAGTTGAAGGTGTCGATCGCCGACCGCCAGGATCCGATTACCGTGAACGGGACCACGACCTACATCGTGGTCATCGAAAACGGCCGCAATGTTGAGGACAAGAACGTCGTGCTCTCCGTGTTGTTGCCGCCGGGCCTGGAGTTCGTCAATCTGCGCGGTCCGGTAAGCGCCAGGGCCATCAGCCCGGACGGGCGCACCGTGGAAGCCGAAGCGGTCAAGGAGATGCGTCCCGGCGAAATGCTCAATCCGTTCTTCGTCGAAGTCAAAGGCACGCGCATCGGCAAGCACATCATCAAGTTGCGGGTGGACAGCTTCCGCTCGACTTCGCCAGTCGAAGCTGAAGAAGATACGACGGTCAACGTTTCCGGGTGAGTGCATGCCCCGCTTCGTGATCCTGCGACATGAACCGCCGCCCGGCAGTCGGGGCACGCCGCATTGGGACTTGATGCTGGAAAGCGGCGACGCGCTGCGGACCTGGGCGTTGGCCGAGTTGCCCGCCACCGGGCGGTCGATCGCCGCCGAGGCGCTGGCCGACCACCGCACCAGCTACCTCGACTATGAAGGCCCCGTCTCCGGCGACCGCGGAGCCGTCAGCCGCTGGGACGCCGGCACGTTCCAATGGGAGCGCGACACCGCCTGCGAAGTCGTCGTCCGCCTGAACGGGAAGCGAGTATCCGGCCAGGCCACGCTGACGCGAATCGACGAAACGTCGAACTGCTGGCAATTCGTGTTGCGCCCGACTTGGTAGCGTGGCGCTCGGAGCCGTGTGATGATGGTCCAACTCCGGCGAAGGAATGCACGGCTCGGAGAGCCATGCTACGGAGAGAGGCAGAACTCAGCGGCGCTCCGTGCGGCCGGCCAAGCGCAGTTTACCTGGTTCCAGTTCCACGGTTTCCAGTTGGATTTCGCGGTTGGGATAGCGTTCGAGCCTGCTGGGCACCTGGAACATGGCCACCGGGTCACCGTCGTGCTGGCTCCATAACAGATCCACGCCGTTCTGCCGGGCCGCATCCCGGACGCCTTGCAGCACGCGGTCCAGGGGCAGAGGCAACCAACCGGCGCGCACGCCGTGCAAACGCAGAGCCACCTGGTTCGGCTTGTCGGTCAGGTAGATCTGCCCGGAAAGCGACACGACCGTCTGGAATCGCTCGGTCTGGTAACGCCACCCGACTTGAACTCCCCGCTCCGTGATCTTGACCCGCGGATCGCGAGTTTCGGCGGGCAGGGCCTGGGGATGATTCCGAGGCAGGATCGCTGCCAGCCAGGCGTTGATCTGCTCGTCGGTGAATTCCGCTTGCCAGGGGCCCGGTTTCGTCGCCTGGTTGTGCAGGTTCAGTGCCTGCCGCTCGAACTCGTCGCCCACCTGGATCTGCGGGGCGGTCGGGACGGCGGAAGTCAGCGCCTGCTGGTAGAATTCGGGCACGTGCTGCGTCCCGCGGTACAGTACCAGCGCCATCACTGCCAACAGCGCAGCGGCAGCCAAGCCGACCCAGAGCATGATCTTCAGCGGGCGACGCACGATGGTCTGTCGAAAGCGGAACTCCAGAATTCCCAGGCTCGGAATCCTAGGCCACGCCGCCCCTGCCGTCAATGGCAGAGCGGCGACTGGGCCTGCTGGTGTCTGGTGACGGGACTGGTGTCTGGTGACGGGGCTCCGCCCCGTCACCCACTGACCGGAGGCTCCGCCTCTGGACGCGCCGGCAGAGCCGGCAAGACCGTGCGTTCCCAGGCGGAGCCTGGGAACGAGGTGTGGATCGTAAACGCCCTCTTGCCGATTCGGCGCGTTTTTGGGACGCTGGTTGGCAACGACACTGCCGCATGAAACCTGCTGCGTGCCTTCGGACCAACTTTTTCCACTGGAGACGACACCCATGAAACGTTCTCACTTGATTTCTCGTGGCACTTTGTTCCTGGTGGCACTCGTGGCCGCTGCGACTGCCTGGAATGCCGCACCTGACGCCCAAGCCGCCGGCTGGGAACTGAAGAAAGGCGACCGCATCGTGTTTCTCGGCGACTCGATCACCGCCGGCGGCGTGCGCGAGAAGGGCTACGTAACGCTCGTGGGTCAAGCCGTCGCCAAGCACCATCCCGACCTGGGCGTCGAGATCATCGGCGCGGGCATCAGCGGCCACAAAGTGCCGGACTGCCAGAAGCGGCTCCAACGCGACGTGCTGGACAAGAAGCCGACCATCGTGCTGATCTACATCGGCATCAACGACGTCTGGCACTGGAACCGCAACGCGGGCACCACCAAGGAAGATTTCGAGAAGGGGCTGATCGACCTGATCAAGCAGTGCCAAGACGCGGCGGCGCGCGTGGTGCTGTGTACGCCCAGCGTGATCGGCGAAAAGACCGACGGCACGAACCAGTTCGACAAGATGCTGGACGAGTACTCGGCGATCAGCCGCAAGGTGGCGGGGCAGACGGGCGCCGATCTGCTCGATCTGCGTCACAAGTTCCTGGCGTACCTCAAGGAGCACAACAAGGACAACCAGGAAAAGAATGTCCTGACCACCGACGGCGTCCATTTGAACGATGCCGGCAACCGCTTCGTGGCCGATTGCGTCCTGGAGACGCTCGGCGTCGCGGGGGAAGCTGGCGAAAAGTTGCTCCGCCACGTGGTGCTGTTCAAGTTCAAGGACGGCACTGCGGCCGAGCAGATCCAAGCCGTCGTGGACGCCTTCGCCGCGCTCCCCGGCAAAATCGACGCCATCGCCGATTTCGAGTGCGGCACGGACGTCAGCGTCGAGGGCAAGTCCGACGGGTTTACGCACGGCTTCGTGGTCACCTTCCGCAATGAAGCCGGCCGCGCCGCCTACCTCCCTCACCCGGCGCATCAGGAATTGGTCAAGCTGGTCGGACCCTGCGCGGAAAAGGTTCTGGTATTTGACTACTGGACGCACCGCTAAGAACGGAGACAAGCCCTCAGAAGGATCGACTTGCCATGACGTTCCGCCTACGAGGTCGCGTTTCGAGGATGTGCCTCAAGCTGCCGACGGCACTGGTGCTGCCAGCCCTGTTGTTGCCGGCCGGCGAAGGCCCGAAACGCGAAGAGATCAACTCGCGGGTCCGAGACTCGGGTGTCAAACAGCCGGTCACGTCCGACCGGCCTCAGAAAGCCATGAACGGCCAAAACGTCTTGCGGTCTCAGAAGGTCATGCCACAAACATCCCCCGCCGCTAGCGGCCAGGTCTTTCCGTATCGCGCGGTCCACCAGACGCTGCCCAACGGTCTGAAGACGATTGTCATTCCGCTGGACAGCCCCGGACTGGTAACTTACTGGAGCGTCGTGCGGACCGGCAGCCGAGACGAAGCCGAGCCGGGCCGGTCGGGTTTTGCTCACTTCTTCGAGCACATGATGTTTCGCGGCACGCCCAAGTATCCCGGACCGGTGTACGACCAAATCGTCACCTCGCTGGGCGCGGACAGCAATGCGTACACCACGGATGATTACACCGCGTACCACATGACGTTTGCCAAGGAGGACTTGGAACGCGTCGTCGAAATCGAAAGCGACCGCTTTCAGAACTTGAGCTACGAGAAGCCGGCCTTCCAGACCGAGGCCGGCGCGGTGTACGGCGAGTACCGCAAGAGCATCACGCATCCGTTCTCGCTGCTGGACGAGAAACTCCGCGACCTGGCGTACGATGTGCACACCTACAAGCATACGACGATCGGCTTCGAGCGGGACATCCGGGCCATGCCCGAAGCCTACGAGTACAGCTTGTCCTTCTTCCGCCGCTTCTACCGGCCGGACAACACCGTCATCCTGGTGGTCGGCGATGTCGCACCGCCCGCCGCGTTCGACCTGGTCCGCAAGTACTACGGCGGCTGGGAACCAGGCTACGTGCCGCCGCAGGTCATCCCCGAGCCGCCGCAGACGGCCGAGCGAAAAGGCGACGTGCAGTACCGCGGCAAGACCCTGCCGATCCTGCAAATCTCCTACAAGGGTGACGCCTGCGACCCGGACAACGCGGAATACGTCGCCGCCATGCTGCTGGTGGATTTGGCGTTCGGCGAGACCAGCGAGATCTACAAGAAACTGGTCCTGGACGAACAACAGGTGCAAGCCCTGGAGGCGTTCGTGCCCATGAACCGCGACCTGCCGCTGTTCGACATCATCGCCGTGGTCAAACAGG
>CAYPGE010000012.1:0-53033 GCA_964409865.1 uncultured Pirellulaceae bacterium
TGCGTTTCGAGTTCGCGCTCGTGGAACGGCTCGGTCAGCGTGAGGAAGTCGAAGATGTACGGATCCTTGAACGTCTGCTGGGCCAGGTCCGACTGCGGCGAGGGCAGCAAGGCGGCGAAGTTGGAAACCGCCTTTCCGTGCCGAGCATGGGCCTGGGCGTCGATCTGCAACGCCAGGACGTTCCGGCTCCAGCCGTTGGCCAGCGTCTGTTCCATGTACCAACGGCGCACGGAGAGGTCTTTAACTCTCTCCATCAGGACGACGTGATGAGCCCACGGAACCGACCACAGGAGCGAGTTTGGTACTTGTGTAGCAGCCTGCAACACTTTTCGCCCGCGGGTCAATTGTGCCACAGGTTGTGGCACAATTGCGGCAGTAGGCAATTTCGCCACCGCCGGTGGCGAAATCTCGGTACAAGGCAATTTCGCCACTGGCGGTGACGAAAAGACGCTCGGATCTGAATACTCCCGATAGAAGGCAATCATCCGGTCGATGTTGCGTTCGGAAAAGCCTTTCAATTCCGGTAGTTCGTTCTTCAATTCCTTTGCCAAACGTGGTATTACAGCCGCTCCCCAACCTTCGCAGGTCTGGCGCTCGTCGATGATCCGGCCGATGTCCCAATACAGCCGCACAAGTTCAACATTGACGGCCAGTGTGGCCCGCGTCTGGGCCACCTGGATGCGGCTCTTGACGTCCGCCAGCAGGGCCGTAAAGTCCGAACGGCCCAGGGCCTTCTTTTTAGGTCGCTTACCCGCCATCGTCGATGTCCTTCAGGTTCGCCGCCTCGGCCCTCAATATACGGGCCGCTGGTGCGCCCTTCCAGCGGTGCGGACACAAGGTCAGCGGAAGGCAGGAGCATGCAGCAGGGCCAAGACACCGGTGGGCTTACGCCACACCGCTGGCCGGGATTTCTGCAACGTTGGAGGGGCCGTTTCGCTTCTCTGGCCCGGCACCCGTGCAGTTTCTTATCGTTTCCCCGATGGCCCGGTCGCCGACAAGTCCACTGGGGCTGCCTGATCCAGGTAGTGCTGCAGGTTGGTCTTGCCGTCCTTGCCCAGGGCTTGGGCGTCGGCCAGGGTGGCGGTGCTCCAGTCCAGGAACTTGCCGAACCAATACATCTCGAACCAGTTGGGTAGGCCGTCGTGGTCGTCGTCCGCGTACTCGCCACGGAGCAGGGGCGGGCCGTCGCCGAAGTCGGCCGTCCAGTGGCGCAGGAGCCCGGTCGAAAAGCAGATCATCGCGATCGTCTCGCGAAACGGGCGGTCGGTGATCGGCTCCGGGCTGTCGAGGCGGAGCACGACGTGTCCGGCGCGAAGCAACTCGACTATGATGCCGTGGATGTCCCACCAGGCGAGATACGCATTGTTGAGCTAACGACGGATGCCGATCGGGTCCGACAGTGAAGTGGGTCCAACCGCGGCATGAAACATCTCGAACCGAAGGGGTGCAAACGATGAAGCACATCCCGGCAATCCTGACCATCCTGCTGTTGCCGCTCGTCTTGAAATTCGCCCCAAGGAAGTAGATAACGTAGGAGACGGTCCCCGAAAACGGAGGAACAGCAAAATGAAAGTCATGCTCACCGCTTTCACCGTGCTGCTGCTGGCGCCGGCCGATTCGCTGCCTGGGGCGGAACTCAAGGTCGCCGGCGTCTTTTCGCAGAACGCCGTGCTGCAACGCGACAAGCCCGTACCCGTGTGGGGCTGGGCGGAGACGGGCATGACGGTCACGGTCGAGTTTGCCGGGCAGAAAAAGGCGGCGGCGGCCGATGCGGGCGGGCGCTGGGAGGCGCTTCTCGATCCGCTGCCGACGAACGCGACGGCGGCCACGATGACCGTTTCGGCACTGCCGGTGAAACCCGTGAGCATCGGCGGCATCGTGGTGGGCGATGTGATTCTCTGCGCGGGCAGGTCGGGCCTCACGCAACGCGGCAAGGACGAGGATGCGGCAGTGGATCCGCCTTCCGCGCCAGTGCGGGTGTTCATGATGGGCGAGGGTTCCGCTGCCGAGCCGCAGCGCGATGCGAAGGGACGCTGGATGCCGGCGACAAGCGCCTCGGTGAAAAGCCTCTCCTCGCTGGCCTATCATGTCGGCAGGCAACTCGCGGCGGAGAGAAAGGTCCCGGTGGGCGTGATTTGCGTGACGGGCACGTACGCAATCGAGTCGTGGCTGAGCCGGGAGACGCTGACGGCCACGCCCGAGGCCAAGCCCGTTCTCGATTACTATCAAAGCGATGCCTGGAAGAGCCGCACCGTCGGCACCTACGAGCAGCGTTTGGCGGCGTGGCTGGAGATGCAGCGCAAGCTGCCGCTGAATCCGCCGCCGAAGCCCAGACCGGACGATGTGGACATGCTGCCGAAACAGGAGCCGTCCGGGATCTGGAACGCCTGCCTGGCGCCGCTCGTCCCAGCGGCGCTGAGCGGCATCGTGTGGGATGCGGGCGAGGACTGGGGCAGCCAGAGCCGCGCGTTTCAGCACGGACAATTGCTGCCTGCGTTGATCGCAAGCTGGCGATCCGCGTTCGGCGACGCCGAGCTGCCCGTGGCCATCGTCCAGACGCGGCCGCATCGTTATGCCGTGCCGTTTGGCCTCGATGGCCGGCTGGCCGCCGAGTTGCGCGAGGCGCAGCGCACCGCGGCGAACAAGGCCAAGGCACACATCGTCACCACGATCGACCTGCCGGCCGATCCAACAGCACGGGAGGTAGCACCGCGCATCGTGGATGCCCTGCAGGGCCGCGGCCGTTCCGGCCCGGTGTTTGCCGGCAGCGAGACGCAGGGCGACAAGGTGATCCTGCGCTTCACAGAGACGCGTGGCGGACTCAAGGCCAAAGGCGGCGAGTTGCGCGGCTTTGCCATCGCCTGGTCGATGTTTCGCTGGGTCTGGGCGGATGCGCGCATCGAGGGCGACACCGTCATCGTCTCCGCGCCCGGCCTGTCGAAGCCGGATGGCGTGCGCTATGCCTACGAGGACCTGCCCTCGCGAGGCGCCACGCTCACGGATGCCGAAGGCGCTCCCGCCGCGCCGTTTCGCACCGACACGCATCTCTCCGTCACCGGGTTGAATCTCGATCCGGGCGCGGAAGTGCTGCGTTACAACCCGCGAGCGGACCTCGGCATCGAGGACCCGCGGCTGCCGCGCGTGTTGATCATCGGCGACTCGATCTCCGGCCACTATCTGCCTGGCGTGCGCAGCCGCATGCAGGGCATAGCGAACGTCATCGGTGAATCGAGCATGACCAAAGGCACCTGGGCCAGCATGGGGCCGCGTTTCTACCGTACCGACACCGCGACGAAAGGCGACGACCTGAAGCGCTTCCTCGCCGAGCGCGGACCGTTCGACATCGTGCACTTCAACATCGGCATTCACATGTTCTCCGGCGCCCAGCCGGGCGATGAACAGCCCTACGCCGAGAAGCTGCGGCAGGTGGTGGCGACCATCCGCGAGTCGGGCGCGGTGTGCCTGTTCGCCAATTCCACGGGCACCGTGGCGGACAACACTATTCCCCGCTCGCCGCGTTACCTGACGAACTGCCGCGCCTTCAACGCCGCCGCCGAGGCCGTCATGAAGGAGCTGAACGTGCCCGTGACCGACATCCACGGCCTCATTCAGCCGCGCATCAAGGAACTCATCAGCGCCGACCTCATCCACACCAACAAGGAGGCCGACGAAATGATGGCGGACCTGATCGCGAAACGGCTGAGCGAAACGCTCGCCCCCATGAAACGCTGAGGTTTGCGAGACCTCATTCGCGCCAAACGTCCCGCCGCTCACCAACTTCCGGCCGCGGCTGCGCGTAGGTTCCAGGTCATGTGATGACGTTTCAAGACCGCTCCACCCGCTTGTCAGGGGAATACCGATGCTTCCGAACGAATCCGATGGCCGGTCGCGAGTCCCATCATGATACTCAGGTGTGCCCCGACCGACGCGAGGAACGCCACCGCGTCATACTGCATCGGTGTGTCGGACCGAAGCTGGTTGCGATCGTCGCGTGCGCGCTCATGGAACGCCCACCTTCGCGCGCTACGTCCAAGCCCCCAGGTCTCAAAGACTGCCTGATCGTGGGCACTTCGTGACTGTTCAAAGTGATGGTGCTTTTGGTTCTCAGCAACGGTCGTAGTTACTTCTTTTTGCGCTTCGCCGATTTCTTCTTCGTTCTCGCCTTTGTTTTTGCCTGAGTTTGCTCGTCTTGTTGAGCCGCCCTCAGCATCTCAAGAATCTGCACACATCATCGCGTTGGAGAACAAAACCCTCTGGTTTATTCTGTTCGGTGAGTCTATTGAGTTCGATGCAAAGTGTTTCGGTTTCGAGGCCGGGCGGCGGTGAATGCGGGAGTTCCGTTTTGAAGGCCTGGGCAAACTTCGCGAGGAACCCGCGCCCCTCCTTGCAAATACTCGCCTTTCGGATTTTCGCTGGTCGTTTTGACCCGCAGATGATCTTGAGTACAACTCCTGGGCATCCGAATTGTCTGATTAACTCAAGGCCACCGGAAACGCTTAGCGATGCCTCAATGTTCACGCCCTCATCTGCTGAGTCGCCGTAATTGTTGATGACGTGGGCGGTTTGGCCTCCTGATTGGTTCGCGGTAGAGATGATCGAACCGTGTATTTCGCTTCATCGTCGGCGATAATCTTGTGGTGAGAACCACAAAGGAGAATCAAATTCTCGAATCCTTGCCGTTCGGCATCCGGTTGATCCTCGTCGAAGCGAGCCGAACCACGCTTTTCCCCTTTGATGTGGCAGATTTGGCCAACCACTGACGAACTGGTTTTGTCGACCATTGGAGTCATGCACCGAGGGAACGCGCATTGGTTCTGTGATACCGCAAACAAACGCTTCACGGTCCGCAAAGATGGCGCAGTTAGAGACTTGGGTTTCTGTTCGGCGGTCTGCGGCCCTGTCCGCCGTTTGGGACAGGACTTCTTCTTGGTAGATCGACTAGCTGGCTTGTTCGGTCTTTTGCTTTTCGCCACGTGCTATTCCTCCTTTTTTCATTAGACCGAAGCCGTGACCGTCATGGAAGAGCAATCATCGCGCGCTGCGGACGCTGCATCGGTCACATGGACCCAAGCAGGAAACGGGAGGTGCCAAAAACGTACAGGTCGCGCCCACCTGAGCCACAAACTGCAGCTCGAGATTGAATATGCCAAAATTCGTCGGGGTAGTACTGGGCACATCGGGATTCCGCAAGACGGAACGGTCTTCTTCCGCCAGCGCAAACGAGGGCGCGGGGCCAGCACCTGGATCTGTCCCGCTTGTTCCTACGGGAAACACAACCGGCAGGCATGATTTGTTGCGTGGCGGGCGCGCACCGCCGACAACCCGATCGGGGGCGGGGAAAGCCAGCAGGGCGACCAGAACGTGGGTTTGTTCACGAACGTCAGCTCCCACGGTTCCTCGGGCGCCGCCGGGCTGTCCGGGGCGCGGGCGCCACGCTTATGCTGGGAACTCGATTTCGAGCCGTTGTTCTGCCCGGTCGCGCCGCCGACATTCGGGGCCTGATTTTCGGAATCCCGGCCACGGGGAGTTGCTCGCCGATAGCGTGGCAGAGAAACTGAGTCATGCCGGTCGCCGATTCGTTGGAGTTCACGCTTCAGCGTGTTCCCTTCTGCGGATCTCGCCCGCCGCGGGCACGCTGAAGCGTGAACTCCAACCTCGCGACCTCCGTTGTGTTCACCAAGATCAGACATTTACAAGGGCACCACCATGAAGCCCACCCTCATACTCCTCGCCACCCTGCTGCTTGCGCCGCTGACCACGCTTCACGCTGCCGAGCCGCCGATGGCTCCGCCTGCCAAACTGCCCACCACACCGGCGGAAGTCGCGGACCTGATCAGAACCGCGGACGAGGCCCGGCTGTGGCATGAGCAACTGGGCCAACGCCGCCGCCAGGCAGGGGACGAGCGCAACCTCGCGGTGAATGCGCTGCGCAATGGCCCATTCAAGAAGGCGGGCGGCTGGGATGATCCAGCTCACAAGGCGCTGATGGCGAAAGTGGCGGACTTCGATGCGCAGATGCGGGCCAAACGCGATGCCGCCGCGGCAGCGGACAAGGCCGGCGATCCGGATGAGAAGGCGGCGCTGGAGATCGAGGGGCAGAGATTGCGCACCGCCAAGGATGCGGCACAGGCGGAGGCGGATGCGCTGGTGATCCGCCGTTGCCTTGCGCTGCCGGACGCGAAAGAGGCGGCGGAGCAGGCGCAGATACTCACGCAGCGGGCAAAGGAGGCGGATGAGGCCGTGCTGCCCTATTGGGACAACGTGCGCTCGCACTGGCAGAGTCTCGCGGCTGCATATCAGCAGAAGGCGCAGGGCGTGGACTACAAGAAGACGCGCAGCATCAAGCTCCCGCCGCCTGCCGATGCGGAGCGGCGGCGTGCGGAATTTGCGAAGCGCAATGACGCTCCGGAAATCGAGCGGCTCGCGCATCGGCTGTTCAACGCGCTCGATGAGAAAGCGAGGGGCGTAGACAAGGCGTTTGCGCTGTATCGCGAGAAGAAGTTCGCCGCGGCGCTGGATGCCTTCCGCGATCACTTCCTGCACAAACTCGCCCATCTTGAGGATTACGGCATTCCCGCCGAGGCGATCATTACGGATGCGTATGCGCCGCTGGCGACCACCGAGTTTCCGAGGGAGTGGGGCGAGGACGCTCTGCGCGGCGTGCTCCACACGGCCAATCGCTTTGTCAGCCGCGACGAGTTGCCGAAGATCGACTTCGGTCCGCCGGGCACGGTGAACTGGACACATCTGCCGGCGGAACCGCTCAATGCCCAGAAGCCACCCGAGTCGCTGCACCTGATGCGGTATTTGCACCTCATCGAAAGCGAGAGCGATTCGGCCACGATCTCCGGCTGGCTGATGCAGAGCTACCAGAAGACCGGCGACGCGAGGTTTCTCGCGCGCTGGGCGGAATACGCGGACGACTGGGCGCTGAACATCCAGCGCGACCTGAACTCGCTGTCGGCCGCGGAACTCGAGCCGGGCAGCTACACGCCCGACATGCCGCTGATGTGGAATGTGCGCTGGTATCACACGTTGATCCCGCGGGTGCTGGCCACCTTCGTCACGCGGCTGCGTGCCATTGCGTTGACGCATCCTGACTTCGCCAGGGACATGCCGGCGCCGACGCTCGCACGCGTGCTGCTCACGGCGCTGGAGGAATACGCCACGCCGAATATTCTGGTGGCGCGCGCGACACGCTTCAATTGGAACCACATGGGCCTGAGCTTCAATGTGCGGAACGCTCTGATGCTTGGTGAATTCAAGACCGCCCAGTGGCTCGGACGCGAGACCGCCCGCACGCTGCAAAATCACGCATTGTTCTCCATCATGCCCGACGGCGGCTACGTCGAGTATTCCGACGAAGGGCACCAGGGCGTGTGGCGCGAGTTCGGACTGGCAGGCTATGAACTGCTGCGAGCAAGCCAGCCGAGCTGGTTCGATGCCGCGCTGGACGCCGCGCTGCGCGAGAGCCTGGAGCAGAACGGCCTCTTCCTGCTGCGGCATCTGAAGCCCGACGGCTTGCGGCATCGGGACAGCTATCGCGATGCCCGCAGCGCCTATGTGGGGATGCGAATCAATACTTTCGCGAAGGGCTCTCTCGACGTGCAGTTGCCCTGGCTCACCGGACAGGACGAGCCGGCGCGGATGCTCGACACGGTCTTCGGCAAGGTTGGAGTACAGGCTTCAGCCTGTGCCGGACAGCCTAAGCACCGTTCGAGAAATAACTGTCCGATTCTTCCGTGGCGTAAGCTTCCAGCTTGCGATGTCGCCATCTACCGCAAGCTGGAAGCTTACGCCACTTATTTCTCGAACGGTGTTAAAGGCCGGACTCCAACACATCGCTCGGACGTGATGCCCTATCTCGGCGAGTTCATGCTGCGCGGCGGCTGGGGCAAGACGGATGCCTTTTTCTACATGCACGCGGGCCGTGTGCCGAACAGCAATCCCGACGAGGACTGCAACGGCTTCAAACTGCACAACCACGGCCAGCATCTGCTCACCGCCCAGCCCGTGTATGTGGACGGCCGCACGCAGAACATGCACTTCAAGCACGTGGACAGGGTGGGGGCGAAGACGGCCTTCCTGACGCACAGCGATGGCCTGCCGATCCAAGGCCGCTGGCACACGAGCGACTGCTTCGATCTAGCCGAAGGCATCTACGAAGGTGCGTATGAAGATCGAAATGGGCGCACCTATTGGTCCGTGTTTCACACCGGCGGCTACGACATGAAGCGCCAGCAGCGCAGCCTCGGCCTGCCTGCAGTGACCGATGTGCAGCGCCACACGCGGCAGGTGTTCTTTGTGCGCGACCCCGAATGCTGGATTGTCGTGGACCGGATCCGCTGCGACGCGCGGCACGACTACGAAGTGCCGTATGAACTTTACACGCCGGTGCACCGCCTCGACTGGCTGCGACGCACGAAGACGCCGATCCCGAACGCGGAGAGACGCGCGGTGATCGAGCAGAACAGCGTGCGCACGGACAACCCCGGCTATCCGCAAATCACCTTGCGGCACTTCGGCAGCATCGAGTTGAAGGTCGAGTTCGATCCGAAGTCCCATGACCTCGCGCACAAGGATCGCGGCGAGATCCAGGACGCGGACAACGAATGGAAAACCAGCCCCGCGCCGCTGCGGGACTGGATGGCCTTCGTGCGCCGCATGCTGGTGAAATGGAACGGCGAGGGCGATCAGGTGCTCGTCACTTTCATCACCACCGCTCCACGGAGCGGCGAGCCCGGTTGGGACGTGAAGAGCAGCGGAGCGTCCTTCACCGCCACGGCTCCGGACGGAGGCAGCGTGCATTTCGCCGCGAACGCAAAGCCAACCGCGCTGAGCCTCGGCGGCGTTATCGCCGAGGCCGATACGCTCTTGGTCGTGAAACCAGAGTCGAGCGACGCTCACGGCCTCGTGCTTGGCGCTCGCTCGCTGAAGGTCGGCCTGCAGAGCTTGCCTCTGGTCGCGGACAGTGCCGAGTTTGCTCTCGGCGCGCAGCCCGTGATCACGCGCGAAATCCACGCCCCCATTCAGCCGGTCACCTTCACGCCCGACGTGAATGTCTTCACCGACCACGCCGACGTGACGATGACCTGCGCCACGCCCGGCGTGAGCATCCATTACACCCTCGACGGCAGCGAACCGAATCTCGCGTCGCCGCACTACACGAGGCCGGTGCGGATTACCGAAAGTGCCCAGGTCCGCGCGATCGCCGTGCGCGCCGGCGCGAAGGAACTGCATTGGCCGCTCGATCCAGGCTTTGCCACGCTGCCCACGCGTGCCGTGTTCACTAAACAAGCGCCCTCACCCGCCCTGCACATCCAGGCCACGCAGCCCGGCCTCGCGTGGGAATACGCCGAAGGTCAGCCTTTCGCGCTCGTCGCCACCAGCGGCTTCGTCCCGTCGCAGAAGACCGGCGCCACCACGAAGCTGCTCGACACCTCCATGCATCAAAGCGGCAGCGCCTTCACCGTGCGCTACACTGGCTATCTCGAAGTTCCCGCCGACGGCGTTTACACCTTCCACGCCCCGCGCGAGTTCATCATCCCCGACTGCGATCCCGGCTACGACTTGCGCGTCGTCCTGGATGGTGAAGAATGGTGGCCCACGATGCGCCGCCACGCCCTTGGCACCTGGTCGCGCGCGCTGGCGAAGGGTTCGCACCGCTTCCAAGTCATCTACACTGACACGCGCACCGAGCCCTTCAAACACGAGACGTGGATGAACTGGCCCAACCCCGCCGTGCTTTGGAAAGGCGGCGCCCCCACACTTGAAATCAGCGGCCCGGGGATCGAAAGGCAACCGCTGCCCGCTGCGTGGCTCGCACACGGAGTTTAACGAACATGAGAACAAGATGGATCATGGCGGCGTATTGCATATTGAGTCGGCTTCTGCTGTTGACCGTCGCCCCGGTCTGGAGTGAAGCGGCCGAGTTCAAGTGCGGGCGATTCTGCCTGGTGCTGGACGATGCGGGGAAACCGTTATCCCTGCGAGGACTTCCGGGCGGCGAGGAAGTGCTCAACCCGCGATCGCCGGGCACCGGGTTTTACCTGCAGGGCCCAGGCGGCCAGCGGACGCCGCTGAGCCACATCACCGCGGACGCGACCGGTGGGTTCACCGCGCGATCCGCGGATGGTCGGCAGGCTGTCGTCTTTGGTACCGTATCGCAGGATCGTTACCTGGCGCTGCGCATCGAAAAGCTCGACGGAATCCAAGCCGAGCCGGGCGTGTCACTGCACTTGGAACTCAACGCCGATACCCGCCTGCGCGTGACGGAACTGGATTACATGACCGCCGTGCAGAACGGACCCTATGGCGTGCGGGTGCACTGGGTTGATCTGTGGCACCACATAGAGGGCGCGCCGATGGGCGGCGTCGCGCTGTTCACACGGCAGAATGAGGCGGACGAGGACGAGACGCTGCTGCACATCTGGGTGCAAGAGAATCTGCCCCATCCCAAGGTCGAAGGCGACTGGACGCTCGATCGGGCGCGGGCCTGGGTGGCCGAGTGGCAGAAGACGTTCGCCGACCGGAGCCAGATGATCCTGGAAGGCGAAACCATCGAGGAGCTGCGCGCGGGCCTGCCCTGGGCCGAGAAGGCGAAAATCAGGGAAATCTACCTGTTCACGCAGACCTGGCGGACCGACAACTTCTGGCCCGGCGCCCACGGCAACCTGCACGTGAACCGCCAGCTCTTCCCCCGCGGGGAAGAGGATCTGCGGGCGTTTTCCGATCTGGTGCACTCGAAAGGCATGCGGTTGAACCTACATTACGTCAGCGGCGGTATCGGTCTGACAGATCCGACTTATGTCGGCATTAGGCCCGACCGCCGGCTGGCGGACTGGGTGCGCGGGACGCTGACCAAAGCCGCCGGCCCTGCGGATGCGGAACTGGTTTTCCGACCGGACCCGGGCGCAAGTTATCCACCGGCGTTGCTCGACTTCTTCCACCACAACCACGTCCGCCTCGAGGATGAGATCGTGCATGTCGGTTCTTGCGAGCCCTTGGCCGACGGCACGTGGCTGCTCCACAAGTGCCGGCGCGGCCAATCGGGAACCAGGTCTGCGTCCCATGCCGTCAGCGCCGAGGCGCAGGGTCTGGTGGTGGCGTACGGCCAGAACTACGTTCCGGACAACGACTCGTCCCTGCTCGACGAAATGGCGCGCAACTACGCCGCGTTCCTCAACCGCTGCGGCATCTCGCACAGTGAGTACGATGGCGCGGAGATCCACTGTTACAACGGTGGCTGGGGCTACCGCAAGTTCGCGACGCGTGTCTACGAGAATCTGGATCATCCCGTGACGGCACACGACAGCTCCGGCCGCGCGCCGCGGTGCAACTTCGAGTACCGGCTGAACAGCACCCGCACGCTGCTGGCCGGCACCTGCCCCTTCACGCACGGCAACTGGAGCGCGCCGGTGCAACTGGCTTCGCCTGCTCGCGTGGCCAGCACCGTCTTGGACGCGAATTTCGTGCTCAGCCAGGGCCACCTCGGCGGGGCGATGGGCTTGTGCAAACCCGAGCCGATGTTCGCCGTCTCCGATCGCGCCCTGCGCACGCACGGCCTGAGCGACCGGCTGATCCAGACGCTGCTGGATTGGAAAGCGGCAAGTCCGCTCCTGACCGATGTTCAGCGAGCGGCCATCGACAAAAGCTTCGGAAGGCCCAGCAGTCGCATGCCCGAACACAGTCACCACGTCACCTCGCGATTCGTCCAGACGATTCGCAAGACCGATCACGGTTACCAAATCGTGCCCGTGTGCGTGATGACGCGCAAGAGCGGCGACATCCCGTGGCAGCAGGGACAAGAACACGGTGCCGTATCGCCGAGGCAGTATGTCAAGCCCGGCGAAGAACTGCTGCTGGAGAACCCGTTCGGTCCGCAGCCGGCCCAGTTCATCATCCGCGTGCTGTGGGCGTTTGATCCGCGCGGACCTACGGAAACGATCAAGCGGGCGACCAGTCAAGCGGCGGCTTCGCCGGCTCCGTCCGACGTCTTCACAGCCGGCAATCAGACGAAAGCGCGTGTAGCAAACCTGATCCTGCAACCTGCGCTGAACGATCTTCACGTTCCTGGCGACGCACCGCTGAAGACGCTGGTGTCGGAGGATGGGGCCGCATTGCGGCTGAGCGCGGAGAACACCGGGCCGTCGGAGTTGTGGGCCAAGCCCGATCGCCTGCCGCAGTGGAACGCAGCCGCGGACATGACCAGCCGGCGCGGCATCGGCCTGCGCGTCACCGGCGACGGCAGCGGCGCCCTGCTGCTGTTCATGATCTCGGGGCGCGATTACTTTGTGCCCATCGATTTCGTCGGCCCGCGCGACGTGGAGATTCCCAACGGTGAGGTCGCCTGGTCATCGGCCGCCTGGGGTTGGCGGATGAGCGCCAAGCATGCCAACTACGCCTGTCAGCGCCAGTTTCGCCTGGGGTTCGGGTACCTGCCACCCAAGACGAAGGCATCGGTGCAAGTCGAGAGACTCACCGCGCTGGCGGAGATCCCTGCCTGTCTGGAAAACCCCATCATCCACGTAGGCGCGGGCACGCTGACCGTCCACGGCCAGGTCGAGAGCGGCCAATACTTGCAGTTCGAGGGCGGCGACTCCGCTGCGGTGTTTGATGAGAACTGGAACAAACAGCGTGACCTGCGGGTGACGAAGGACAGCTATTGCATGCCTTCAGGCTGGGCGCCATTCGCGATCCAAGCGGCATCCAGCGCCTGGCTCGAAGTCCAGTTCCTGACCGAAGGTGAACCGATGGTGGTCCCCTTTCCGTGAACCTGAGCGTGGATTGGAACTGCCCGGTGAGCAATGTCTGTTCCTTCGAGAACACCGAACAGACGCAGCCGGACGATGAAAGGGTTTTATTTGCGTTACCTGGCTGAGAAATGAAAGAAACAACAATGAAACACACCCTCACACTCCTCATCGCCCAACTGCTTGTGCCGCTGGCCTCGCTCCACGCTGCTGAACCTCCCTGTTCGATCACGCCGCCGGAACTCTGGAAAGACTATGACCCCAACCAGGGGCACTTCAAGGAAGAAGTCATCTCCAGCGAAACGAAGGACGGCATCTTCAACCGGGAATCCTACATCAGTGCGTACGTGTTGGGCGAAGAAGTCCGGGTCTACTGCAAGTACAGTGTCAAGGCGGGGGCCGTCAGAGCGCCGGGCCTTATGAACGTCCATGGCTGGATGGGCGCGCCGAACGTGACCAAGGCGTTTGTCGAGGCCGGCTGGGCCGCCATGACACATGACTATTGCGGCCGGACCGGCGACCGCAAACACTACACGAAGTATCCGCCACGCCTGCGGCACGGCAACATGGATCGTCAGGCCGGCCCGCCGATCTGGTCGGAAACCGCCGACCACCAGCCGATCACGGATCCCAGACAAGCGTCGGACTATCTGTGGTACGCCATCGAGCGGCGAGTCCTGAGCTATCTGGCGCGGCAGAAAGAAGTGGATGCGACCCGCTTGGCCGCGACCGGATACTCCTATGGTGGAACACTCATGTGGGCGCTGGGAACCGACCCGCGCGTCAAGGCCGTAGTGGCCTACTTCGGCATCGGCTGGACCGAGTACTACCGGAACAAGCAGGTGTGGATGTACAACGTCCCGTACGTCGAGCCGCCAAAAACATCGGGCGAGGCGGTTTATCTGAGTAGCCTGGCACCCGAGGCCTACGTGCCTTACATCACGGCGGCCACCTTGTGGCTTAACGGCTCCAACGACCATCACGGCGGCCACGAGCGCAGCTTGGAGAGCTTCCAGCGCTTCCAGCCGGGCGTGCCCTGGGCGTTCGCGATCCAGGCGCGGGGCCACCACAACACGGAGAAGATCGATCAGGCGTGCGCCCTGTGGCTGGACAAGCACGTTCTCGGCAAGGACGTCTTCTGGACAGCCCAGCCGCAAGCGAAGATCCGGCTCGATGCCGCAGGGATTCCTGAATTGGCGGTGCGTCCCTCGGCGGCCGAGCGCGTGCAGCAGGTCGAGATCTACTACGCCTTGAAGGAGCCATGCAGTTTCAACCGTTCCTGGCGCGACGCGGCTTGCGTGCGCCGCGGCGGCGAATGGACCGGCAAGATGCCGGTAATGAATGTCGACGATTACGTCTTCGGCTACGCCAATGTCGCCTACGACACGACGCTCGTCCTCTCGACGCCATTCTGCGCCGCGATCCCCGCGAAGCTCGGCGCCGCCAAGGCTACGGACACGCGTTCCAGCGTCATCTACACCGGCGCCGACGGCATGGGTGTCTGGACCGACGTCGCCGAGGTCGAAGGTCCCCAAGGGATCAAGGGCTTTCGCTGCACCAACAATCGGGCGGGAACCGGCACGGAGCAGTTGTTCGATCCGAAATGGAAAGCACCCGCCGCTGCACGACTGGGCTTCAAGTTCCACTGCACGCAGCCGCAGACTTTGATTCTGACCGCGAACAACTACGACAGCGGCGAGATCGAAATCACCGCCTCGGACGCCTGGCAGGAGATGGTCGTTCCGGCTAACAAGCTCATCAACCGCTTCAGCAAGCAGCCGATGAAGGACTGGACGACGGTGGGCAAGATCCACTTCGCCGCGAAGGAGGGCTCGGACATCACCCAAGTCATCTTCGCAGAGTTCAAGTGGGTGGAGGGAAGGGAAGACAATCAGGGCTGCAAGTGAAGCTATCGTGAAACAATAAGCAAGGAACAACTATGAAACACACCCTCATCCTCCTCACCGGCCTGCTGCTGGGGCCACTGCCGGCGAGGGCTGCCCCACCGGTCATCACATGGGGCTCCGATCCCGTGCGGCGGGACGAAACCGTGTTGCTGCAGGGTGAGGGTTTCGGCAACAATTGTGTCATCGAACTGGGCCGACTCCCCGACTCCGAACCCGCCGTGCCGCAGCCTGATGCCACTCTCCCGGTGGAACGATGGGAGAGCCTTCCGGCGTTGCAAGCCAGCGAACGGTCCTTGAAATTCGTCGTGCCGAAATCATGGCCGATGGGCGTGTCGAATTCTGACGATTCGTGCCACAGAAAGAATCCCAATGAAGGACATCAGCATGCACTTCAACGCCAAGGGCTACGATTTCCTCGGCGAGATCGTGGCCAAAGCGATTGAATCGCAACTACCGCAGCGTTAAACGGGAGCAACTGCCATGAAGTACACTCTCACCTTCCTCACCGCCCTGCTGCTCGCGCCGCAGGCAGCGCTCCATGCTGCCGATGCTCGGCCTGTTTACGTCGTGCCGAACTTTCATCCGGCAAGTTGCGGGTGGCTCACCGACTGGTCCACGGAGCGGAACTACTGCGCCAACTCCTACTTCGATCACCTCGACCGCGTGCGCGACGACGCGAACTACAGCTTCGCGCTCTCCGAGTGCAACAACATGATCGCAATGCTGAACTTCCGCCCGGACCGCACGGCGGAACTGAGGCAGCGCATCCGCGAGGGCCGCGTCGAACTCTGCAACGCGTTCTTCCTCGAACCGACCATCAATCTCTCCGGCGGCGAGGCGCTGGTGAAGATGGGCGTCGAGGGGCTGCGCTGGCAACAGCAGGTAATGGGCGTTCGGCCGCGGTTGAGCTGGATGATTGATGTCACCGGCATGCACGAGCAGATGGCACAGATCGTCGCGGGCCTCGGCCTCGACGCGCTGGTCTATTGCCGGCTCAATCCGACCGGCAGCACGATGCACTGGCTGGAATCGCCCGACGGCACGCGCACGCTGGCGATCAGCCCCGGCCACTATCTCGAATGGCGGCCGATGTTCGGCGCGAAGGAGCCGCTCGCGGAAAAGCAGTTGCTGGCGCTGGCCGACGACATCCGCGCGCGCAGCGAGCCGCCGACGCCGGACAAGGACGCCAAACGGCCCGATGCTGCCGACCTCAAGAGCCTGCCGCGCCGCACGCCTCCAGGGGTCCCGGTCCTGATCCTCGGCGGCAGCGGCGACTACAATCTCGCGCCGCTCTGCAAATCGTATCCGAGCGAGTTTCTTCAACAGTTCCAGAAAGTCGCACCCGAGTTCGACGTGAAGTTCACCACGCCGAGCCGCTATCTCGACGCAGTGCTGCCCGGCATTCGGTCAGGCGCGATCCAGTTGCCAACCATGCGCGGCGGCACGGAGTTCACCTACAACGCGTTCTGGATCCAGAACCCGCGCGTGAAGATTTCCTATCGCCGTTGCGAACAGTTGTTGCAGGCGGCCGAGATGCTGGCCACGGCGGCAAGCCTGCGCGGCACGTTCGAGTATCCGGCCCAGGATCTCTACCACGCCTGGCTGTTGATGTGCCTGAACATGGATCGCAACACACTCTGGGGTGCGGCTGGCGGGATGGTGTTCGAGCACGAGCGCAGTTGGGACGCCCGAGATCGCTTCGAGTGGGTCGAGCGAACCTCCCGCGACATCGCCACGCGCGCTCTGCGTTCGCTCCTCGGCCCCGGCCGCGCCACCGCCCGTTTCAACGCGCTGAACTGGCAGCGTCGCGATTTTCCAGAATTGTCCCCTTGCGCCACCGGTCCTGGATTCAAGGCTGTGGCGCCAAAACAGACCGAGCTGGCCGCAACCATCCAGGCGAAGTTCTACTCCGCGCGTCTCGACCCCGCGACCGGCGCGCTAGTCAGCCTCAAACTCAAGTTCTCCGGCCGCGAACTGCTGGGCGGCGCAGCCAACGTGATCGTCGCCGAGCGACCGAAGAAAAAGATCTGGAGTTCCGCCGACCACATGATGGAGCGCCCTGAACGCGACCGCGTGACCGACTCGAACCAGAACGCGGCGAAGCTGACGGTCACCGCTAGTCCGCTCGCGACGGTCGTAGAGGCCGAGTCCCCGTTCATCGGCGGCGGCAAGTTGCGGCGGAAGATGATCTTCTACAACAACCAGCCCCGGATTGATTTCGAAACGGAACTCAACGACATCCCCGACCGCACCGTGGTGGTGGCCGAGTTTCCGCTCGCCGCGCCGGTGCGCGAAGTGCGCCGCGGCATCCCGTATGGGTTCTCCCACGCAGCCTGGTCCGAGCCGAACCCCGCCCTGCACGGCGTCGCCAGCGGCATCACTCCGGCGGTGCGCTGGTCGCATTACCAGATGGCCGGCGCGGGAGTGGCGTTGCTCGATCAGGGCCTCAGCGGCCGCGAACTCCAGGGCAACACGCCGATCATCTATCTCTACAATGCCGCCGAGAAATACCGCGGCTACCTCAACGCCCGGCTCAGCGGCGCGGGCCGGCACGTGGTGCGGTACGCGCTGGCGGCGCACGAGGGCGATTTCGCCGAGGCGCGGGTTCCGCAGATGGCGTGGGAGTTCAACGACCCGCCTCTCGAGGTGGGCGGATGCGCGGCGGTGGAGTCGCCGCCGATCCTACAGACCAGCGACAACGTGATCGTCGAGGGGCTGCGGCGCGAAGCCGGTGAGATTGAGTTGCGGCTGGCGGAAGGCCTCGGTCACGCCGGCCAGGCGACCCTGACGTTGAACCTGCCGCATCTCGACGCGGCGCTGACCGACATGCTCGGCGGCCATCGCCAGCCGGTGCGTGGCGGGCCAACCTACACGTTTCCGGTGCGCCCGCAGCAGATCGTGACGATGCGGTTCGAGACGGCCGACGCGGTATCCGCCGTGCAACCGTTGACGAAGTGGGACGAACTCGTGCCGGAGAAAAAACGCGAGGCCCTGCGCCGCTACCTGCCCGACGTGAAAGGCCATCCACCGGCAGGCGGCCAGTAATCAACCATGACGTCTGAACAACCAACGGTATATCATGAACACCGTCACCTCCAACCCACTCCTTGGCGTCGCAATGCATGCGGTCGGAGCCACTTTCGCCGCCACGTGCTACACACCTGAGAAACGAGTGAAAGGCTGGTCCTGGCAGTCTTATTGGATCACACAGGCCTCGTTCTGCTGGTTCCTGCTGCCGATTCTGGGCGCCGTCCTGACGATCCCGCAGCTTGGCACTGTGCTCCGCGAGGCGCCGAAGGAAGCCATGCTGTACTCATTCCTGCTCGGCATGGCCTATGGCATCGGCGGTACCGCGTTTGGCATCTCGATTCGCCACATTGGATTTTCCCTGACCTACGCGATCGCGGTCGGGCTTTCCGGTGTCCTGGGCACGTTGATCCCGCCGCTGGTCAAAGGCACGCTGCTAACAACCTTGAGCAAGCCAGGCGCCGAATGGATTATTCTGGGCATCGTTGTCGGCACGCTGGGCATCGCCGGCGCCGGGTGGGCTGGCCGATTGAAGGAACGCGATCTGAACGATCAGCAGATTTCGGGACAGTTCTCGCTGATGAAAGGTCTCCTGCTGTCGCTCTTGGCAGGCGTGTTGTCGGCGGTGTATGGGTTTGCCTTAGAAGCGGGTGAGCCGATTGCTGACGTCGCCTCGGCGTATGGCGCCGGCGTCTGGCGCGGCAACGTGACCTACATCTTCTCTAACACCGGGGCATTCGTGACCACGGCGATCTATTGCCTCTACCTGCACGCACGGCACAAAACGCTTGGTGAATTGGTCGAGCTGCCGGCTGGCCAGCCTGAGGCCTCGCTGACGGTCAATTGGGGCATGGCGCTGATCACCGGAGTGTTCTGGTACGGCCAGTTCTTCTTCTACAACCTCGGTCATGTGCGGATGGGCCACTACAAGTTCACAAGCTGGGCCATCCACATGATCATGCTGGTACTGATCAGCAACCTGGTCGGTGTCCTGTTGCGTGAATGGCGGCAGTGCCGGCGTCTCACGCATCGCACGATCGCGATCGCCTTGGCCGTGTTGATCGGCGCAGTGCTGTTATTGACCTACGGCAACTACATCGGCGAATGCGCGGCTAGGCAAACCGTAACTCCACCAGACGCGAGGTGATCATGAAGCGATACGGGATGGTCAAACCAGAGAAAGGACTGTCATGAATCCCAACTGTCACCTCGCCATTCCGACGGTCCCGATGCTTGCTCGCCGCGATTTTCTGCGCTCCGCCTGCCTGGGCGGCACAACCCTCGCGTTGGCTTCCTCTCTCCGCGGCGAGCCCGTCGCCCAGCCGCCCATTCCCACGAACAAGACCGACAACAAACGCCGTGCGCAGGACGACGACGCCGCCGCCAAGTTGCCAGGCGCGCAGCGTCTCGCCGTCGACGCCCTGCAGCAATGGGAGGCGATGAACTTCGGCATGTTCATCCACTTTGGCATGAGCACATTCTTGGATTCCGAGCTGCCCGGCGGTAGCGAGCCGTCCACCGCCTATGCCCCCGACAAGCTCGACGTGGACCAGTGGATCTCCGTGGCCCGCGATGCCGGCATGAAATACGCCGTCCTCACGACCAAACACGTCGCCGGCCACTGTCTCTGGCCCACCAGGCACAATGACTACCACGTCGGCACCTCCGGCAACAAGACCGATGTCGTCGCCGCGTTCGTCAAGGCCTGCGAGCGGCGGGGATTAAAACCCGGCTTCTATTACTGCGCTTGGGACAACCACAACCGTTTCGGCTTGATCACGCCGAATCTCGCGCCGTTCCCGGGTGGCCGGCACGGTCCGCCGCTGAACCGCAACTCCGCGTTCGTCACGCAGCAATATCTCGATTTCCAGTGGGCGCAAATCACCGAATTGATGGACAACTACGGTCCCGTGATGGAGTGGTGGCTGGACATCCCGCTGTTGCTGCCACGCGATTACCGGAACCGCCTCTACGCCCACATCGCCACCCGCCAGCCGGAGGCGCTCATCATTTATAACAACGGGATCGGGGACGGTTCCGAATACATACCCGACAAGAGCTGGCCGACCGATGCGATCACCATCGAGCGTTTTCTGCCCAACGCCATGACCGGCCACGTCAAATGGCGCAACATTGACGGGCAGAACTACTACCTGCCCGGTGAAGTGTGCGATCGTTCGGCGCCGACAAAGCGGTCTTCACCAGCGATTGCTCCATGTCGCCATTCGTGCTCTGGGCCGATGGCGAGGTCGGCGATCATGCCTATCCAGGCCTGCTCGGCCGCCGACTCTACACGCAGGAGCCGGTACGCTACCTCGCCGCACTGGGCGACAAACCGTGGCGGCCGTGCGCTTGGCATTTCCAAAAGATGTGGCCAGCGCAAATGAAACTGGCCTGCCAAGTCGGCGCAGGGGTGGGGGTCTCCAACGGCTGGCTGGAATATACCGGCCTCACGCGCCTGCCCGCCGAGGTGAAAGCGCGGATGCTTACCGACATCGCGACTTTATTCGCGAGTGGCAAACCATGAAACACACCACCACCATCCTGACCGCCCTGCTGCTGGCGCCGCTGGCGCTTCACGCGATTGATTATGCCGCGTGTGCGAGCAAACTGAAACCGCTGCTGCAACGCCAGCTTGCCGGCGCTGCCAAGCCCGCGCCCGTTTCGGCTAGTCCGGCCAGCAAGGAAGAGCCCATCCGACCCTTGGTTTTTGCGGCGTATTACTGCTGGTATCCCACTGGAGATCACCCGCGCCAGCCGTGGTTGCACTGGACTTATCCATCGTCTCAAACCAACGCCTTGTCGCTCAAGTCCCGGCGACCTGGCGAGCCGCCGCCCAACAGCGCCGCCGGGCCGCTCATCGGCCTTTACGACAGCGCTGATCCCGCCGTGGCCGAATGGCATGCGCGCCTCGCCAAAGCAGCGGGCATCGACGCGTTCCTGGTCGATTGGTGGGACACGCATATCGGGCGTACCAGAATGAGAAGCCGATCCTGCGCGGCGGGCTGCCGATCACGGGGTTCACGCCACACAAAGGGGATATCTTGAAAGCCGTCGTAGCCAACCAGGGGTTCCGCGGCGTGGCCTTCGAGCATCTGTTCCTGGACGGCCAGCGGCAGCACCTGGCACGCTATCCGAACCGTGATCCGCAAAACCCCATCCGCGGCGGCTGGGCCTACGTAGCCGGCGAGCTGACCGAAAAGTATGCCGACCGGCCCGGCGACAATCGCCGGGCGTTGACCTATTCCGAAGCCGACGACGTGGAACGGGTGCCGGTCGAGTTGCTCAGTCCCTGGCAGGCCTGCAGGCCGACGGGCAGGACCGCGACAGCCTGGTCGCCGATCCGCGCTTTGTCGATCCGGCCCACGACGACTACCGGCTGATCGTCAGTCACTGGCAGCGGGACGGCCACACGTTGGACTGGCAAGTCTGCATTCCGCCCAATGCGACCGCCACAGTGTTCGTGCCGGCCGCGGACATCGCTGGCGTGACCGAAGGTGAGCGGCCGGCGGCACAGGCCGAAGGCATCAACTTCCTGCGGATGCAGGACCGCGCAGCCGTCTTCACGATCGGCTCCGGCCAGTGCCAATTCCGGTCGACCATCAACCGCAGTGCCGCCAAGTAGTTGGTGCGTATGGCATGTTGGATTACGGCTTGGGGATCAGCTTCACATTCCGGAGTGCGTGATCACCGCCGGACCAGACTGGATTTCGCTAACCGCTCGATCCAGGGTAAGCTTGATCAGCGTGACGATCGGATCCTGATGTTCGCGGGCGAGGCTGAGCGTCACTTCCTTGTCGGTTTGCGTGACCGTCACTACTCCTCCGGTGATACGCCGCCACCGAGGGCTGGGCGTTTCACGTGGTCACCGAAAAGGAATTGCTGCCAGGACAGCTGCTGAGCAATGTGCAACTGGTCAGTCGCTACCGACAAGCCGACCCGTCCGACGTGACCCGAGCACGGATGCACATCTTCCACCTGTTGGCCAACGGTGACTTGAGTTTTGATCCACGGCACGCGCCCATCTCAGACCAGACCCTTATCTATCCCGGAGGTGTGATCACGATGGGAAGAATTCGACTCGGTGTGGGCACCGAATGGCTGCTCGACGGGCGGGCCTGATGTGTGGTCCGCCAGCTCGCCCGCGACCGTTTCGTCGCCGACGGAACCAGGTTCTACGGGGCGACCCTGGAACGGCCGGTCAATTCTCCCCCGTGCGGAAAATCCGCGGAATATCCCGAGCGCCGTGAAGAATTGGCAAGACGTCGATGCCATCCTCAGACGGACGATAGAAAATGCCGTAATTGCCGACCGGGAACGATCGAACGTCCGATGCCAACTCGGGTCGTGCTTCGCCGGCCAGCGGATGCCGCGCGAGGAACTTCAGCTTGGCGTCGATCTTGTCCAGAAACCGGAGGGCCACGGACCTGCTGCCGCTTTGCTCGGCAATGTACCGGCCGATCGATAGGGCATCAGCCTTGGCCCGCGGTGTTCGCACGATGTGCGGCATCAGGCCCCCGCTTCGGCGGCCTCCAGTTGTGCGACCAATTCCGCTTTGATGCCATCCACGTCCCACGGCTCGCCCAAGCCCGCATCGATTTCCGCCAGGGCAGCTTGAATGTCGTCGCGCAACGACTGATGCCGCTGTTTGACGTCGCGGAGTGCCCTCACGCCGGCAAACACCACGTCATCCTCGGACGCATATTCGCCTGTTTCCAGCGAGCGCTGGACGAACTGGAGCACGTCGGGTGGGTATGCGTGTTTCATCCCCGTATTCTAGCAAGTTGACCAACGGCCGGAAAACCCCACCGAGCAGAAAAAGTCGTCCCAACAAGAGCGCCTTCGCCGCAAAGACCTCAAGCAACGCTACCCGCGCGTCCAGGGCACGTGGCCCTGCTTTGGCCTCCCAGAGAAGCTCGTCTCGGACCGCGGACCCGACCTGACCAGCAAGGACCTGGAGGATGCCGCCTTTCAACTGGGCATCGAGCTGGACTTCAACCCGCCGCGGACGCCCCATTTCAAGGGTACCGTGGAGTCGTTCTTCGATGGCCTGAACGATCTGTTAGGGTCTTCCTTGCCCGGCAAGACGTTCCGCAGTTGGGTCGAGCGGGCGGACTACCGGCCCGACGATGGCCCGCTCATCACGTACGAAGCCCTGCTCGAGGTCATCCACATCCATCTGGTCGATATGTACGCGGCGAGCAAGCATCCCACGGCTCCGGGCACCCGTCTGGAGATGTGGCAGGAGAGCGCAGCCCAGTTTCCACCGTGCATCCCGGCCACACCGGACGAGCTGCTGGTGCTCTTGTCGAAGCGGGCCGATCGGACCTTGTCGCCGCGCGGTATCGAGTTGGGTGGCATGTTCTACACCAGTGACGAGCTGATGGCCCTGCGCTGCGAACTGGCCAGCCACAACGTGGACGCTGATCGCGTCGCCGTGCGCTACAACCCCTGGGACTTGGGCGAGGTGTGGGTACTGAACCCGATCGACAACGCCTACCTCAGAGCTTCCGCGGTGGACCCGGCGATGAAGGGCATGACCGAGTATCCGTGGCGGGTGTTGAAACGGGCGATCCGCGATCGATTCGACCAGCCCGATCATCTGCTCAATCTGGCGGCTGGGCGGAACGCCATCCGCGACGTGGTCGAAGCCGCTATGCAGAAGCCTTCTCGGCAGCGCCGTGTGCGGGCTGCTCGGTTCCTTCAGCCGCCGCCTTCCCTCACGGGTGAGCCGAACGAATCCGGCGCCGGCAACGCCGAAGCAACTTCTCCCGCCGAATCTGCGGCGCATGACGCGCAACCAGGGGTTCCCGCTGCTCCCGACACCATTGAGGACACCGGAGTCCACCACAGCGATCCGTCCGAGGTCAACGTGGATGACTGGGAAGTCGCCAGTCCCGATCTGTAACTCGTCACCTGGGCAGGGCACCCTCGGGAGCCCTGCCCAGGCTTTCTTCTGTCTTTCCTTCACCTTGAGGCATCGCCATGTCCGGAGCTACCAGCTCGAAGTCTCCCACAGACCGTCGCGAATGGCGGCAACGGCCCATGGCCGAACGCCTCGCCTACGCCAACAAGCTGCTCGTCCTGCATCCGCGATTTCGCGAAGCCGTGGCGTTGCTGGACCGCTGTCATCAGTCCAGCAAGCAAGCCGGAGAACCGGTCTGCGGCGCCATCCTCGGCTCCTCGGGCGTCGGCAAGACGAGCGTCGTGGACCACTACCGCCGCCTGCATGCACCGCGCGAGACCGACACGGCCAGCGAGAGCTGCGCAGCCGAGCTGTCAAACGCTCCGCCGCAACCGCGGGTGCGAACCGCATGGGGCGGCAGGGCCGCAGCCACACCGAACTGCCGCTCGGTTCAGAATCGACGCGGAGAGGGGGAGATACGGAGAGGGGAGTCGGCAGAAAAATGGATGGCAGAAAAATGGGGGAATCGGCCGGCGCCGGGCTGACATCTTTCTGCCAGCCATGTTTCTGCCATTCTTTCCGGCCCCGAGGGCGTTTGTGCAACCCCTTCAGGGTTGGCGATCGGCGCGGGATCGTTAACCCAGGGTGCGCGGACGTACCGCGACCCTGGGCTACGGTGTGCAACGCCTTCGGCGTAGAAAGCCGTGTCGGTCTCGGAGATCCCGACCTACGTGGGACCGCTCATGACCGCTGTCCGTGAACAACCGGTTGTCCGCCCTTCCACTTCCCCGGCCCAATGGCTCCGCGCCACCATGGCCGCCGTGCGCGTGGCCTTCTGCTGGTTCGGCGTGCGCAAGACCCTCACGCCCGAGCAGAAAGCTCAAGCCGCCGACACGTTCGGAGCCGAAGGCCAGTATCTGTCCGCCGGCAAGAAACTGCTCGACACCCGCCTGGGGTGAAATCCGAATGTCGAAGCTCGAAATCCGAAACGAGGAAATGGCACTCGGAGCGTCGTCCCTGCCCTACCCGGAACCCGCCATCCGGCTCATCCGCCAAGACAAAATCGACGAGTTCAACCGCCGCATGACCGAACTCCGCCAGGACCTCGACGAGGCCGTGGCCCAGTTGGACGCTGTGGCCGGTCTCCGACCGAGCCACCTGCCGCGACCGAAGGTCTCCCGACAGCACTGGAGACCTGACGGCGGACGTTTCTGCGGGGTCGGCCAAGGAAGCTCGCGGACCACGGTTGGTGGAACTGCAGGGAAGTCGGTATAATGCGACTGGAGGGTTCTAAGCATGTCCAGCGATGAAGTGCTGCAGGCGGCGATGACGTTGCCACTGGCCGACCGCGTGACTTTGGCGGAGGCGCTGTGGGCCAGCATCGACGAGGGTCTGCCAAGTTCAGATCGTGAAGATCGAGATGCCCTACAACAGGCTCTGCGCCGGAACGCGGAATTGTCTTCGGGCCAAGCGATTGGCCGTTCCCACGAGCAGGTGATGGATGCAGCTCGACGAGTGCTCGGATGAAGCTTGTCTATCACCCGGATGCCGAAGAAGAACTTCTGGACGCCGTGCGTTTCTACCAACAGCGCGTGGCGGGCCTGGGAGAGCGGTTCCTACGCGAGTTCGATGCGGCGATATCCAGGATTCAAGCCGCCCCAGAGCGTTGGGCGGTCGTCCGGGGCGATATCCGTCGCCACCTGATGCGGCGCTTCCCCTACGCTATCTATTACCGGCACGAGGAGGATTGCGTGCGGGTTCTCGTGGTCAAGCATCACAGCCGTCATCCGGACTACTGGAAGTACCGGATCGGCGAATGAGTCACGGCGCGGAATGACAGGCAAGCCCTCGGAAGAACCCGTGGACGCCATCGCCCGGATGGGATTCGCCGTGCGCAGGTTCCCACTCGCTGGCGCTTCGGGCTTGTATGTATCCCCCATCGAACGTGAGCCGCTCCGCATCGATTGGGATCGGCTCGACGCTAACCGTCGCGTCAGTCTGCACCGTCCACGGGTCCGAGCCTGTGCGGCGTAGACCGCTGTGATTGCTTAATCTCCCCCTTCAGCCCGCTCGCTTCGGGAGCGGGCTTGGCACACCGCCTGTGCCGATTTTCTTTGAGGACCCGCTCTGTGATCAACCTCACACGCCCTCTGGCCCGCCAGGTGCGGGCTGTCTTTCGTCATGCGCTCGGAGTGTCGCCGCGCGGACCATTTCCCGCCGTGTCGCTTCGGGCCGATCAGCACGGCTTGACCATCCGCTCGAAAAGCGGCATGGCGGCCATCGAACGCTCGGTGCCGGGAGAGTATCCGGCCGATGAAGTCCTGGTGCCGGGCGAGTTGCTTGTGGACTGTGAAGGCCGCTCGGATCAAGTCGTCTCCATCGAACGGCAAGCGGATGGCGACCTGATCGCCACTTGGCAGGACACCAACGTGCCGGTGATGATGCGGTACTCGCCGCCCGATGCCGCTGAGCTTGGCGACTTTCCGGCACCGCCCGAGTCGATGGTCGACAATCCCGCATCGCTGCTGACCGCGCTGCGGGATGCCAGCGAGACGGCTGAGCCGGCGTCGATCCGGTTTGCCCTGGACCATCTGGAATTGTGCGGCGACTCCGGCACCATCTCCGCCACCGATAGCCGACAAGTGCTGGTGCGCTGTGGCCGGTCTCCGACCGAGCCACCACCGCCGACCGAAGGTCTCCAGGAAACGCGGGAGACCTTACGGTCGAGCGTTTCGGCGGGGTCGGAGACCCGCGCCGAACGCTTTCCGTGGCAGGGCAAGGTGTTGGTGCCGCGGAGCACCTTGTACGGAAACAAGGAACTCCAGCCAACCGCCGTCTCCATCGCCAAGACCGAGGACTGGTTGGCGATCCGCATCGGGCCGTGGCTCTACCAGGTGAAGCTGGGCCAGGAGTTGCTTTCGGCCGCCGGAGGCGGCCGGAAAGAAAGGGAGGGCCTGGCGGGGCCGATTCTGGCTCACAAAACGCTCGCTCCTGCCGGACAAGCCGGCGCGGGGGCGGGACCAAGGTCTTAGGCGTCGCGGCACCCGGCGGCCGTTGTCCGCGTTGCCGTCAGGCATCGGCGCCTTTCTTGGGTCCGCAGCACTTCTTGTACTTTTTGCCACTGCCGCAGGGGCAGGGGCTGTTGCGCCCGACGCGGGCGCTGGCGGGCTCCAAGGGTTCTGTTTCCTCCGGGATGAAGTCCATCTCCGGGGCCTCACGCCTTCGCCGCTTCTTGCCGGCCAGACTGCGGCGGCCGACCGCTTTCATCTGCTCGTAACGCCAGCCGAGATACCCCAGGTCGTCCATCTCTTCCCGCCGCCATTGGGATATCACGGCCTGCGCCTCGGTTCGTCGGACGCCGTGGACCTCATCCAACCGAACCTGACCGTCTAAGGTCATCTTGGCCATGATCTCTTCGCTGACGACATGGCGATCCGAGTTCGCCGAATCGCGATGGAGGGGAAAAAAGCCAAATGGACTTCGCGGCAGTCGCACTCCGGATTCGGGCAAAAGCGTTCCAAGACGACGTACCGGCTGGCACCTCTTTCCACGTCGTACTCACCCAGCGGACAACGCTACGTCAAGTCTCTCGGCAGCCCGAGCACTTCGCGAAAGTCGATCAGACGCCCCGTTTCGACGTCCTCGGCGTCCATTCGAAACGCTTTCAAGCGACGCAGAGCCTGCTCCCGTTCGGAGTACCACTCCCGCAGCTGTTCCCGCTCGGATTCCGGAAAATCCCGCAGGAATTCGGAAACAACCGCGGCGGTTTCCGGCGAACGTTCCGGCGGTTCAACTTCGCGCCACGCCGGCAGATCCACGCGGATCTCGATCTTCGCGGCAGGCCCTGACTCCGCCCCGTCCAAGGAGACCTGTTTCAGCACGAACCTCGCTTCCGTGCAGGAACAATCGAGCCGGCGACAGCGGAAAACGAGCAGCTGAAACTCGCCGGGCAACGAGGCAAAGGCCCTCCGTTCAGGCCACATCGGATTCTCCTATACGTCGAGGTTGCGCACTTCCAGGGCGTGCTTTTCGATGAACTCGCGGCGGGGTTCGACTTTGTCGCCCATCAGGATGCGGAACATGTCGTCGGCGGCGCCGGCGTCGCGCATGCTGACTTGAATCAGGGTGCGGTGAGCGGGGTCCAAGGTGGTTTCGCGCAGCTCTTCGGCGTTCATTTCACCAAGGCCCTTGAAGCGGGTCACTTGCAGGCCCTTCTCGCCGGCGGCGCGGATGGCGGGCAACAGGCCGCGGAGGTCCTCGAGCGGACTCTCGCTCTCGCCGCGGCGGAGGATGTAGCGGGGCGTCTCTACGCCGGTGCGCTCCTGGGGAATCAGCGATTGGATGTCGAAGCCGAACTCCGCCAGGTCCTTCAACCCCGCGTTGATGGTGCGGACTTCGTGCAATTCCGTGATGTGCAGCTGGGCCGCATGGTGGCCGTTGCCGTTGGCCGCGGGCCCCGACTCGTCGCCCACCGGCAACTCGTCGCCGGCTTCCTGTTCTTGCTGTCGCAGGAATTCGTCCAATTGCTCGCGCGACGTGAACCAACTCTCGCTGCGGCCATAGAAGACGTGGAACACGGGCAACCGGCCGGTCTGAGGGTCCATCCGTTCGGCGTGGATTTTCAGGCTGATGCCGCGACGTTCCAGCGCGGTGAGGGCCTCTTCCATGGCGGCCAGCGTGTACGACAAGCGCTGCATGTTCTCGCCTTCGATCCGCCGCCCGTCGCCGGGTTCCAGACTGGCGTTCGCCAGTCCCTTTTCCAGCAACTGCGATTTCATCTCCTCTTCCGTCTGGACGTAGTACGTGTCGTGCTTCGAGCGGACGCGGAACAGCGGCGGCTGGGCGACGTACACGTGGCCCTGTGAAACCAGTTCGTACATCTGCCGGTAGAAGAAGCACAACAACAGCGTGCGGATGTGCGAGCCGTCCACGTCGGCATCGGTCATCACGATGATCTTGTTGTAGCGGCGTTTGGCAATGTCCTGCTCTTCGCCGATCCCGATGCCAATCGCCTGGATCATGCTCTGGACTTCTTCATTGGCCAGCACTTTGTCTTCGCGCGCTTTGTAGGCGTTGATGATCTTGCCGCGCAAGGGCAAGATAGCCTGGTAGTCCCGCAAGCGGCCGCCTTCGGCGCTGCCGCCAGCCGAATCGCCCTCGACCAGGTACAGTTCGCAGCGTTCCATTTCTTTGCTGATACAGTCGCGCAGTTTGCCCGGCAGGCCGCCGCCGCCGAGCACCGTCTTGCGTTTGCGAAGCATGTCCTTGGCCTTGCGGGCCGCTTCCCGGGCCTCGGCCGCCAACACGCCTTTGCGGACCAGCGTCTTGGCCGTCTTCGGGTTTTCTTCCAGGTACTTGGCCAACGCATCGCCCACCGCCGAGTTGATAATGCCTTCCACCTCGCCGTTGCCCAGCTTGGTCTTGGTCTGGCCTTCGAACTGCGGGTGCGGCACGCGGACGGAAATGATTGCCGTGAGCCCTTCGCGAAAGTCGTCGCCGGAGGGCGTCAGATCCTTGAACAGGTTCTCTTTCTTGCCGTAGTTGTTCAAGGAGCGAGTCAGCGCGGAGCGGAACCCGGAGACGTGCGTGCCGCCTTCGATCGTGCTGATGTTGTTCACGTAGGAGTGTACGTTCTCCGTGAACTCGGCCGTGTACTGCATGGCGACTTCGTAGCCCACGCCTTCGATTTCGCCGGAGAAGAAGATCACGTCGCGGTGTAGCGGGTCGCTGGTGCGGTTCAGGTGTTCGACGTACTCGACGATGCCGCGCTGGTAGTAGAACTCGTCGCCTTCGTTCACGCGCTCGTCGCGGAACCGGATCCGCACGCCGGAGTTCAGGAAAGCCAGTTCCTGGAGCCGCTTGTACAGCGTGTCAAATACGTACTTGGTGGCTTGAAACACCGTGACGTCGGGCTTAAAGGTGGTTTTCGTGCCGCGTTTCTTGGTGGCACCGATGCGTTTGACCGGGCCGGTCGGAATGCCGCGTTCGTACTCTTGCTGGTAAACGTGGCCGTCGCGGTAGACTTCGACTTCGCACCACTGCGAGAGAAAATTGACCACGGTCACGCCGACGCCGTGCAGACCGCCGGAGGTCTGGTACGCGCCTTTCTCAAATTTGCCGCCGAACTTCAGGACGCACATCACGCCTTCGAGCGTGGACATCTCGCGGCCCATTTCCTTGGACAGCTGTTCGTGCGGCTCGACGGGGATGCCGCGACCATCGTCTTCGACCGTGACCGAGCTGTCGGTGTTCACGGTCACGCTGATGTTCTTGGCGAAGCCCGCCATGGCTTCGTCGATCGAGTTGTCCACGACCTCGTACACCAAGTGGTGCAACCCTCGCGCGGTGACGTCGCCAATGTACATCGCGGGTCGTTTGCGCACGTGCTCCCAGTCGGACAGGTGCTGCAAGTCCTCGGAACCGTAATCTTCGTCGCCCCGCTGAAGGATGAATTCAGGGGTGGGCGGGGCTTGTGGTGTGGCTTGGCTGTCCGCGGGTTTTTCGTCCGTCATGGCGTTATCCGTCCGTGAATCTACTACAGGTCAAGGCATGTTCGGGCTGTCGTCACGCGGAGCGTGACGGCTACTATTCTCAGTCCACGGGGCCGACGCGGAAACGGACGTCCCGGATTTTCGAGTCGGGGGTCAGTCTGGTCAGCTCCACGATCAGTTGTTTCTTGCGGAATGTCAGCTCCTGGACCACGGCCGAGTTGCGGGCGAAGACTTCCAGGACGCCGCGGCGGATGTTGCCCGCCACCGTGTGGCATGCCAAGGACGAACCGGCTGCTACACGCCAAGCTTCCGCGCAGGCGGACGACGACTGCAGCTGGGCATAACCACGGCGAGCCATCAATTCGTTCACCACGTCACCCATCCGCTTCGGTCCCGCGCGATAGCGCTGGCGGCTGGCGATGTCGCGGCAGATGGCCTGGAGTTCTTCGTCCTCGTTCGGCATCTTGGGGCTCCCGCCGCGCTCCCCGTTGGGTCGCGGTTAAACGGCTGTGCTCACCGCCCTAGCCCCGGTCGCGGGCCAGAGGCATCACCACGTAGCCATAGCCGTCGTCCGTCAGGAACAGGGCGGCACTCTCGTCGTTCTCGATCTCGATGGTAAAGGTCTTTTCCTGATCTAACGCCCGCAGGAAATCGGACACAAACCGGTGATCCATGGTCACGGCGATCGGCTCCCCCTCGAACGGGATCGGCAATTCCACCTGGGATTCGCCGACCTCGGCCGCACTCGCGACGAGCAGCAACTTGCCCGCACCGAACTGGAAGTCGATGCCCCGGCTTTCTTCGTCGGTAACGATGGCCGCTTGACGCAAGGCGGAGTAAACGGGACCGACCTGGATCTCGATCCGCACGGCCTGGGTGCGCTGCGGAAAGACGTCCCGCCATTTGGGAAAGCGTCCTTCGACCAGCCGCGAATAGATCGTCGCCTTGGGTGTCCGGATCAGCACGTCGTTGGGCCGCGCGGCGACCTCGATTTCGCCTTCCGCGTCGGTCAGCGCCCGTTCGATCAATTGCATCGAACGGTGCGGCACGATGGTCATCGTCTCGCCGGTGGTGACGTGACCCTCGACCGACTGGGCGGGCCCCTCCATCTTGGCCAAGCGGCGCCCGTCAGTCGCGACGGCCGTGATCTTGTCGGCTTCCATCTCCAGCAGCACGCCGCCCAAGGCATAGCGACTGCTTTCCGTGTCCGTCGCAAACAGCGTGCGGTGGATCAGTTCTCTGAACAACCGGGCAGACACCTTGTGGTATTTTGCTTCCTCAAACCCGACTACGGCCGGGAATTCGTCCGGGTTCTGTGCCGGCAGTTTGAACCGGCTGCGGTCACCGCGAACCTGGACCCCTTTGCTGTCAACCTCAATCCGCAGCTTTTCATCGGTGCTTTCTCGCAGAATGGAGCCGAATCGACTCACAGGCAGGACCACGCTGCCAGGAGCTTCGATCTCCAGCCCTTCCACTTGGATGCGGATGCCCATCTCCAGATCGGTCGCCATGAAGACTGCGCCCTGCTCTTGTACTTCGAGTTTCACGTTCTGCAGGATCGTCTTCGGGCTGCGGGCTGGTGCGACCAACGCTGCCGTTTGGAATGCCGACCAAAGTTTCTCACGGTCACAACTGATCTTCATAGTTCATTGCCTTTGCGCTCGTAGTTACGGTTGCTACTCTTCTTCTTTCTATATTTGTCTATTCGTCGTAGTAATATCGTCACGCCCTCATCTGTTCACAGACTATCCGCGGTGCTGCGTAACTCCTTTTATCACAGATGTTTCGGGATTGTTCGGGGTCGTGAAAAACGTGTCGACTCGCCGTTGGCAGGCTGTTGTTGGATGGTTGTCAGCCGTCGATCGAATTGGAGGGGTGGACGGTCACGTCCAGAGAAGCGAACCGACAGCGACGTTGGTCGACATCGAATTGACGAGTTTTCCACAGGCGACAAAACAGCCCTCCGTGTTCGATTGGCGGTGAGTTCCGTTTTCAGTTGGACACGGCCAACAAGTAGGCCGTGCCACAGGATGGTCCATGTTCAATTGGCGGTGAGTTCCGTTTTCAGATCTTCCACAGCTTGGCGGATCGACGGGTCCGCTTCGATCAAGGATTCGGTTTTGCGGCAGGCGTGCAGGACGGTGGTGTGGTCGCGATTTCCAAAGTGGCGTCCGACGCTTTCCAGGCTGTTGGCGGTCAGTTGGCGGGCCAGGAACATTGCCACACCGCGGGCCCGGACGACGCGTTGCTGGCGAGTCTTGCCTTTGAGGTCAGCGGACCTGAGGTTGAAGTACTTCGACACCCGTTTGGTGATCGACTGCAGTTGCAGCTGTTCGCCATCGTCCGCGGTCTGCAGGCAGCGTCGCAGGTCCTGCTCGCTGATCGCAGCGTGCCTGTCGAACGGGAATTGTTCGAGGCGCAGCAGGGTTTGCAGCAGGCGTGGCACGGTGCCGGGCTTCCGCGTGTCGCTGAGCGTGTCGGAGGCGACGAGGTCGACCACACGATTCGGCAGAGAGATGCAGCGAGCGGACGCCAGGGAGCGGAGAATCAGCCGACGAGCAGCCGGGCCTGGCGGATGCAGAGGCACCGTTAAGCCGGCGGACAAACGGCCAGAGAGCGTTGGCAATAAGACCGCGGTGTCCGCTGGCGAATGCGGCAGCGTGACGATAACCCGCTGGTGGCGATCGAGCAAGGCATCCAGGGTCCGCACAAGCTCGCTCTGGGCGGCTGTCTTGTCCTCGATCTCGTGCAAATCATCGATGGCCACCAGACCTGCGCGGCGGTATTTCAACCGCAGATCGGAGATCGAATCAGTCTCGACCGCATGAGCATATTCGCGGGCAAAATCGGCTCCCGTCGTCAGGACCATGCGAGCGGCCTTGTTGTCGCGTTTCCAGCGAGTGGCGATCAATTGCACGAGCAGCGACTTGCCCGTGCCCGTCGGTCCGAAGAACACGATCGGGTTGAACTTCGGCTGCTCCTGGAAAACGGTCTCCAAAGCGACCGGGACCAGTGAATTCTCCAGACCACCGATGTATTCGGCGAGCGCCGGCGCGGGCGCGTTCTTCCACGCGGACCGTGCCGTATCGCAGGTCGCGAACTTGATGGAGAAAACTCTGCCGACCATCTGGATGCCGTGTCGTTTCTGAGCGGACGAAAGAACGGGAGACACAAGCCGCAAATTATAAACCTTTTTGCGGTTATGACGAGATGAGGTCGATGAACATCGGTGTTCGCAATTCGCTTGCAGTTTTTCGGCTGTCTGGCACACGGAAACTGCAGCTGGGCCAGATTCTACACCGTAAGTGCTTGTCAGTAAATGAGATACGACAAAACTCTTAGAAAACGTCTGGCAGCCGCGTGTGGAGTTCGGCCAGCAACCGTTCCGCGCGATGTCTCTCTCGCCAGCGGCGGATTCCTTTGACGGGCCAGAGTTCTTGCCAAGCCATGATCCAGGCGCCCTTGAACGAGGGACGGAAGCCGCTGGCGTCCTCAGCCAGGTAACCCGTGCCCACCTGATCGCGAAAGGTCTCTTCCAGCACCGCTTTGGCGACGTATCGGACCGCATCGCCGCTGTACTCGGTATCCAAGCGATTCACACTTTGCCCGCGTTGGCGGAACCGCTCGACGAGCAGCTGGTGCAAGCCGTACAGTTGGCGGATGTCTCGGACCTGCCAGAACTTGGTCGTGAATTCGCCCGGCATCCGTTTGAACGCACTTAGCTCGGACGAGTTGTTTGTCTGGACCACGACGCCGTCGTCAAAGCGGCGGACGAACTCGACGTAACTCGTTTTCAACTCGCCCCCCACACCGCCCTGGGCCACGATGATGGCCGACATCGCCATGTCGGAACTGGGCCGGTTGACGTACATCGCGAACAGCGTCTTGACGTTGGGCACCAGATCGGGCAGGAGCATCGTGCCCACGAGTTCGAATCCCTCGGCGGTCAGTGCGCGATAGGCTTCGGCCAG
Organism: uncultured Pirellulaceae bacterium; assembly: GCA_964409865.1. Classification (GTDB taxonomy): domain Bacteria; phylum Planctomycetota; class Planctomycetia; order Pirellulales; family Pirellulaceae; genus Anammoximicrobium. Next base: position 34,054 of record CAYPGE010000012.1, read on the forward strand.
GTAGTTCCGCGCTTCTGCGGGCAAGGGGTGTACGCGCGGATCCACAGGCACGACCGTCGGCGGCATGCGGAACCGGAGCGTGAAGAACACAAGGATCGGGCCGAGCACGTAGGGAATCAGCAAGATGCACAGCGCAATCCCAGCCAAGGTGAGAAGCCATTCCGGGATCATCGGTCACTCCTTGTAACGAGCAACGGTTTCAGGAACCGTCCTGTGTAGTTGTCCTCCAAGGCTGCAACCTGCTCCGGCGTCCCCTCGGCGACCACGCGGCCTCCTGCCTCGCCGCCCTCCGGTCCGAGGTCGATGAGCCAGTCCGCGCACTTGACGACTTCCAGGTTGTGTTCGATCACGATGACCGTGTTGCCGCGATCGACCAATCGACCCAGCACGTCGAGCAACCGCCGGATGTCGTCGAAATGCAGGCCGGTTGTCGGTTCGTCCAACAGGTACAGCGTGTGCCCGGTATCCACGCGGGCCAGCTCCGTCGCCAGCTTGATCCGCTGGGCCTCGCCACCGGAGAGCGTCGTCGACGGCTGGCCCAGCGTCAAGTAGCCTAGTCCCACGTCCTGGAAGCTTTTCAGCGAGCGATGGATGGCGGCGAAGTTTTGGAAAAAGTCCGTCGCTTCGTCCACGGGCATCGCCAGCACGTCGGCGATCGACTTGTTGCGCCAGCGGACTTCCAGGGTCTGCCGGTTGAACCGTGCCCCCTGGCACTCGCTGCAGGTGACGTACAGGTCGGGCAGGAATTGCATTTCGATTTTCTTCAGGCCGTGACCTTGGCACGGCTCGCAGCGGCCGCCCTTGACGTTGAAGCTGAATCGGCTGGCTCCAAAACCGCGCTGCTTGGCCTCGCGCGTGCGGGCGAACAGTTTGCGGATTTCGTCCAGCGCGCCGATATAGGTGGCCGGCGTACTGCGGGGCGTGCGCCCGATCGGGGCCTGGTCGATCTGAATCACCTTGTCGATCGCCGCCGCCCCGCGCAGGCCCCGGAAAGGCCCCGGCTTTGGAGCCGGCGAGCCCAAGCGGCGCAGCAGGGCCGGCGCCAGCGTCTCGTTGATCAGCGAACTCTTGCCCGAACCACTGACCCCGGTGACGCAGACCAGCGCCCCCAGCGGAAACCGCACGTCGATGTCGCGCAGGTTGTTGGTCGAGACGCCCTCGATCGCCAGCGACCGCGTCTTGGACAGGGACAACCGGCGGCGCGTGGCGGGCAGGGGGATTTGCAGATCGCCGCTCAGGTAGCGGCCGGTGATCGAGGCGGGGTTCCGCAGCACGTCGTTCACCGTGCCTTGGGCCACGATCCGCCCGCCGTGGGTCCCGGCGCCCGGACCGATGTCGATCAACTGGTCGGCCGCGCGCATCATGGCCGCGTCATGCTCGACGACCAGCACCGAGTTGCCTTGCTGCTGCAGGCCGCGGAGCGCGTCGATCAAGCGGTTGTTGTCGCGCGGGTGCAGGCCGATGGAGGGCTCGTCCAGCACGTAGCAGACGCCGACCAGCCCCGAACCGATGCTGGTGGCCAGTCGCACGCGCTGCAGTTCGCCGCCGCTGAGCGTGTCGGCCGAGCGGTGCAGGGTGAGATAGCCGAGGCCCACGTTTTCCAGGAAGTCCAGCCGCCTGCCGATTTCCTTCAGCAGCGGCTGGGCGATCGGCATCTGGGCCGGCGGAAAGGCCAGGCCCTGGAAGAAGCGCACCGCTTCGCCGATCGGCAGTCGGCACAGATCGTAGATCGTCTTGCCGCCGACGCGGACGGAGTTGGCTTCGGGCCGCAGCCGCGATCCGCTGCACGCCGGGCAGGCGATCTGGCCGCGAAAGCGGGCCAGCGCGTCACGGCGCTCCGGGTCGGTCGCGGTGACGTACTCCTGTTCCAGCAGCGTCAGGATGCCCAGAAAACCTTGACCGTCGCCGTGCAACAGGGTGTGGCGGTCCTGGGGCGCGAGCTGGCCCAGCGGCGTGTCCCAACCGGCTCCGCGGCCTTCGAGGAATGCGGCCAGCAGCGGCCGATGCTTCCTGAGCGGGTCGGGTTTCACGTTCTTCCACGTCGCAATGGCTCCCCCGGCCAGGGACAGCTCGAAATTCGGTGCGACGAGTTCGGGATCAAACTGCTCCAACGCTCCCAGTCCTTCGCAGCGGGGGCAGGCTCCGTAGGGGCTGTTGAAGCTGAACGTGCGCGGTTCGACCTCTGCCAGGCTGACGTTGCAGCGGGGGCAGGCGTAGTGCGTGCTGAACAAGCGATCCTGCCATCGGCTGCGATCCGGATCGGCGTCCGGCGGCGGCGGTTCCTGGTAGCAGGCGATCAGCAGACCCTCTCCGTGGCGGACCGCCAGTTGGACGGACTCGCCCAAACGCGACGCGATGTCGTCACGAACGATGATCCGGTCGATCACGGCCTCGAGCACGTGTTCCCGGCGGGGGTCGATTTCGGGCAGGTTCTCGAGGTCGTACACTTGCCCGTCGATGCGCACGCGGATGAAGCCGGCCTTGCGAGTCCTGGCCAGGACTTCTTCCTGTTTGCCGCGGCGGCCCCGCACCAGCGGAGCCAGGATCATCAGCTTGGTGCCCGCCGGCAGAGCCGCCAACGCCTCCTGGATCTGCTCCGCGGTCTGCTGGCGAATCGGCTCGCCGCACTGCGGACAGGAGGCTTCGCCCAGGCGGGCCATCAGCAGCCGCAGATAGTCGTAGATTTCCGTCACGGTTCCCACGGTGCTCCGCGGGTTGGCGGCGCCGGGACGCTGGTCGATGCACAGCGTCGGCTGCAGTCCCTCGATCAGATCGACGTCAGGCCTTTCCATCTGGTGCAGGAACTGCCGTGCATAGACCGACAGGCTTTCGATGTACTGCCGCTGGCCTTCGGCGTACAGCGTGTCGAATGCCAGGCTGCTCTTGCCGGAACCACTGGGCCCCGTGATCACCACCAGCCGGTCGCGCGGGAGGTCCAGGTCGACGTCCTTCAGGTTGTGCATGCGCGCGCCGCGAATGCGGATGACTTCCGGCGCCGCATCCGCAACGGAGTCGGCTGACGGTGGGAACTTGATTTCCGTTTCCGTAACGTCCGGCATGTGAAGCTACCGCGCGCGTTTGGGGACAGGTGAGAAATCCCGAACGCTACCAAAGCGGCGTCCGAAGGGCAAGAGCGGCTGAAGCCTGGCTGCAATTCAGACGTAAGCGGGCGGCCGCGCCGCCCGGCCGGACGGCGGCGGGGCGGCAGGCGTGGCGGCGTCGGGTTAGGTGAGGTGGTCTTCTTTCCGCAGGCGACGAGCCTTGGCGAGGGCCTTGCGACGAGCCTTCTCCGTCAGGCTGAGCGTTAACTCGGTGTGCTCCACCGCGTGAGGTCCCAGAAGCAGTTCACCTGCCGATGCATCTCCTCGACATCGGTCCTCAAGGCGTAGTCGTCGCGGACTCCGGACGCAGTCGCGTGGGGATTCGTGGTGACCAGCAGCCAGTCTTTCTCGTGACCATCGGCGTAGCAGTCCTTCGAGCATCGTCTTCCCTCCCGAACCGTGGTCTGGGACAAGAAGACCGGAAAGCTGGTGATCCGCAAGGAACAGCCCCGCCGAGCCGGTGGAGCGTGACAACTCCGTTGACACGCTTCGCTGAAGTAACTACCGTGACTACATGATTACCAATCTGTGCGAAGCCAAGAGCAATCTCAGCCAACTCGTCCAACTCGCGGCGGAGGGCGAGGATATCGTGATTACCGTTCGAGGGCGGCCGACCGCGCGCTTGACGGGTGTTGTCCCGAAGGAAACGCAAGACCACGAACGAGAAGCGTGGGCGGCCGAACTGTCGGCGGAGGCCGAGGCGGCGCGCGTCGGTCCGCGCACGGCCACCGCACAGCAGTTTTGGGATGAGCTGCGCGAGGAGCGATTGTGAGTCATGGCCAACGCGATTTACTGGGACACCTCGGCGTTGCTCAAGCTGTACGCACCGGAGCCGGATTCCAGCGACTACCTGCGGCTTCTGATCCAACAACCGGAAGACGTCGCCATTAGTTTTCTTCACCGGGTCGAGTTGTATTTCGCCTTGAGCGGCAAAGAATCGCGAGGGGAGATTGCGTCCGGTTCTGCGCAGCGGCTGTTCCGCCTGTTCGAGCAGCATGTCAACTCGCGACGTTACTTCGTGATCCCTTGGGGCGACGACGTTGCCTCGGAGGCCCAGAGGCTGCTGGACACGTCTTTAAGCGCGACGCCACCCGTCATGCTCCGGTCTCTCGATGGACTGCACTTAGGTGCTTTGCGAGCGGCGAGAATTCAATCGGTCGTTACCGCTGACGTCCGAATGCGTGACGCCGCCAGAATCGCCGGCATTGGGGTCATCGAGCCTTAGCCGAATCCGCCTGCCTCGTCGATTGGGGCCCGGCAACGACTTACGGGCCGCGCGCACGTCGAATGCTGCTGAGGTTTTTTCTTCTCCCTCACCGCTCGCGGCGGATCGGATCGCCACGGAGTATCGCCGCAAAGTCGCCATTGCTCACCGGCGTCTGCGCACCATAGGCCTGCCGTCGGAGACGCTGCGCGAGCGTGACGCCGAAGTCGAGATTCCGCTCCGCCGAGTTTTCGTTCCGCAGAACCTCCTGCCCGAAGGCGATCGCCAGCAACTCGTCCCGCTGGTCGAACTCCTGCGCGCGAGCCGCAGCTGCGTGCTGCTCGGTGATCCCGGCACGGGGAAGACGACGATCTTGTGCTTCGCGGCCTTGCTGTTCTGCGGCGATGCTGAACTGAAGGGCTTTACTCCGGCGGTTCAGGTCGTGCCGTAGCTCATCCCGCTCCGCGATCTTCTGAGGCTGAGGCAGGAGAAGACGGACCTTGACTTCCTGGAGTCGGATCGGGGATGCCAAAAAGCCATTCACCATCCGTGAGCCCTTCTGGCTGGGCCGGTATCCGGTGACAAACTCCCAGTATGCGTTGTTCATCAATGACGGCGGCTACCTGGGCTTCCGCGTAGCCGCAGTTCCGCCGGGAAGGCAGTCCAGCTCCGGCCGCGCAGCGGAGCCGGGAGCGTAGGCCGCGGGGAGTCGTGCGCAGCGGAGCCGCACGCCAGTTGTGCTGCGGTCTCCCGACCGCAGCACGGCCTCGACCGCAGGTCTCCCCAAGAAACGCTCGGGGAGACCTGCGGTCGGCCGTTTCGGCGAGGTCGGGAGACCTGCGCCGAACGTTGAACTTCAGGTATTGATCTCGCCCAGGCCAAGTCCGATAATTGAAAACGTTTCGAATGGACGACTGTGGTCGAAGTGGAAGGCGGAACATGTCGCAGGCGCGCAGTAACGAAGATCGCTTGGCAACCCTCGAAGCGGAGGTCGCGCAGATCAAACGCCAACTTGGGGAAGAACGAAAGGCGCAGAACTGGCTCGATCACGTGGTCGGTTCCATGAGCCGGCACCCTGAATTCCAAGAGGTTCTCCGCCTGGGGCGCGAGTTCCGACGGGCGGATCGCCCTGGCGACCATCAGTGAGGCAGTTTCCGGTGTTTCTCCTCGACACGGACCATCTGGGTATTCTCCGTCTTCGCAGATACCTGAGTCCAGGTTAGACCATCGGACGAGTTCCACACGCTGGCCTTCACCGCCCAGATTTTCCCCTGGTAGACGACCATCTCGCTGTAGCCGTCATAGGGCGTGTTGTCGCTGACCAACTCCCACGTGACGGCATCGCGCGAGGACCACAGGTCACGCACGAGTTTCCCGCCCGCCACGTAGCCGTTGCTGAGCCACATCCGGCCATCGAAGACCACGCCCTCGGCTGTGTCTCGCGGCGAGAATGAGGCCTTGTCCACCACTCGCACCCACGGCGGCGAGCCAAGCTGTCCGACACCCACTTGCATCGCCAGCAGGGCTGCGATCTCACACAAGCCGACGATCGACATGTCATGCCTCCTGTTCTCTCAGCACTGAATTGCCAGCTACCTGACCATCACCACCGCATACACCGGGAACGGCGGGATCTCGACCGTGGCGCCGGTGACGGATAGCGTCTGCTCGGGCGATTCGGCCGTCAGCAACCGGACTTGGGCGGCATTCTTCCACCGCTGTCCCAGCGACAGATTCAGTCCCTTCGCAGGCATGGGCGCCGCGTAGTTGACCAGGTGTACGGCCAGCCGGCTGTCGCCCAACTCATACGCTGCCAAGGCCACCGTGTCGCTCCCCAACAGCCGCACGGAGAGCCGATTCCCCTGGGCCTTTTGCACCGCAGCGGCGACCTGCTGGTGACCCTTGGGCAACGGGATCCGTTCGACATAGCCCGACTCGCCCGCCGTGCGAACCAGGCTCGGTTCCAGACGCGCGACCTGCGGGCCGCCAAGGTCCTCCAGCGGGTTCTGACTCCGCCTGCGCCCGTGTTCGTCGTACAGGCCGTTGTCGCCGGCCAGAACCAATCCGCCACCGCGACGCGCAAAGTCACAAATCGCGCGGCACTCGTCGTCGCTCAGGTGCGATTGACCGGCCAGCACCAGGGCCGCGAACCCTTCCAGCCGGCCCAGATTGTCGCCAAAAACCGTCTCCCAGGCGAAACCGCCGCGGATCAGCACTTCTTCGGCGCCCAGCACCAGGGTCGAGGCCACGGAGGCGTCGAAGGCCATCGAGGCGAACGTCTGCAGGACGGCCACGTCACGGACCGGGCGGGCTCCGAGCCGCAAGTTTTCCGTCTGGCGCGAGAAATCCAGATACTGGCCCAAGGCAGCGCGGAGTTCGGGCACGTCGATCCGCATCCGATCGCCGGGGCCATCGGGGCGGAGAGCCCAGTTGGTGCCCGGGATTCCGCCGAAGGCCGCCGCCTCGGCGACCTGCAGCGTAACATCCTCGGGTTTCTGGGGCAGGGCCAAGCCGCTCAAGCCCGTGATGCCCGTGCCCCGTTTCCAGGTCGTGGACACCACGCGGTAGCCGATGGCCGCAGCGTGCTTGCAGGCCCGGATTTGCGAGACCATCGCGCCGTCCGACATGCCCGCCGCATTGCCGTTTTCGGCGAACATCAAGGTCAGGTGCCGGCCAAGTGTCGGCGCCCAGACGCTGCGGCGATACGGCCCGTCAGGCCCGCGGGGATAGGCCGGGTTGGCCAACAGGATCACGCCGGGCCGCAGGCTGCGGGCGTAGCTGGTGATGTCCCGGTGATATTCGCCCAGACTCTCGCAACGGAAGCGGACCCAGGCCTGCACCAGCGGGTCGATGATCCGGCCGGCCGAGGCCAGCGTCGGCGGCTGGCGCACGTGGTCGAACGAGTCCAGCCCGAATCGATCGCGCGGGTCTGGGCAGTGCGCGGTCAGCCAGGCGCGGAAAGCCTGCTCGCACCGCGGGCAGTAGCAGGGCTCGCAGTAGTCGTTGTCGAAGTGTAAGCCGTCCAGGCCGATCTCCTCCAAGCCCACGCGGATCACCCGCTTCATGTACTCCCGGAACTCGCGGCTGTGGATGCAGGGGGTCCAGCGGAAATACGCGCTGCCCCACGTCCGGCACTTGCCGTCGGCATCGCGCTGGATCCACGCCTCCGCCTGGGGCTCCTCGGCCAGGAACGTTTCGTAGTACAACGACCGCTGCTGGCAGTAGCCCAGCACGCGGACTCCGTGGCGATGGGCGGCACGGACCAACTCGGCCGTCCGCTGCTGTTCCTCCCGCTCGTGCTGCAGGCCAAAACCCTTGAAGAAATGGGTCACCGCCAGGTTGACGCCCACTGCGGACATGGTGCGCACCAGTTCCTCGGAGTGGAGTCGCTCGTACCATTGAGGAAAACCCGCAGCGCTGACGTCGACTGCGCCTACGACGCCGCCCGTGCGGCGGTAATGCGCCAGCGGCTCCCAGCCCCACCAGGACCAATAGTAAGACGGCGGTCGCGCCGAATCGGCCGCATCCGCCGGGTCACGCCCTGTGTCTGGCGTCACCTCGGGCAGACGGTTCTGTTTCTCCTCCCCCAGGGCCAAAACCTGGCCGGCACCTAAGGCCAGCAGCCCACCGCCTCCCACTGCGCCAAGGAAGTCACGTCGTTTCATGATCCGCTCCTGTTCCATCGGAATCCGCCCCAGCCCGGCTGGCCAGTTGGGTGAAACTCGCGGTGCGTCCTACTTCGGCGGTCCTTTTTTGGCGGCCAAGTGCTGGAGGATCGCGGCCTCCGTGGCCCGTTCCAAGTTGGGCGAAACCGCGTGTCCCATCAGAGGCTCGTTGACGATCTGCTTCTGGCCCGGCAGGTTGTTGTACGCGGCGTAGACGCTGGTGGGCGCGCAGGTGCCGTCGATGAAGCCCACGCTAAAGATCGCCTCGGCTTTGGCCCGCGTCGCGAAGTTCATGCTGTCGAAATAGCGGGCGACCTGGAGGATTTGGGGGTCGGGCTTGCCGTCCGTGTCGGGGACCAGTTTGGGCCAGCCGTTGATGCGCCCCGCCGCCTTGCCCGTGTGGTCGCAAATGGCCGGCACGCCGGCAGAGATAAAAGTCACGCGCGGATCGAGCCCGGCCGCGGCGATGGCTTGACCGCCTCCCTGGCTCGATCCCTTGACGATCAACACTTTGCCGTCCCACTGCGGCTGGCTGGTCAGGAACTCCATCGCTCTCGCCAGGCGCAGAAACATGCCAAGGAAGTAGCATTGCTCCCGGTCTTCGCGCCCGGCGGTGCGGTAGTCCTTCAACGCGCCCGCCGCGAGTTCCTGGTAGAACGCCTCCGGTTTGCCGTTGGCGATGCCGTGGGCGTTGATGTCCATGGCCAGGGCGTTGAACCGCTTGGCTGAACCGGCAGCGCCGCCCAGGCTCGAACTCCGCACACCGGCCCCGTGGACCAACAGGATCGCCGACAGGCTTTGGGGCGCCGCGCCGGCCGGGCGGGCAAAGTACCCGGATACGGGCCGCGGCGGCACGCACGGGATCTCGGTGTCGAAGCATTCGATGCCCTCCACCGGCGACTTGACCGGCGTGAGCTTGGGCTCCATCGGCACCGAGGCCAAGCGGGCCTTCTGCTGCGCCCAGAAGGCGTCGAAATCCTCCGGCACCGGCAGGCTGGGCGGGATCTTCAGCGGGTCAAACGCCGCTCCAGCCACGGCCGTGAGTACTTGTTTGTCCGGGCCCGCGCAGGTCACGCGGCAGCGCAGGAAGCCGGGCTCGCCCAGTGTTCCCTCGATCGTCGCAGTCCCATCGTCCAGCGTCAGCTTCTTCGGCGTCACGGGCGGCATGCCGTCCTTGTCCAGCGTGCAAACGAGGTCGGCCTCGGTGACCGGCTGATCGCCCTTCTTGAGAGTCACCAGAAACTTCGCTGTCTGGCCGACCGTGTAGATCGCATCCGGCGGATCGGTCACGACCGACAACTTGTAGCCCGGCTCTGCGGCCGGCAGGCACCACGCGAGGGCCAACCACAGGGCGTATCCCAGACCAACGGCAGTTCGGTGTCGCATAGAGATTCTCCTGAAAGAGGTGGCGGTTCACGGGGACGCTGCAGATCCGGAACTTGCCGCCAAGGTACACGTCCCGCCGGACGAATCAAGACGGGACAGATTCCTTGACCTTTCGGAAGCGGGAAGTCACTTGCGAGTCTTGCGGTGAATGCGGGGACCAAACTCCCAACCCGCTGGTAGCAGGGTCTTCTGAGTGGCACGGCTGGACAACGCCAAATTCGCGCAGCGATTGGGATTGCCGATTTGGCATGGAATATGCAAACAAGGTCGACCCAAGAACGGTGCTGCCCAGGCCAATAATCGGAGCAACCGCTAGACGGCATCGCAGTTCCCAAGGGGATGCCGATTCAGACCGGCGGAATTCCGTTCATACTCCTTCGCCTTCAGCACACGACAGTCCAAGGGGCAGTTGACCCACGTGGTTTATGCGGCAATTGTGGTCGTCCTGTGGCGAGAAAGACTAGGCGAGAAAACCTGAAGCATTCACTCAGTTTGGGTGGAACATTTTTCGGGGTACAGTCGTCTTCTATTGCCGGCGCAAAACTTGCGTCGCAGAGAAGACGGGGTGAATCGGCTGACATCAAGTCAAACAACCGACCGTTCTAGCTCCGCATCTATCTTCCTGCGCTAGTTGACGTTGCATTGGGTGGATGGTGTGAGCCGTGTCGCCAGAACAACGCGAAATGTCTCTGTATGGTTGGCGCTTCAAGGCGCTAACTGTAAACTTTCGATATCACGAAATTTCCGTCTGCGGGCGTCCGTGGCGTCGGTAGCCTTGCCCAGAAGCAAAACTGCGTTGAGCATGATCGCGAAACTCAATTCTTGTAACCCTTTTGCCTAAAAGGCATTTTGACGACTGCAGCCATTTCGAGATTTGAGCACGATAAACAGAATGAATTTCCCAAAACGACATGTCGGATATTTTGGATTTTCTTGAATTTTTCCTATTGACACCGACGAGTTAACCTTTACAAACTGTTGGTTTGAGTTCGCTGTTCCCCCATCCGGCGGGATTGCGCGCGTGTCGGCGGCGGTAAGCACATGAGCTGTTTCCTCCTGAAAGTTCACCCATCGCTGATTGCCGATCACATTCTTACAGGTGGTTTTGATTTCCACCAATGGAATGTGTGTCAGTCCAGCCATCGGTTTTCTATCCGGTACTTTCCTGACCGGGTTCCCGAGATCGCCAGTGTCTAACCCAGGGTACAGTCTGAAAAGGAGATCTACCATGCCGGACAACTCACCAGACCCATTTGCATATTTCGCCGGACAACGGACGGGTGTTAAGGAGCGGGTCGCCGAGCGAATACGCGAGGCGCTGGGGAGGATGTCTGCGCTCGAACTAATGAACCTCGGGGACGACCCGGAGTTTGACAAGGGAGGATTGCGAACGGCTCTATACCGCATCAAGAATGGCGCTTCGGAACCCGTAAGCAGCAAGCTCCTGCACCTTCTCGCCGCACCATTTGGAATTGACCTTGCCGAGGCTTTCGGACCATTCAACGATACCTTCACAGAACAAGAGCAGCAGAAGTGGATGGATTACGTTCGACAGCAATGCGTCGCTTTCGGAGGTACGGGACTGGATCCCAATTTCACAGCCGATCAAATTGCCCAACTCCGACTTTTTATTTTGCTGACCGCCCTTGAGCAGCTTTGAGCGATCCGGTGTGACGGTGCGGACTGCATTTCCTGAATAGTACCCGACTGTGTAGTCATCAGGCCATAAGCCCATCTAGAGGTTATTCGTATGCAGTCCGTTGCTGGATCTATCAACCGAACGCCATACGTGAGGGCTTTTGAGGCCGCACTGGACGACTTGACCGCAATTCTTGGGGTAACGGATGAAGCGTATCAGACTTATCGCAACGTGAGACTCGACGTACGGGAACGCAATCATCCAGACTTGCGACGGAAAGAAAAATTAATCGAAGATATCTGCGCTAGAATCACCTTTAGCCAGCAAGTCGGTGGGAAAGAAACTCACATAAACGGATTCTACGTTCGTTTTTGGCCAATTAGCCCAGATAGGACAGGGGTCGCCCCTGGCTTCGTCTCGTGGCTACAAGTCAATTTTGCAGCACGTACACTAACGATTGTGTATGACCCCAAGCGGGTTAGGGATAACAAACCAGTTGGTCACGGCGACAAAGTAGTTTCTCACAGCGGATTCGAAGAAGATCAGTTATTGGCAAAGATCTTTCTTCACGAATGCGGCCACGCACGTCTGCACCTGCAGGATATGTGGGACGGAATCATGACGCAGGGCCAGTTGTTTCCCGCGTTGGACAAGAAACTCGAGCAGGAGGCATGGGCCTACGCGATGGCCGTTTGGGGCATTCTTGTTGGCGATCACGCTTTTTGCGCCCGGAAAAATCAACGTCCGGATGAGGGCTGGCTTCACGCCTGAATGGTTTCTTCAGCCGTATTGACTCATTTCTCGGTATCGGTCTCGCAACGACCAAAAACGATCCGTGTCGCCTTGTCGCTTCGAACACGGGTCAGAGTTCGGCTCTCTCTTGGACGGACATTTGCGAAAGCGGCTTGTCGATAACACGAACGCATATTCTCCGCGGTCGAGGCTGATCCGAGGATACGTGCCGGAGACTTTGGGACGGGTGCGCCAACGTGACGTTTGGGCCGTGGCCTCGGCCGCGATAGTCGCTTGTCGTTCATCCCGAGGCGGGGTCCTGAAAACAGCATCCGTTGGCATTTTTCGCGACGATTCTGCAATCCCAGCCGCCCGCGCCCGTGACCTGACGCGTCACTCTAAAGACCCCGCTCCCCGTCCGCCCTGCGGCTTGACTTCCTGAGCCCGCTCCTTCAGACTCAAGGGCTCGTGCTTGAACGGCCAGCATTTCCTTCATCGATTCGGAGGCGAGTAGGATGAATCCATCAAGTCAGAACGTACGTAGGGCCGGTCGCCGGGAGTTTCTTCGGCAGTGTTCCGCCGCAGCAGTGGCGTCCGGGATCGTCGCGGCCACAACGGCTGCGGCGGCTGAGAACCAACCGGAGGCAGCCGTGTTGCCGAATATCCAATTGGGCGATCACCGGGTGAGCCGGTTGGTGGCCGGCTGGAATCCGATCGGCGGCTACTCGTACCTCGGCCACCACATGGATCAGCACATGCGGGAGTATTACACGGCCGAGCGGACAGTGGAATTCCTCCAGCGCTGCGAGCAGCAAGGGATCAACACCCACCAGTACTCGCCGTCGGACAAATCGACCGAGGTCTTGCGCACCATGCGGGAGCGCGGCTCGAAGATGCAGTTTCTCTGTCTGCTTTCGGGCCGGGCCAACGTCAAGCCCACGAGCGAAACCACCGGACCGTTCGCCATGGCCCATCACGGCGGCGCGACCGATTCGCTGTTCGCGGCGGGCAAGAGCGGCGAAGTACACGACTTTGTCAAGGAGGTCCACGACCGCGGCCTGCTGGCCGGCGTGTCGGCTCACAATCCCGACTGCATCAAGCGCGTGGCCGACGAAGGCTGGGAAGTGGACTTTTTCATGACCTGCTTCTACTTCCTCACCAGGATGAACGTGCCCGAGGCTCGGGAAAAGGCGGTGCCGGACCCCACGTTGCCGGTCGGCAGCTATGCGTTTTACCGCGATGACCCGATGGTCATGACCGAAGTCGTGCGGCAAGTCAAGAAGCCCTGCTTCGGCTTCAAGATCCTCGGCTCCGGGCGCAAGTGCGGCAGCCAGCAGTCGGTGCGCGAGACGTTCAAGTTCGCCTTCGGGCGGATCAAGCCGACGGACGGCGTCATCGTGGGCATGTATCCCCGTTTCTTTGACGAGATTCAAGCCAACGCCCAGTATGTGCGCGAGTTTGGGAAGACAGCGTAGTGCGCTACCAGGTCTCGTGATGAACCGCGTCCTCGCGATATCGCGTTCGGGGCCCAGGTGACTCAGCGGGCCAGCCGATCGACATCGCGGCAATGGGAATGACCGAATCAGGGACGTTGAGCAAAGCGCGGATGTGCTTCACCCGCTCCTCGCGCGGGTGTACTCCCAGCCAGCATGCTCCCAGGCCCAGCGCGCTGGCTGCCAAGAGGAGATTCTCGATCGCTGCGGTACAATCCTGCAGCAGATACGATAGCTGCCGGTCGTGTGCCCGCTGCAGGTCGCCGCAGACGACGATCCCCAGCGCCGCGTCGCGGAGCATCTTCCCGTTCGGCAAGCCGTCGGCGATCTTCGAGAGCATGTCGCGGTTGCGGACCACAACGAACGACCACGGGTCCTTGGCCACCGCCGACGGCGCGGCCATCGCCGCTTCCAGAAGGTCGCGGACCAGGTCGTCTGCTACGTCCCGCTGCTGGTACACACGAACGCTGCGGCGGGAGAACAAGTCTTTCAGTCTTGGATTCATCGCAGGCCTTTCGGTTATCATCGTGGATCGTTCCTCGTATCGCGAATTTGCACGCACGTCGGGGCACGAGCGATTCGGCGGAACCTTTTGACGGCGCCAATGTAGGTGAGGACAGGTTCCCCGTCAACGAACCGGAACTCGCAGCACCCGGATTTCGAACGTATCGATCCGAAATCAGCTGCCGACGGCAATCCTCTCGTAATCGCGCGTCCGAAAGACGGGCTAAATGAGTAGGGCCAGTACGGGCTTCGGCGTAATCGCCTCGGATTCTGGCGAACGGTGGCGTTAGCCCACCGGTCTTGCCTCGGGTTGGTCCGCCGGACAGAGGAACCGGTGGGCTAACGCCTCACCGCTCGCCGAACACAACCGGTCTCTGGGGAGCTTGTATGCCGGCAGGCGGGGCGTGACAATGGACGACTTCCACAACACGTTCACCGAGGGGAGTCGTCCATGAAACGTTCACTTGGCGCCAAGACGCTGATTTGCCCCACGCCGACCTGGATCGTGGGATCGTACGACAAGCAGGGCAAGCCCAACGGCATGGCGGCAGCGTGGGGCGGGATCTGCTGCTCCGTTCCGCCGTGCGTCGCCGTTTCGCTGCGCAAGGCCACCTACAGCTACGGCAGCCTGGTCGAACGCCAGGCGTTCACGATCAGCGTGCCATCGCAGAGCCAGGTCAAGCAGGCCGACTACTTCGGGCTGGTCAGCGGTCGCGACACCGACAAATTCGCCGCCACCGGACTGACTCCCGTCCGCAGCCAACTGGTGGACGCTCCTTACATCCAGGAATACCCGCTGGTGCTGGAGTGCAAGGTGCTGCACATGTTCGAGCTGGGCCTGCACACCCAGTTCGTCGGCGAAATCCTGGACGTCAAGGCCGAGGAAGAGGTGTTGGACGCGACCGGGATGCCGGACATCCTGAAGATCCTGCCGATCATCTTTTCGCCCGGCAACCAGTTCTACTACGGCGTCGGCGCCTCGCTGGGGCACGCCTTCGCCATCGGCAAGGAAATCTGAGGGCGGCCCCGGCTATCACAACGACCAACGGGTGACGAGACGAACCATGCGATCACTGCTTCTGACACTGGCGATCATTGCTCTTCCACTCCCGGTTGCGGCTCAGTCTTTCGAGGCAACCGACCGAGGCTGCGTCTGGCGGCAAGCCAAGGAGTACGTCCGTTTCGATCTTGGCAAATGGTCCGCGGGAATCGAGGGCCAGGCCGAGGTCGGCTGGCACATGTTCTTCTGGCACGATAGCTGGATCTACGAAACCCTGCCCGGCGGAAACATCGAAAAACCGCCGACACTCGAAGATGACGGGAGTGTCACGATGCGGGGCACGTTCTCGGCACGCGACAACTCGCCGCCGGTCAAGTACGTCCACCGGATCACACGCACGGACGAAGGCCTGCACGTCCGCTACGAATTGCAGAAGACCGCAGCGCTGAAACTGACCCGTGGCGTCTGGCTGCAGCTGTCCGGCAGCCGCGACAGGTTCCGTGGCTCGGAGCGGGTGTGGTTCGCCCCGTCAGCGCACGGGACGGTCTCTGGGACGCCGTCGGCGACGGCCGATCGCGTGCTGCTGGAACTTCACGGCGGCCGCAGTCTCTGTCTGGGACTGCCGGGTTACCGCCAGGCGGAGAATGAAGGCACCCAGCGCACCCACGCTTTCCGCATCAACCTTTTGCCCAGCGACTTCGCGGTCGGTGAAACGGCGGTGCTCGAGTACACGATCTCCTTCACCGACATGCCGGCGCGTTTTCCAGGGCAGATCGATCCGGCCCGGCAGCCGCTGGCCATCCACGCGGTCACGCCCAGTGCGGCCCGGCTGCGGCAATACGAGCGGCTGGAATTGCGGGTGGAACTCGGCGCCACGTATGACAATCCCTTCGATCCCGACGAGGTGCGGCTGGACGCTGTTTTTACGGCGCCTTCCGGCCGGCAGTTGGTCGTGCCCGCGTTCTTCGCCGTCGACTATCGGCGCGAAGTCGCAGAGCAGGCGGAGGTGCTGGTCCCGCAGCCCGCCAGCGGCTGGCGAATCCGTTTCACGCCGCAGGAGATCGGCACGTATCGCTGGCAACTGCGGCTCCGCGACCGCAGCGGCGAGATCGCCGGCGGGGAGGGCTCGGTGGAGTGTACGGCCGGCGAGTCGCGCGGTTTCGTGCGCACGAGCAAGGGCGATCCGCACTACCTGGCCTTCGACAACGGCGAAGGCTTCTTCGCCATCGGCCACAACTTGCCGATCTACCACACGACCGGGCAACTGGGCGACGAAGCGATGCGCAAGTTCGCCGCGGCCGGCGAAAACTTCAACCGCTGGTGGATGAGTTCCAGCGGGTTCGGCATCGAGTGGGCCGACCGGCTCGGCTGGTACCGGCAGGATGTCGCCGCGCGGATCGACCTGGTCCTGGATCTCGCGGCCGAGCTGGGCCTGTACTACATGATGTGCATGGATACCCACCAGGATTTCCGCGAAACGGGCTGGGAACGCAACCCGTTCAACGCCCGCAACGGCGGACCGTGCGCGACGCCCCGGGATTGGTTCACCAACGCGGCGGCCAAGCGGTTGTACGAGAAGCGTCTGCGGTACACCGTCGCCCGCTGGGGGTACAGCCCGAACGTGCTGTGCTGGGAGTTCGGCAACGAGATGGAGGGCTGGGCCGACTCGCCCGACGAAGTCAAACTGCCCTGGCACAAGGAAATGTCGGACCACCTGCGGTCCATCGACCCGTTCGGACATCCGATCACGACGAGTTTCTGGAGCAAGACCGGCCCGGAGGCGTATTGGGACCTGCCGAACATCGATATCGTCCAGACGCACTGCTACACCAACGACGACGCCAATGTGGCCGAGGCGGTGCGGCGCTACTGCTTGCACCAGTGGGAACGGTTTCCCAAGCCGCACATCTTCGGCGAGTTCGGCATCCGCAGCCATTCGACGACGGCCGACAAGGACCCGGCGGGATGGGCCATCCACAACTCGCTGTGGGCCGGGCTGACGAGCTTCGCCGCCGGGGGACCGATGCCGTGGTGGCACGAGAATTACATCGATCCGCTGGACCTGTACTTCCACTTCGCGTCGCTGTCGCGCTTTGCGCAGGACCTGCCGTTGGGGTCCGCCCGCTGGACGATGCTGGAAACCTCGCCGCCGGAGTTCGTCGACGCGACGCGTCCGCCGGGCACGCGCGACGTCGTGATCTCGCCGCTGAGCCGCTGGGGAAAGCCGGAGCACGCGGAGTTCGTGGTTCGTCCCGATGGGACGATCAACGAAGATCGCCTGCCCCAACAACTGCTGCACGGGCAATCGCATCGCGACATCAAGAACCCGCCCACCTTCGTGGTGAACTACCCGCAGCCAGGCAAGTTCATCGCCCGCGTTGGCCGGGTGTCGGCCTCCGGGCTGCTGAAAGTCTGGGTCGATGACGATTTGAAGATCGAGCGCGAGCTGCCCTGCGGCGAAGGGCTGGGAAAGCAAAGCGTTTACCGGCCGCAGTGGAAGCTCTGGGAGACGACCTACGACGAAGACATCGCCGTGGAGATCCCGGCCGGCAGGCACCGCATCCGAGTGGAAAACTTTGGCCGCGATTGGGTGACGTCCAGCAGCTACCGGTTCACCGGCTGCCAGATCCTGGACAAGCCGAACGTGCTCGTCTGTGGCACGAAAAGCGACCGGGTGGCCGTCTTGTGGCTCCAGAATCGGGACAGCACGTGGTACAACCATTCTCAAGACGCCGTCCCGTCCGTGGACGCTTTTCGGCTGGCCGTCGAGGGACTTGCGGACGGCCCGTACGACGTCGAGTGGTGGGAGACCTGGAAAGGCCAGCCGGCACGGACCGAGCAGATTGACGTCCGCGACGGCCGCCTGCCCTTGACGGTTCCCGCACTCAAGACCGACACCGCCCTGACGATCCGGGCGAGATAGCAGCCTCAACCGGAACGTCCCTGTACCAGCACGAACGACCCGCGACGGGGCGGGGGAGATCTTGCCATCCAGAGGAGAAAACGAGATGACCAAAAGCGGATTGTGTGCGTGGTTTGTTTCTGCCGTGCTGGCCGGCGCTGCATGGGGCGGTGAAGCGATTTTCGTGGAATCGGGCCAGCCGAAGCTGGTCAAGGAGGAGGGCGGCCCGTGGACTCGCGAGGCGGGCTTTCTGGAATGTGCCGGCACGGGCCCGATTCTGTTTGCTGGCCAGGCCCTGGGCGATGGGGATTTCCGCATCTCTGCCACGCTAACCCTCTTCGATCTCAAGGACAGCGCCGCGTCCTTCACGTTCGACGGCGCCAGTCATTTCGGGTTCGAAGGTGGGAAGGGCCAACCGTTCGTGGAAGGACCTTTGTTCGGCGGCAAGGCCACTCATCTGCCGGATTTGGCGGGCAAGGTGCCCGTGGGCCAGCCGTTTCGCCTGGAGGTCGTGCGGCGCGGCGAGCGAGTCACGTTCAGTATCGACGGGCAGACCGTTTACGAACGACAGATCGGCGCCGGGCTCGTGGGTGATTTCGGTTTTCGGCCTTGGCGGAGCCGGATGCGGGTACACGAGTTCTCGGCGGAGGGCAACTTGGTCGCATCGAGTCTATTGGCGGGCTGGGCGGAAGGGCTGGCGTGCGAGCCCGTGGACGTGTTCACGTCGGGCGGCTCGGATTACCACACGTTTCGCATCCCCTCGGTCATCGTCACCAGCCGCAACACGGTGCTGGCGTTCTGCGAAGGCCGCAAGCTGGGCGGCGGCGACGCGGGCGATATCGACCTGGTGCTGAGACGCTCGACCGACCTGGGAAAAACGTGGTCCGACTTGCAGGTCGTCTGGAACGACGAGAACAACACCTGCGGGAACCCGTGTCCGGTCGTCGATCAGCAGACCGGCCGCATCTGGCTGGCGCTGACGTGGAACCTGGGCAGCGAGCCCGAAGGCCAAATCATGAAGGGCACGACACGCCACCCGCGCCGCCCGTTCATGACCTACAGCGACGACGACGGTGCGACGTGGGCGAAGCCCGTCGAGATGCCCCCTCTGCGCCAGGAACATTGGCGCTGGTATGCCACCGGGCCGGACAAGGGGATTCAGCTGACGCGCGGTCAGCACGCCGGCCGTCTGGTCATTCCCTGCAACCACTCGGACCACTCCGATCCCCAAAAGCACCCTTACCGCTCCCACGTCATCTACTCGGACGACCACGGCCAGACGTGGAAGCTGGGCGGATTGCTCGACGAACGGACCAACGAATCGACGATCGTCGAGTTGTCGGACGGGGCGATC
>CAYPGE010000013.1:0-31582 GCA_964409865.1 uncultured Pirellulaceae bacterium
CAGTCTCGAGAATGGTGCCGGATACGCCTCTCTGCTGGGACAGCCAGCCGAAGCAGAGGCACTCTTGCAGTACATGGTCGGCCAGTCCAGTCCGACGTTCTTCAACTTCCTCGTCGGCCAGCAGCACGCGGGGCCCGGACCCAACGCCTGCAAGACGTCCTGTCCGGACTGCTTGCGTGACTTCAGCAACCTACCGTACCACAGCATCCTCGACTGGCGTCTGGGGCTGGATCTCGCGAGGCTGGCGCTCGATCCGGCCGCGTTAATCGACTTCACCGTCCCGTATTGGCACGGGGTCGATACCTTGGCGGCGGGCCCCTACTTCGCAGCAATGCCCGGATGGCAGCACGTGATGTTCGGGGGACTGCATGCAGGTCGCCGCACCAATCGGGCGACAATCATCACGCACCCGCTGTGGGACTGCGATCGTAATCGCTTCGGCCCCCAACTGGCGAACGCCTACGCGCAGGCTGTCGCGGCGGGATGCCAACAGGTGAGCTTCAAGTCAGTCTTCGAGGTTCTGAGGAGACCGTTCTGAGTACACATGCTCCGCCACTTGAGCTGACCACCATCCCGGCGGTCAATCCGAGCCTTGCCGAAGTCCTCCGGTTGTGCCCGCTGCGAGCGGGGCTGTCGAGAGCAGATGGGGCGGACCAACTCGTGCTCGGCAACCCGAAGGCATGGTTGGGCACTGCCTACCACGCGGTACTGGAGCACGCTGGGTATTGCTCGGGCGCCAACTCTGAAGGTGCGCATGAGGCGGCGTGGTTGGCCGCGGTCGACCGGCAGCATGACCGGGCGCAGATACACCCTCTTGACCGCAGGTTCGGTCCTCCAGAACGATGGCCCGGCTACCACTTGGTCCGGGCCATGGCCCTCCTGCGAGCAAGGGAATTCTCTAGCACTCCAAGAAGCCCTAGTCCTTCCGGGTCTCCTCAAGGGAAAGGAGCGGGGCGCGAGCAGTGGCTCTCCGGCGCCAACGGGCGGCTCGTGGGTCGACCAGACGTGCTTCGCGACGACGCGGTCATCGACTATAAAACGGGGGATGTGCACGAACACGACGACACCAACGTCATGAAGGCTTCTTACGTACGCCAGCTGCAGCTTTATGGCTTCCTCGTGAAGGAGTGTACGGGGATATGGCCAACTCGCGGCGTCCTACTTCCGATGGAAGGTCCGCCACTGGAGATCGAACTGGAGCCAACGGCGTGCGAGCGCGTGGCAGCAGATGCGTTGGAGTTGTTGGCCCGCTACAATCGTGAAGTTCAGGCAGGAGGAACCGTCGCCGCACTGGCGAGCCCGTCGGCGTCGGCCTGCAAATGGTGCCCATACCAAGTGCTCTGCCCGGCGTTCTGGGAGATCGCCGGCCCTTCGTGGATCGAGCCATTTGGCGCTGCGGCCGTTGGCGGCCTGGCTTCGACACTGCCGCGGCCCATCCACGGTGGTGCCACGTTCGCCCTGTCCCTTTGCGTCGACGAGGGTAGCGGGCCGCTCGGTTCCGTTGCCCTTGCGCCGCTCAGTACCGAAGTCCACACCTCGCTTGCGCAGGTCCGGGCTGGCATGCGTGTCCGGGCGACCGGACTCGCGAGACGGGCGGACGGCACCGTGGTTCCGACTGTACGTACTGTGATCGCGCGCGCGGAGGACCTTCCGGCTATCATCGTTCCAGGCGCAATCGAATCCACGGGCGCTCAAGGGCCGGCGGGCTGACAGCGGGGGCTTCGTATGAGTCGTCGCCCGGCTATCGCCCGGCGGGGTTGGAGGTCGCGGCCAGTGGCCCGGCCCGCGAGACCTTAGGATGAGAGAGGTTCCCGGGCTTGCCCGTCCGGCACGCCGTAACTTCATGCGGCATACAAAAATGTCCTAAGTCATAAACCAACGAGATCTTCGAGCACTGCCGTGAACGCGTTCAAGACGCTTCATGCCGTCTTCCCCTCGAAGTCAGGGTGCTTGGGCTGGTAGCCAGAATTCGGCTTTGTTCGGCCAGCAGCACGGTGGCTAGGCGTGTCGGTTGTTGCCGTTCCCCCGTGGAGATAGAATCGTGGTCCCGGCCAGCGGCTAGCAAAGACAATTCGACACCATCCGCGACAAACGACTGAGGTTCCCGATGAAGTTGCCCGACATGTGGCCCGCCGACTGTCCGCCAGCGGACGCGATCGATGCCGACGGTGACGTATTTCGGGTCGTCAGAGAGGAGGGCTAAACGATGTGGAGTGTCTCGGGTAAGAGCGTCCCTGCAGGACGTTTTCAGCCGTTTGAGCCGGCCGACGTGCTTTATGAGTTCGACGGTCCGCGTATCTTTTCGCTGCAGGACTCCGAAGGCGAACTGAATCTTGCCTATTGGTCGGATGAGGATGATACGATTTGCCGGTACGTCGTCGTGCCGACTGCGGCGAAGATTCTGGAAGCGTTGCGTTCGGGCGACCTGAGCGTTTACGACGCGCTCAATCAGCCCCGCTGCTGGCTGTGCGACGTCACGCACCAAGGTGAGGTCGTCGCGTGTCAGCGGGTGGAGTTCGAGGCCATCCCACGGGACTCGCTCCCGGCCGCCGGCACGATGCTGCTGCCAACCGTTTCCGGGCGAAAGTTGCCGGTCAAGAGAACGGCACATGCGCTGGGCCTGTCGAAGATTATTGACAGCCGGCACTCGAACTCGTAATAAGGTAGGCGTGCGTCGGGGGCTGAGTATCTTTACCGAGATTTCTTGAACGCAGATCACCAGACAAGGAGCGCGGTTTATGACTTTCAGACATCGACATAGTCGGCGGCGGTTTCTGCAGCAGGCGGCTGCCGCCGGCGCGATCAGCGGCTTTCCGGCCATCGTCCCGGCGTCGGTGTTGGGGGCTGAGGGACGGCCGGCGCCCAGCAACCGAATCACCGTCGGCGCGATCGGCGTGGGCGGCCAGGGCAACGGCAATTTGGGCGGCTTCCTGGGCGATCCCCGCTGCCAGGTCGTGGCCGTCAACGACGTGGACCGGAACAACACCGAGCGCACTCAGCGGCGCGTGAACGAGGTCTACGGCAACCAGGATTGTGCCGCGTACTCGGATTTTCGCGAACTGGTCGCGCGGGACGACATCGACGCCATCTCGCTGGCCACGCCCGACCATTGGCACGCAATTCCGGCCATCCTGTCGGCCAAGTCGGGCAAGGACATCTACGGCGAGAAACCGTTCAGCCATGACTTGCGTGAAGGCCGCGCGATGGTCGACGCCGTCAGCCAGTACGGCCGCATCTGGCAGACCGGCTCGTGGCAACGGTCCACCGGCAATTTCCGTTTTGCCTGTGAACTGGTCCGCAACGGCCGCATCGGCAAGGTACACACGGTCGAAGTCGGACTGCCCACCGGCGGAGGCGGCGGCAACGCGCCGTTCACGGACCCGCCGCCGAACATGGACTACGATTTCTGGTGCGGACCGGCGCCCTGGGCACCGTATTCGGCCGACCGCACCCATTGGAATTGGCGCTGGCAAATGGACTACGGCGGCGGCCAGTTGATGGATTGGGTCGGACATCATGGCGACATCGCCCAGTGGGGACTGGGCACCGAAACGACGGGCGCCGTCGAGTTCAATCCCCTCTACGCCGACTTCCCCCAGACCGGCATCTGGGACGCCGCCACTCGGTACCGGATCGAATGCACCTATGCCAACGGCGTCAAAATGATCGTCCAGAACGCCGAAGGCCAGCACCGCATGGGGGCCAAGTGGATCGGCACCGACGGCTGGGTGTGGGTCGATCGCGGCGGATTCGACACGCAACCCAAGAGCCTGATGCAGGACAAAATCGGCTCGGACGAAATCAACCTGTACCGCTCGAACAACCACATCGGCAACTTCATCGACTGCGTCATCTCCCGGCGGCCGACGATCACGCCCGCCGAAGTGGCGCACCGATCCGCCAGCGTGGGGCACCTGTGCGTGATCGCCATTGCGCTGGGCCGCAAGATCCGCTGGAACCCGGACACCGAGGAAATCGTCGGCGATCCGACGGCCAACACGATGCTGGGCCGGGCCAAGCGGGAGCCGTGGAGTTTGGGGTGAGCGGTAGTCGGTAATCGGTGATCGGTGATCGGTAATCGGTGATCGGTAATCGGTGGTCGGTGAGCGGTGAGCGGTGAGAGGTGAGAGGTGATCAGGGGATGAGGGGCCGAGGCCGGGGTTTCAGGTCCAAGGGGCCGGAGAGAGGCGGTTGGAGATCTAAGATCTGGGATTTGGGATTTGAGATTTGAGATCTGAGATCCGAGATCCGAGATGGATGACCAAAATGTGAAACTTGAGACGCATCGGCTGGAACCCGTGAACCGCATGCGGTGCCCTGCAACTCGCGATCTGCAAACAGCAACCAATCTGGAGCCAATATCATGTACTTAAGATTCCATCGTTTTGTCGTCACTTTGATGATCCTGCCGGCCTGGGCCTCGGTGCAGGCGGCAGACAACGCGGTTGATCCGTATCAGGCGCTGGCCAAATGGGAATTCGGCCAAAGCCGGCAACCGCTGGCGCAGATCGAGGAGCAAATCCGCGAGACGGCGCCGACCGACTACAAAGCCATCGAGGCCAAGTTGCTGCCGGTGCTCAAGTCGCACGACACACCCAAGGACGCCAAACGCTACATCTGCCGCTGGCTGGCCCTCGTCGGCTCGGCCGATTGCGTCCCCGTCGTAGCCGAACTGCTCGCCGACGCGGACCTGTCTCACCCCGCGCGGATGGCGCTGGAGCCGATGGCCGATCCGGCGGCGGCGGCCGCACTCCGCGACGCGCTGTCCAAAGTCAAAGGCCAGCAACTTGTTGGCGTCATTTCCTCGCTGGGCGCGCGTCGCGACGCGGAAGCCGTCAGCGCCTTGCGCGGTTTGACCGGCGATGGGGACGCGGCGATCGCCGGCACCGCGATCACCGCCTTGGGCGAAATCGGCTCGGAGGAGGCCGTCCGGGCGTTGGACGGCCTGCAGATCCCAGCAGCCTTGTCCCGCACGCTGGCCCGCGCCAAAATTGCGGCCGCCAGCCGATTGGCCTCGACAGGCAAGAGAGAGCCGGCCGCGGGCCTCTATCAGTCGCTGTTGCCGCAGCAGCAGCCGGAGGCGATCCGCGTGGCGGCCCTGAAGGGCTTGCTCGGAACGCTGCCCCAGGCCGACGCAGTCAAGCGGTTCGTCGAGGTCGTGCAGAGCGACGACGCGGCCATGCGTGCGGCGGCGTTGGCGGCGTTCGTGGGTAGTTCCAATCGAGCGATGAAGGACGCGGTGGCGGCTGAGTTGCCGGCGATGAAGCCGGCCGGGCAGATGGTGCTGCTGGGGATCTTGGCCGGCCAGGGCGACGTCGCAGCGCGAGCCGGCGTGCTAAAAGTGATCGAGGCCGGCGGCGAAGTCCCGGTGCGCGTCGCGGCGCTGGAGTGTCTAGCCCTGCACGGCGAAGCGGCCGATGTGCCGATGGTCGTCACGCTGGCCCAGTCCGAGCCGGCGGCGGTGGCCGAGGCGGCTCGCCGCGTCCTGGAACGAATGGGCAAGCCGGGAGTCAACGAGGCGCTGGTGCGGATGATCGAATCGCCGCGGGCGAGTGATCGAGCCGTGGTTCTGGCGGCCGTGGCCGCGCGACGTGTGGAAGCCGCCTTGCCGACGCTCGCGCGATTGGTGGGCGGGACGGATCCCGTGCTGGCTGCCGAAGCCGCGCGAGGGCTGGCGGTGCTGGGCAGCACCGAGCAGTTGGCGCCGCTGGCCGGCGTGCTGATCCGCACTGACAATGCAGACCTGCGCGGGGCGGTCGCCGAAGCGATCAAGGCCATCTGCTCGCGCTCCGACGACAAAGCAGCGGCGGCCAAACCGCTGCTAGACGCTTTGGACCAGGCCGCAACTCCGCCGGCGCGCATCGCGGTGCTGCAGCAACTGGTCTACACGCGCGGCGAAGAGGCGCTCAAGGCCGTACGGAAAGCCACGCAAGAGGGCGACGCGGAAGTTCGGGACGCCGCCGTCCGGACGCTGATCGCCTGGCCCGAAGCGTCGGCCGCGCCGAGCCTGATCGACTTGGCCAAGACGGCGGACAAACCCAGCATCGCCGTCCTCGCCCTGCGCGACGGCTGCCTGCGACTGGCCAACCTGAAGGACCTGCCGCTGGCCCAGCGGCTGAGCATCTACCGCAGCGTGCTGGAGGTGGCCCAACGCATGGAGGAGAAACGGCAGGCGATCGCCGGCCTGGCGGACCTGCCGGCGCTGGGCGCCCTCGAGTTGCTGCAGGCCACGGCGCAGGACGCCGAACTGAAAGCGGACGCCACGGCGGCGACGATTCGATTGGCCCGGCAACTGGGAGCCGTGTACAACCAGCAGGCGCTCGCGGCGCTGCAACAGATCCAAGCGAGTGCGGCCGGCGACGAAGTCAAACGTCAAGCGGAGGACGCGATCAAGGCTGTGCAGAACGCCGGCCAATCGCCGGAGGGATTCATCATCGCGTGGTTGCTGTCCGGCCCGTACACCGAGCAGGGCAAGGACGGGTCGGAGCTGTTCAACGTGGCCTTCGCTCCGGAGAAGCCCGGCGGCCAGGCCGAG
This sequence comes from uncultured Pirellulaceae bacterium, assembly GCA_964409865.1. Lineage (GTDB taxonomy): Bacteria > Planctomycetota > Planctomycetia > Pirellulales > Pirellulaceae > Anammoximicrobium. The sequence continues at coordinate 6,536 of CAYPGE010000013.1, forward strand.
TGGCGTCCGGTCTCGGCGCCGCCCAGCGGCAAACCGGGCTTGGTCGAAATGGACAAGATCTTCGGCGGCAACGCCCGCGCCGCGTACCTGAAGACCCAACTGGCCTCGGACAAGGAGCAGGACGCGGTGCTCGAATTCGGCAGCGACGACGGCGTCAAGGTGTGGCTGAACGGCCAGGTCGTCCACGCCAACAATGCCACGCGACCCTGCTCGCCGGGCCAGGACAAGGTCAACGTCAAGCTGAAGCAAGGCGACAATACGCTGCTGGTCAAAGTCACGCAGAGCGGCGGCGAGTGGTCCGTCTGCTGCCGCGCCGTGTCCCCCGACGGCAAACCGCTGGACGGCGTTACGGTCGTACCTAACGGCCCTTAAGCACGCGATTCGTAGTAGCATGGCTCTCCGAGCCGTGCCGCTCCCGGTGAACCCGCCTCACGGCGAGGGTGGAATCTCCGCCAGCGGGTCGTAGCCGGCGATGGTGAAGGGCGACATGCGCCACCGATCGCCGGCCACTTCGTAGTACGGCTCGACGATGGCTTGCTTGATCGCGTCCTCATCCGTCTGCGCCGGATCGTAGGTGACGTGGACCGGGGCCCATTCCTCGCCCGGCCAGGCTTCGACTTTCAGATAACCCCTGACGGTGAACATGTCGTCGCGTTCCAGGAAGTAGCACAACAAGTTCGCGTTGCCCCGGCAGGCCAGGTGGTTGACGGCCAGCTTGACTTCGGCCGATTGAGCCGGCGCTTCGCCCCGCGTCTTGATGAACGAGGGCAAGGGGAACCAGTACGACGCGGTCGCGGCGGCGGACGTACACAGCAGCACGGTCAGCACGATCGCGATTTGCGGCCAGCTCGCCCGCCATCCCTGTGGCGGGCCCCAGGTCAAGGGCCGAGTCTGACGATGGGGGCAACTCTCCACGCACTGCAGGCACGCGATGCAGCGGGCGTGGGTGACTTGTTGGACCTGATCCACGGGAATCAACACGGGACAATGCTTGCTGCAAACGCCGCAGTCGCGGCAGGATTCGCTGTCGCGACGCACGCGCGCCAGGGCAAAACGCGAGAACGGGTTCAGTACGGCCGCCAGCGGACAGAACCAGCGGCAGAACGGCAACATGATGAACAACGATCCGGCCGCAACGGCGCCGGCCACGACATAGGTCCAGACCGTGATATCCGCGCCGTGCCGGCTGATCAACGCATAGCAGGGATCGAAGCCGCGGAAGATCAACTCGCCAGCCTGCCAGGTGAACCACAGGATGACCGCCAGCAAACCGTACTTGAGCAGCGCCAGGCCACGGTCCAGCCACAGCGGGACGCGGATCTCGGGCAGTCGCAGGCGGCGGGCCGCCACGCGCAGCCACTCGGAAATCGTCCCGATCGGGCAAGCGTAACCGCAAAAGGCGCGGCGCATCAACAAGGTCATCGCCAGCACGCCGCCCAGGATGAAGAAGTTCGACGTGCCCAGCGAACAGACCATGTTGCCTTCCTGCACGTACGTGTACAACGCCTCGACGCCGCCGAACGGGCACCAGCGCTCGCAGTTGCCGCCGGCCACGAAGACGCCAGCCAGCACCAGCAGCAAGAAACCGAATTGAACCAGTCGCCGCGTCCTTGTCATGGGATCTGCTCCTGCAGTGGCGGTGGTCTCGGGGCCGCGTGTCGTGCTGACGTTTTGGAATGCGGCGCCTTGTCGCCGCTTTGTGCGGGAGCGTCCAGTACGCGGCGGTCGGGGTTCCAGGACAGGGCCACAGCGGCGACAAGGCGCCGCACTTCAAAGCAGACGCCGCACTTCAACGTCCTGCGTCACTGCGCTCCGGACGCGCACTTGCCGCGCATCGGGCAAGTGGCACAACTGCTGCCGCCGCTGCATTGCGACTCGGCGACCTTGGACCCGGTCTGCAGCGCCGCAGCGAATCCGGCGTGAGATGTCAGCGCGGCGAATTCGGGGCTTGTCTTGGCGTGCTGCTTGAAGCCCTCCAGGCGACTCGGCGGCGACGACTCGAAACAGCGAACCAGCATCCGGCAGGCCTGGTCCAGGTTACCGACGGCCGCGTTGCAGCGCGCGACGGCGTAGATCGCCCCCGGCCCCGCGTCGCTGGCCAGTTGCACCGACTGCGCAACGCGCTTCGCCTCGGCCATCTTCCCCTGGCGCGCCAAGGCCAGGCCGTGAATCGCCCGAGTGGTCGAGTCATGCCTCTCGGCGGGCAAGCCGCCCAGCACCGCGGCCGCCTCCGCCGGCTTGTTCATCGCCAGCTGGGTCTCCGCCAGCAACAGCGCCGACGATGCCGTGTTCAGCTTGGCGTGCATCTGCTGGTCGATCGCCAGCGCATCCGCGTACAACCCGTTGCCGATGTAGAACGTGTGCAGCGCGCGAGCCATGTACTCCCACTGCGCCGCGTCCTTTTCTTTCGGCAAGCTGTCGCGCATCATCAGCACCTGCCGCACCATCGCGTAGTGCTGGCGGTAGTCCTGATTCGTCTGGTCGGCGCGAACCGCTTTGGCAAATTGCTGCAGAGCCCCCTGCAGATCGCCGGACGCCAGTCGAGCTTCGCCGGCGCGAAACACGTCCTCGGCCTTCTCCGCGGCCCCCAGCCAACTCGACGCCGTGCAAACCGCCGCCGCCAACCAGACCATCATGCGCAATTTCATGCGTTCTTCCTTCCGCTCGTGCCAGAACAGAGTTTCGTTTCAACTCCGTACATTCGCCTCGTCCGGGCAATTTGTCAACCCGTAATCCGCTGCCGGGAGACCTGAATCCCGGTGCGCAATTCTTGCACACCACCTCCGGGCTGCATGCCAGCACAACCCGCGGCCGCATGCTGCAGAAGCCTGCAGCTTCGAGGTGCAAAGCAATTCTGATGAAAATCAGTTCTGCCCTGGAGAGAATTGCCTGTTTCAGCGATCATCAATAAGCTTTATCGCTGTTTGGAGGTCATCTGTGAAGCGCATTGCGTCGGAATGCCTGAAGAGGGTGAGATCGGAGCGGCCGCTGGTGCATCATCTGACCAACTGGGTCACCGTTTACGATTGCGCAAACATCGTCAAGGTCTTAGGAGCCTCACCGGTGATGGCCCATGCGTCTGAGGAGGCGGCGGAGATGGCCGGCATCTCATCCGCCCTGGTCCTGAATATCGGCACACTGACATCCGACTTCGTGGCCTCCATGATCCTGGCGGCAGCGAGCGCCAATCGCAAGGGTATCCCGGTGGTGCTGGACGTCTGCGGGGCGGGCGCCACCGCCTTCCGCGACCGAAAGTGCATTGAGATCCTGGATACGGTCCGGGTGGATATTGTCAAAGGAAACGGCTCGGAGATCGCTCGCATCGCCGGAGAGCGCGTCTCCACGAAAGGCGTCGACGCTTCGGCGGTTGATGCCGTTGGCAGGAGCCTTATCGCTGTGGCAGAGAGTCTGGCGGAGGTAAGAGATTGCACGGTGGTCGTCACCGGGCCGGAGGACATTGTGACCGATGGCGGCCGGACTTATCTCGTCAAGAACGGCCATCCCATGATGGCCTGCATCGTCGGGACGGGCTGCATGGCCGCCTCGGTGATTGGGACCTTCGCCGCGGTGGAGAAGGACTATGCGTGCGCCTCCGCTGCCGGCCTGGCCTGCTATGAAATCGCCGCCGAACTGGCTGCCCTGGAGGCTGCCGGTCCGGGGAGCTTCAAAGAGCGGCTCTTCGATGCCGTCTTCAACCTGGACGAAGAGACCGCACAGCGAATGCAGAAGATAGAAATGCTAAGAGGTTGAATAAAAAACCAAAGGCCGAACTGAAAGAATCCTGTGAAAAGAATTCGCGGATACTACTTCATTACCGATGCCCGCCTGAGCCGCGCCGGGAACATCAGCGACGTCCGCTCCGCCCTTTCCTGCGGAGTTAGAGTCGTGCAGTACAGAAACAAAGACGCCGATACCAGGCAGATGTACGACGAGGCCCTGCAACTGGGGCAGATGTGCAGACAGGCCGGCGCCGCCTACCTCATCAACGACCGGCTGGACATCGCCCTGGCGGTGGACGCCGACGGAGTCCACCTGGGCCAGTCGGATATGCCCTTGGCCGTTGCCAGAAAGCTCCTCGGCCCTGAGAAGATCATTGGCCTGACCGTCCACAACGTGGCCGAGGCTCTCCAGGGCCAGAGCCTGGGAGCCGACTACCTGGGCGTCGCGCCCATCTTCTCCACCGCCACCAAGCCCGACGCCGGAAAGCCGGCGGGAGTAGGCTTGATTGAGCAGATCCGAAAAGAGGTCAGCCTGCCGCTGATCGCCATAGGTGGCATCAATCACTCCAACGCCCGCCAAGTCATTGCCGCGGGCGCGGACGGCCTGTGCGCCATCTCCTGCGTCGTGGCCAGCAACAACGCCGGGGAACAGATGAGGCGCTTTCAGGATCTTTTCAGAACGGAAGGAACATCCAAGATCTAAAGCGGATGCTGCTGCCCGCAGGACTGCGGAAGCGGCCCTGCTGCGAGCGATCGAGAAACTGTAGCGATTCCGCGTTGCGTAACAACTGGGGGATTTATTACGGCCGCAGAGACTGTTTCTCCGATAGTAAAGGTAGCGCCCTGGACGCGGTCGCCCTGTCACAGCGGAGCAGACAGCAATGCAAGCTTTGAAAGCGTTTCTTCACTCCTGGTTCGTGCGTCGTTTCGTCTGTTGGGTCATCGTCGTCTGGCTGTGGGCCGGACCGTCGGCGGCTCAGGACGGGCAGGAGGCTGCCGAGGAGGCACTTGGTGAGTCCTCCCCGGTCGAGGTGGAACCGGACTCGAATCTGTCTCCCTCCGCGTGTGTCGGGTGTGGCAGTCCGACCTATCTTGACTCCGGGTATGCGTGCAGCTACTTCGACGGTCCGTGGTGCTGCGAATGCGGAGTCGATACCCGCATGTACCGTTCGCTGTTCCTGGCCCGGCTGTGGGTCGAGGCGGAGTATCTCGCCTGGGCCAGCTCCAAGACCCATCTGCCGCCGCTGCTGACGACCGGTTCGGCGACGACGCCTCCCGACCAGGCGGGCGTGTTGGGCAGACCGGATACGGTGATCTTGTTCGGCGATGCTGACCTTCACGGCGACCTGCGCTCTGGAGGCCGTTTGACGGGCGGATACTGGCTTACCCCGGAACATCGCTGCGGCGTGGAGGCCAGTTTTTTTGAAGTGGATGTGGGCGATACCGAGTACCTCGCCTCGGGGCATGATTTCCCGGTCCTTGCCAGGCCGATCGTCGACGCCCAGACGGGATTGCCGGGCCGCGTGTTGGTCTCCCACCCGGACCTGGAACTGGGAACAGCGGTGGTCCGCTCCGATGTTGATTTCTTGGGGGCGGAAGCGTTGTTGCGACGTCGGATTCATGCCCGGCAGGGGCATCGGCTGGATGGCGTGGCGGGCTATCGCTACCAACGGCTGTACGACGGGCTGCAGGTCGACGGCCGCACGGGCTCGATCACGGAGATCGAACTTCGCCGGTTCGACAACCTGGAATCGGAAAACGAATTCCATGGCGGAGAAGTCGGTTTGATCGGTCGTTGGTGGGGACACCGCTGGGCACTGCAGGTTCTGGGAAAAGCGGCTTTCGGTGACACGCGGACCACGGCGACGATTGACGGCTCGACCGCCGTCACCTACGAAGTCGACGGCGAGCCGACCACATACACCCACGCTGGCGGGGTGCTCGCGCAAGGCTCGAACATCGGGCGCTATACGCAATCTGAATTGACGGCCGTCGGCGAATTGGGCATCCGTGTCGAGTACGCGGTGACGCATCAGCTGTATGTCACCTGCGGCTATACGTTCATCTACTGGCCCCAGGTGTGCCGCGTCACGGACGGGATCGACCTGACGGTGGATCCGTCGCAGGTCCCGCCCGAGGTCAATCCCGCCGCAGTGCGCCCTGGCTTTGCTTTTCGCAGCAGCGACTTCTGGGCGCAAGGCCTGAACCTGGGGCTGCACTACGAGTTCTGAGCCGCGAACCGTCAAGGGACGCGGCCAGGGGAACGTTGCAGCAGGTGCTTCCATTCCCACGACCCGTCCCACTCGACGCGCGTGCTGCCGTCCGGCGTCCTGGACATCTTGTGCGTCTTGACGCGATAAGCTAGCCGGGCGATGGGGTCACTGCGCATATTATAGCGGGAACTCGGCCGGATCGGGAGGCGGTTCGGCGAACGGTCAGACGCTTCCAAGCAGGACGCGTGCTTCTCTCCCTCGGCAAGAGCGGGGTTACTCCAGGCCCGTGTTGCGGAGTTCGCGCAGCGTACGGCCGCTCAGGGGCGTGTCCGGGTGCAGGCCCATGATCCGCTTGGCCTCGCCGTCCGGACGAGGCTCGCGGAAGACGGCCTGCCAGTTGATCGCAAACAGTGGGTAATCGGCCTTCATCTTCGCCGCGGTCTGCCAGTTGGTCAGCACGCGCGCTCGGGCCTCGGTGTCCTGGCCCTTGCTGGCTTCCAGCTTCTGCATCCAGGCACGCGTGTCCACCACCAGCTTCGTGTAATCCAGGCCACAGCGCACGAAGTGCAATCGGCGGCGATACTTCTCGTCGGCACCGGCGATCTTTGCATCCGCCGCGTCCAGGTGCGACTGCAACCTGGCGAACAACTCCGGCGTGTATTTCTGCGGGATGTCGAAGGCCCGGTGGCGGCTGGGGTTGTCGCGCACGAACTCCATCCGCGTCTGCTCCAGCAGCGTCCAGTAAGCCTTCAACTCGGCGGCGGCGGGGCCGAAGGCGCGCTGGTAGTAGTCGTCCATCACGGCCTGGACGTCGGCGTACGGGTTCCACGCCAGGTGCGCCAGCACGTAGTAGTGCGGGCCTTGCGTCGCCCAGTGGAACCAGAACAAGTCGAAGAACAGGCCCGCGCAATGATGGTCGGCGACAAACCGGAAGTCCTCGCCGGCCTGGGTCATCGCCACGTCGGGCAGGCCCCAGCTCAAGCCGGCCTGGCTGCCGAGATTGGGCCGCCACATGAGATGCTTCGCCGTTTTCGCCCAGCCGGCGTGCTGCTGCATCGGCAGCTGGCGCGCCTCCGGCGAGCGCATGTGGAAGTTCGCCACGCTGGAGATGATGACGTTGTCGTCCGGCGCGACGCCGAGGGGCGGGTTGCGGGCGAGTCCGTAGGCATGGAGCTGTACGTAGAGTTCCTTGTCCGGGAAACGCTCCTTCAGCATCCGCGCGAGCGTGTTGGCGAAACGCACATCGCGGTCGGACTGCGAGACGCCCTCGTATTTCACGCCGCCGCCGAACCCCCACGTGACCTTCTCGCCGTCCGGATGATCCCAGGCGAGGCAGTTCGGGCAGACGCAGTGGCCGGTCGTGTAACCGTCGTTCGGCGAGACGTTGAACACGCGCCGCACGGGGTTTTCGCGGAGTTGCTCCTCGACCTCCGCCAGCCACTGGCGCCAGACGGCGGGGTTCGACGCGCACAGCTTGGTGTTGCTCGGGTTGGACGCAATGGGACGGCGGCTGCCGTCGGGCGCGGCGGCGAAGTATTCGGGGTGCTCCCGGCCGTACTTCTCCCACCAGTGACCGAAGCCATGACCACCGAGCAGTTCCAGCGAATCCAGCTGCACGCGCTGGAAGCGGGCCCACAGTTCGTCGGGGCCTTCCTTGTTGTCGCCCAGCGACAATTTCGTGAACATGCCGCTGCGGGCCCGGATCTGCGGATGATAGCGCTGCTCGAAGAGCGCCAGCGCGATCCGCTGCCGCGTGAGGATGTCTTCCTCGGCCGGCCAGAGCCAGCGCACGCCAAGATGTTCGCGGAGGAACGTGTAGACCGCGTTGGCCGTGCCGTACTCCTGCTGCATGCCGGTCTTCATCGCCAGCCGGCCCTTGGCCTCCGTATGCGCCGGATCCCAGCGGTCCCGGCCCGCGATGACCAGGTGGCTTTCATTGGCCACGATCAGCGTTTCCTCGGCGTGCTGGAAGTCGAAGTCGATCTTGGGGAACAACTTCCCGACCGCCGGCTGGACGCCCACCCAGATCGCGCACGGCGGCAGCGGCTGCGGCTCGCCCTCGATCAACTCGGGCCGCGCGCCGCTGACCTTTTCAATGTAGTCGGCCAGCGTCACCGCCGCATCCCGCGTCCGCGGCGGGGCGTCGGGAAACAGGACGATCGGCGCCAAGGCCGAACCGTTTTCGGTCAGCACCAACTCGGCGGCGGTCCCGAGGCCGGGCAGCGCGACGAGACAGGCAGCAAGGAAGCACGCGTGTTTCATAGGATCTCAATCCCTCCCCGCCGCGGCGCGCATCCCGCGGCCGGCTTCGGCGTTTGCAGTGGTGATGGCGGCGGAGGTCTTGTCGCTGACGCGGAAGTAGTCGAAATCCGCGCAGCCGCCCGTGGTCTTCGTCGCATAGTGGAACAGCGCGAAACGGTAGCCCATGAAGTGCGGCAAGGTGTACTTCATCCGCAGCGGCTTGCCGATCGCGGTCCATTGCCGGCCATCGAGGCTGTGGAAGAAACGGGCGGTGTCGGCCCGGTCGCGGAAGTCGCATTCCAGCTTCAGGTAGACGACGTCCTGAGTCAGCGCCACGCGATCCATCTCCACCGGGGAACCTGATTCGGCGCTCACCATGACGATCGACTTGGCATCCCCTTCCCGCTTGACTGCGACCAGGCCGTATCGCTGCTGGAGCGCCCCCAGACCGGCGACGTCTCCGGCCTGCATGTGGCTCACGTCGAGGCAGACGGTGCCGCAGCATTCCGGGCCGAATGTCCTTTGAGTCAGCGTGTTTTGAGCCGACAGGAAATCGCCATCCACCCGGCCGCCCGTCAGCCGTAGAAAGCCGGGACGCTGCGTTAGCGACCAGCCGTTGTTGTCCGGGTTGTGGTTCCATTGCCAGACCGGCGGAAGCGCCGGGTCGCCGGGGCGGCGATCGAATTCATCCGAAGCGATGATGCCGGAGACAGGACCTTTGCTGGCCGGAAGACTCAGCGTATCCGGTACCTTGCCGTCCACGCCCAGCACCGGCCAGCCATCTTCCCACCGGACAGGCACCAGGTAGGGAACGCGGCCCACCGCGCCGTAATCGCGAAACAGGTAGGCATACCAATCGCCCTGGGGCGTATCGATCAGGCCGCCCTGCGCCACGCCCTTGTCCTGCAAGGCGACGTGGCCTTCATACGGGCCGGTGATGTGGTCCGCCCGGTGAACGAGCACAGTGCGCATGCCGCCCCTGGGCCAGGTGATGTTGAACAGGTAGTACTTGCCGTCGATCTTCCACAACTGGGAACCTTCCGCCGGCAGGCCGATGTTGGGGCCGGCCACCCGGCTGGCGTTCGTGATGACGACTTGATCCACGCCACCGGGTTTGAGGCCGGCGACGTCCGCCGTCAGTTCGACCAGCCGCAGGTTGCCTCCGCCGTAGATCATGTACACGCGCCCGTCATCGTCGAAGAACAAGGTATGGTCGTGCAGCGCCGGGCGGAACGAGTTCTCGGTCCACGGGCCCTTCTCGATGTCCTTGGTCCGGTAGACGTGCGTCTTGCCGGTCGTGTTGGAGAACGTCGTCGCGTAGAACGTGCCGTCGTGATAGCGCAGGCTGCTCGCCCACGAGCCCGCGCCGTAAGCGTTCTTCCCGTTCCGCAACGTCAACGCGTCGTTGTCGCCGAGGGTGTTGTAGGCGTAGCCGACCAGTTGCCAGTTCACCAAGTCCGTGGACTTCATGATCGGAAGCCCGGGGCTCAGGTGCATGGTGGTGCTGCTCAGGTAGTAAGTGTCGCCCACGCGAATGGCCGCGAGGTCGGGGACGTCCGCCCAGATGATCGGGTTCCGGGCCGTGTGGCCGGCATCGTCCGGGGCCCGTACCGCATCGAGGATGGCCGCGTAGGCCGGCTTTCGCTGGTTGTTGCCGTCGAAGATCAGCGGGTGCTGTCCGAAACGCCAGGTGCGGCGGTCGCTCAGGCCCCAGAACGTCACGCGTTCCACGGCGTCCTTGTGTTTGATGAGGATCGCGAACAACCTGGCATAAGCGTCCGCTTGGGCCTGGAGATCTTGCGGCGAAGGCGGCGCGCTGGCGCGAAACCTGCGAGCACCAAAGCCGAAGCCGGGGCCGAACTGGCCTCCCGACGAGCCGCGGATCGTCACGTCCAACTCGGTGATGCTCACCTTCAGCCCCAGCGAGGCGTAGTCGGCGATCGCCTTGTCGAGCGCGTCGTAGGGAATCCCGGCCGTGCTCCAGTGGCCCTGGATGCCGACCCCGTGGACCGGGGCGCCGTCCGCGATCAACCGTTTGAGCAACACCAACGAACTGGCGTGCTTGGGACCGGCCTCGATGCCGTAGTCGTTGTAGTACAGCGTGGCGTCCGGATCGGCTTCGTGGGCAAACTGAAACGCCAGCGTCAAGTATTCCGGCCCCAAGGCCCGCAACCACGGAGAATTGCGGAGGTTCTCCGTCCCGGCCGTCTGGGAATTGCCGCCGTCGCTGATCGCTTCATTGACGACATCCCAACTCCGCACCTTCCCCTTGTAACGGCCGACCAGCGTGCGGATGTGGTCCTTCATGCGCCGCGTGACTGCCGCCTTGTCGCCGTCACGAAAGAACCAGTCGTTGGTCTGGGCATGCCAGACGAGCGTGTGGCCGTGGATGGCGAGGTGGTTGTCCAGGCACCATTGCACCAGGGCGTCGGGCCGCTCGAATCTCCACGAGTCCTCGCTGGGGTGAATCGGGCCCGGCTTCATGCAGTTTTCCGGCGTCACGAAGTTGAAGTTCTCTTGGACGAGGCCCAGTTCCTGAGCGGAGTAGTTGCCGGGCAGATCGCCCGCCATGCCGATGAAAAAGTGATCCTGGTAGGCGTCCTTGATGGTCGGGCCCTGGGACGCCTGAACCGCGACGGCCGCTTCCTGCGCCCACGCCGCCGGCACGGTGGCTGCGAACAGAAGGAAGAGCACTGCCGGAGTCCATGTTCTTGTCATCGCCGTCTCCCTGCTCCTAACGCTTCCCACGCATGACGAATCCGGGCTGATCCCACTCAACCCTCGCACTTCGCCGCCGGATCAGCGGAAAATCTGTTGCACGAAATGATACAAATTGTTGCGCCAGTGCGTGGGGTCGTGGCCGTTGGAGTCCACGTTCCAGACGTGTGGCACGCCGTGTTCCTTGAGATACGCGTGCATGCCCTGACTGATGCCGATCAATCCGTCCTTGTTGCCGCAGGAGAGCCACAGCAGCTTCAACTGCTGCTTGGCGACGGCCGGGTCGGGCATCAATTCCGCCGGTCTCTTGGTGTTGGGCGCCGACGAGAAGCCGCCGATCCAGGCGAACGTGTCGAGGTGCCCCAGTCCGAAGTTCAGCGACTGGCCGCCGCCCATCGAGAGGCCGGCCAGCGCCCGGTGTTCTCGGTCCGCTTGCACGGAGTACCGCGACTCGATCGCCGGGATCACGTCCTTCAGCAGGTCCTCCTCAAAGGCCGCGAACGCGGGGGCCGAGCGGAAGACGTCGCCTTCCGCCCGGTCGTTCTTCTGGGCCCGGCCGTTGGGCATCACGACGATCATCGGCGTGGCCTTGCCGTCGGCCAGCAGGTTGTCCAGGAGGACATTGGGCGTGGCAAAACGCTGCCACTCCGTCTCGTCGCCGCCGATCCCGTGCAGCAGATACAGCACCGGGTACTTCTTGTCCTGGGAATAGCCGGGCGGCGTGTAGACCTGCATCTTGCGGGTGGCGCCGACGGACTTCGATTCGTAGGCGATCATCTCCAATCGGCCGCGCGGGGCTCCTTCTCGCGGAGCGTTAAATCCAGCAGGAGGATCGGGAAACGCCTGCTTGTCGTCCGGTCCCAGGTTGATCGGTCGGCCGAAGCCGCCCGGCCCGCGACGCGGTGGATCGCGTTCGGCCGGGGCGGCCGCTGACGACCGGCAGAGCGGAGAAGTCGTTAACGCGATCAGGACGCCGAAGATCAGGATGTGCTTCATGGGACGTTACTCCGGAAAAAGGATTTTCTCGACTGCGAACGATGATTATAGGGTCTCAACCACTCCCCGCCGCGGCGGGCATCCAGCGGCCGGCTTCGGCGTTCGCAGCCGTGATGGCGGCGAGGGCCTCGGCGTCGGGCGTTTCCGCGGCGTCGGGCAGGGCGCGTTTGCCGCATTCGTTCCGCAGGTAAGCGCCGCACAGATGAGCGACTTCCTCGGAAAGCAAGTGCTTGCCACAGTCAGGGGCCCGGCGAATCAAGGCGTGTCGTACATAGGGCGGCCTTTCCAGGCCGGCCTGCCGGCCCGGAAGAGCGGAGTGACCGAGACGACCTCACGCGTGTGCGCCGGCGACTCCGGCAGTCTGGCGGCTAGTCGTGTCCCGTGGTCAGCTTGCGTGCACTTGCGGTCGGGCGCCGGTTGGGCTTGGGCCGAAATGCTTTCGCACCTTGGCGAGCAAGCCGACGGTCCTGCTGTTCGCAGGAACGCAGATAGCTTTCGAGACCGCCGTGACGCTCGATCAACTCCTCGCGGACTCGACGGACTTCATCCACAATTGGGTCGTTCATGAACCATCAGGCCTCCGAATGGTCTGTCCCCAGCGTTGTTGCGGAATCGACTCGGGCGAAACGATCAAGGGTGCGCGCAGCCCCAGATTCCCGCAGACTTCCTCCAGTCTACCCTGTGCCAGCGGATTACACAAATGGGAATAGTTCCACGTCAGGAGGTAGTCGACTTCGTGAGCGGAGGCGATCGCCATCTGCATCGCGTCGCCCGGCTTGCTGGCCGGCAAGATTCCTGTCTCCAGCAGTCTCCGCGAAACCGCGTATGTCGCCTTCGACACTGCCAAACGGGGAATTCGTCGAGCCATCTTGACGCAATCGGCCTGCCTCGCAAACTGACCGGCCTCCAGTTCCCTCACCGTGGTGACAGATACCCAGATCCGAAAATGTTTCCGCTCAAATTCCCACCACTCACGGGTGTGCATCCGCCTCACGATGGATGCGATATCGTGGCCTTCGTACCAAAAAGCCGAAAAGATGTTCGTGTCCAGGTAGATACTTGGGTCGGTCATGAACGGTCGTGCTCCTTTAACGGTCCCCAACGAACTGGACTTCCTCCACATGCTCCCCGATCCACAGGCGGCCTTGATCTGCGGCCAGCGGCTGGCCGTTGATGGTGACGTGGTCGAAGGTCACGCCACGGACGTTGTGTTCGGCGTCGGCGCCTTCCAGTTGCACCAGGTACTCGCCGGGCGCGCCCTCCACGGTGACGTTTCGGAACCGCACGTTGCGGACGAAACCGGGCACTTTCTTCCGCATGTATTGGTTCACCACGGGTCTGAGACGGATGAACTCGCGCTGGCCTTCCCCGTGCAGGCGCACGTCCTCGACGGTGACGTCCTCCAGACGCATGTCCTCGCCGGGTTCGAACAGGAACGGCGTCATGGTGAAATGGATGATGTCCAGGTTGCGGAGCGTGACCTGCCGCATGTAGGCGGCGCGGCTTTCGTGGCCCAGCAGGAAGATCCGGGCGCGATCGCACCACAGGACCGAATTCTCGACCGTGATCCGCTCGACGTTGCTGTCGGCGGCCGAGAAGTCCAGGCCCTTGAGCGCCACGCAATCGTCGTCGCTGCGGATAAAGCAGTCGGTGATCAGCACGTCCTGCGAATTGCACGGATTGACGCCGTCGTCGTTCTGCACGCGCGACCCGCAGAGCTTGATGCCGCGAACCGTGACGTGGCGGCTGTTGCGCGGGACGACCGTCCAATGCGACGCGCCCCGGATCGTGATGCCGCTGACCTCGATGTGGTTCCCCTGGATCGCAATCACGTTCGGCGTAGGCCCTTTGCGCCACTCCCAATCGGAACCGTCCAGGATGCCGCGGCCGGCGATGCGGATGTGGTCGCCCTGGGCCCACACGCCGCCCTTGACCACCGCGCCGCCGGCCAGGTACAGCGTCTGGTTGCTGCCGACGGTGATCTTGTCGGCTCGATGAATTCCGGGACCGAAGTAGATCACGTTCGGCGCGTTCGGCTGCGGCGGATTGTCTTCCAGCGGATTGGCGAACAGCAGCAGCGGACCCTTCCGGCCGTCCGGTTCGACGCTGAACTTGTGCGGGCCGTCGAGGGTCAGGACCAGCGTGTGGTCATCCTCGACCGTCATGTCCGCCACCGCCGCCTGCGGGCGAACGACTGTGTTGCGCAACGATCGCGGCGATTTGATCCGCACCGTCACGCGTCCGGCCATGTCGAAATTCGCAAACGAATACGGCCCGCCGAAATCCCACTGCTTGCCGGCGAACGGCGGGTCCAGCACGCGGGCCGTGTAGACGTCGATCTTCTGTCCGTTGGCCGTGACTTCATAGTCGCCCGACAACGGCTCGCCCGCCGGCGCGGGGTAGGTAACGACTTGGTCGGCAGCCCGTGCTGCGGGCTCGGCCATGAGCGGTGTCCAGGCGAGAAAGACGGTGAGAATACAGGGCAGGGTTTGCAGTTGCATGGGTTCGGTCCTCCACTGGCTACGGGTTCTTGCCGGAACGGCGAAGACTTGTTCCGGCCTACTCAATCGCGATCCGGATGCTGGCCCAGTAGCCCGCTTCCCAGGCCCAACCTGTGGGTTGGTTCACAAGGTCGAGCTTGACCGTCTGGCCGGCCAGGGGGCTGAGGTCGACCACCACTTCGGTCCAGCCGCCGGGCGCCGTGGTCTTGTCGATCGGCTGCCGCAGCAGTTGCTTGCCGTCGGCGCGGACGATCAAGTCCCAATCGCCCTGCGGGTAATGTCCTACGGCAAGGCAGAGCTTCGTGGTCTTGCCGGCGGGAATCGCCACGCTCTTGCTCAGCACACATCCAGTCTGCGCATCCAGCGGATGGGTGACCAGTACGTTCTTCTTTCCCTGTTCCTCGGCTCGCAGGCCGGGTTCCATGTCCGGGCCGCAGTTGGCGATCTGCCAACCGGGCGCGAACTTCTCGACCGCGTCCTTCAGCAGCTTGTCCGAACTGGGGGCGGTGATCTGCGCCCGCTCGGCCTCGGTAAAGCGGCTGTCGGTGATCGGCCCCGGCTTGAGCAGGTCCTCGAACTTGCTGGGCACCGGCTTCTTGACCGGGATGACGAACACCTCTTCGCCACCGGCGTCCTTCTCCACCCGGCCCCCTTCCTGGACCAGGGCCTGCCGGGCCAGCTTTTCGCATGCCGCCAGCAACGCCGGGAAGTTGTAGGCCGTGTGGCTGAACACGCGGTTCTCGTCCAACTGGCGGTAGTAGCGGTCGGAGAGCTTCTCCAGCCCGAGTGCGGTGAACAACACTCCGCCGGAACTGGACGGGTTGCAGTCCGAATCCGAGCCGCAGCGGCAGGAGATGATGATCGTGCGGTCCGGGTCGCTGTTGCCGTACAGCAGACCCATCAGCACGAACGCGCCTTCGAGTTTTACGTCCAGCGCGCTGACGTAGTATTCCTTGCTGCGGTACTTCTTGTCGACCAGCGCCCAGGTGGCTTCCCAATCGTTCGCGTTCTCGCGCCGCCAGCGGAGCATATCGCGGACCATCTCGGAGTATCGGCACTCGGCGGGAATCGCGGCCAGGCCGGCGGCGATGAACTTCTCCACGTCGGTCGTGAAGAACGCCTCGGCGTACATCGCGCCCATGAACTGGCCGGCGTACAGGCCATCGCCGTAGTTCATCAGCCGGCCGAACTTCTCGCCCAGTGCGATCACGGTGTTCGGCATGCCCGGCGCGATCAGGCCCGCGTAGTCGGCCTCGATCTGGTAGTCGATCGCTCCGGCGCAGTTGTGGAACTTCGGATGGCTCGAGTCGGGCGGGGCGATGCCGTTGCGGAGATTCTTGCGTCCTGCGTTGTTGGCTACCCACAGCAAATAGCCGCTGTTGGCAAAGTCGATCCCCGCTTGCCGCTGCGACACGTCCAGCCCGTACTGCTCCAGCGAGCGGAGGAACGTCATCTCCACGTACAAGTCATCCTGGCCGAAGGCATCGTTGACGAGCGTGTCGCGGAACGGCGGCATCTTGTCCTCCGGCATGATCTGCCGGTAGCGTCCCTCGGTGGGTGCGCCCCAGGACACGCCGATGATCTGCCCGATCCAGCCAGCCTTCATCTTGTCGCGGTACTCGCGGGCCGGCAGGCGGCGGAACTCCTGGCCGCGGACCGAAGGCAACAGCCCGGCCAACACGGCCAGAACCAGCAAAGCACGAATGCGGATCATGGACAACTCCTCTAGTAGTTCACGGGGCCTCACGCTGTTTCCTGGCCGCCGGGACCTCACAACGGCAGCCCGCAGGGACGGAATTCGCGACGTGGGTCCTTTTCAGCCCGCGGAGCTACGTGACTTCCGCGAGCAATTCCAGCCGCAAGCCCAAGGCGTGTGCGAGCGCGGTGACGTCCGACAGCTTGGCATCCGCGCCGTATTCGATGTCGCGAACCGTGTCGGCATCGCCCAGGCCGGATCGCTGTGCGAGTTCTTTGAAGGTAAGACCTTGTGCCTTGCGCGCCTTGCGGATGGCCAGGGCAATGCGTCCCTTCTCCGAAGGACCGCGGGGAAGCTCCAACGGCGGAAAATCCATTTTCGCTTGACTACGGATTTCGTCGTATTCCTGTTTCTGCCGAGCGGTAAGTCGGCGACTTGTGCGGGAAAACTTGTCCGACATTGGCGATTTCCCTGTCAAGGTTCGGGGACTTCAAAGGCCGTCACGGGATAGATCGTGTCGTCGTCGATCTGGTCGTAGATGACGATCACGTAGCGGCCGTCCTCGGTGTAGCCAAACACGCAGGGCCGATCCGACGAGCGGCTTTCTGCCTCGGCCGCGTAATTCGCTAGTACGTATTCGACATCTTCGGGCAGCAACCCGTGCTCGGCAATGTGGTCGACATTCTCCCCTGGTTCGTCGTTCCAGATGATCCACGCCATGAACTACCTCGCGCATGCCGGCGAGTCTGCCCCGGCGTCAACGGTCGGCGTCGGCGAGGGAGCCAATCACCCCAGATCGCTATTCTACTCGATTCGGATGCCGGACGGCGAGAGGAGCAAGTTGGAATTCGTCAATCCGTGTTGTCCTCCGACTTTCCCTCCTCCGGCGTGGTGGTACAGGCAACAAGTCAGGTCCTGGGTCCCGCTGGCTTTCTCAGTATTCTGTTGGGTTTGGCGCTGGCGGATCCGGTGTCACCGAAATTCGCCGGAATTCTGGGCGTTGACACAGGTCGCGCGTCGGCTGATGCTGCCCGAATTCTGGCGAATTCGGCTACTTTCGCGCGGAATGCGCGACCGTTCGGACCGGCTTGCCGATCCTGTCAAACCGCACACCGCTCCGAGCATCAACTGCTCGATTGCTTCTGGTACACTCCTTCTATGCACTCGCCCATCGAACCACGAGACCATGTCGACCGTGGAGGGCATTCCATCAGCCTGCGAAAGGACAACCTCATGAAAAGCCACTCTACATGCGGCTTCGCGATCTGCCTTTGCATAACACTGATTCTGTTGTCTTGTCCCCCGCCCGTCGGCGCGGCGGAGGGCCTGAACGCGCCGCCGCCCGGCCCGGTCGTTGGGGAAACCGTCGGCGACGCCTTCGTCGGCCTCCAGCCGGGGCTGGGTAGCCTGCCGCTGCTCGGCCGTGGCCGCACGCGGTCGATCTCGGCGGAGAACCCGACCGGAGAAAGAGGGAAAGGCGGGATGGCCATCCCCAACCCGGGCGAACCCAAGCCGGTGGCCAGCGCCCGCGCCGCGGATGACCTGGGCCAAGGCTGGAAGGTCCGGCCCTTCATCCGGATCAACGCGGGCGAGACCGCGACGCTGATGGACGTGACCGGCTCCGGGATCATTCAGCATATCTGGCTGGTCGAGGGCTTGAACCGCGGGCTGGTCCTCCGGTTCTATTGGGATGGAGAAGAGTCGCCGTCCATCGAGGCCCCGGCGCCGAACTTCTTCGCCGTGGGCCACGGGAGGTTCGGGCCGGTCAACTCGCTGCCGGTCGTCGTCAATCCGGCCAACGCCCTGAACTGCTTCTGGCCGATGCCGTTCCGCACGCGAGCCCGGATCACCCTGTCCAACGAGACGGCCAAGGATGTCCCGCTGGTGGCCTATCAGATCACCTATGTGGAAACCGAAGTCCCCGCTGCGGCCGGCACGTTCCACGCCCAGTATCGCCGGGCGTCGGCCGCCGAACGGAACCCGTACGTGGTCCTCGACGCGGTCCGCGGGCGCGGCCGTTACGTCGGCACGTTCCTGGCCTGGACTCAACTGGAAAAAGGCTGGTTCGGCGAAGGCGAGATCAAGTTCTATATGGACGGCGACGATCGCTTCCCGACCATCTGCGGCACCGGCACGGAGGATTACTTCCTGGGCAGCTACGGCTTCCCCCGACCATTCACGACGGCCTATTCCGGGACGGTTCTGCCGGCCTCCGACGGCGCGGAACCGCCCAGCTTCTGGAGCCTGTACCGCTGGCACATCCAGGACCCGATCAACTTCGAACGGGACCTGCGCGTGACGATCCAGGCTTTGGGCTGGGGCGCCGACGGCAAGTACAAGAAAACGTCCGACGACATCGCCTCGGTTGCCTACTGGTACCAGACTGAGCCGCACGCGCCGTTTCCCAAGCTGCCGCCGCTGGCCGAACGGCTGCGGGACGCCAAGCGGACGCCCATGCGGATCGCCGGCGCCCTGGAGTGCGAATCGCTGGACATCGTCGCTCGCGCCGCCGACATCGCGGCAGAGGGCCAGGACGTGGGCTCGTTCGGCAGCGTCTGGAGCGGCGATGCCCAGTTGTTCGTCCAGGCCAAGAAGGTGGGCGACTTCGTGGAACTGGCCATTCCCGCGCCGCAGCCGGGGGCCAGGAAGCTCGTGCTGTACGCCACCCGCGCCCCCGATTACGGAGTGCTCCGGTTCGCGGTCAATGGCAAAGCCGGCGAGGCGACCTTCGACGGCTACGCCCCGAAACCGATCCCCTCCGGGCCGATCGAACTGGGCGTCCACGAGCCTCGAGAGGGGAAGTTCATCCTCCGCGTCGAAGTCACCGGGACAAATCCCGCCGCGACCGGCCCGAAGTACTATTTCGGCCTAGATGCCGTGCTGTTGGAGAAGCCGTGATTCGATTCGCTTCACCACCGCTGCCGCGGAGGCTGTCAACGATTGACTCCCTGAGTGTCTTGACCCGAAGGCGGATCGTATCATGCGCAGAGTAGCCGGTTCGTTTGAGAAGGACAAGCCATGACCAAACGCGAGATCATCAAGGCGGTGCTCGACGGCCAGCAGCCGCCTTACGTGCCGTGGAATTTCGGGTTCACCAAGGAGGCCCGCGAGAAGCTGGAGCGGCATTTTGGCACGAGCGATTTGGAGCCGGTGCTGCAGAACCATCTGCTCGGCCTGGGCGCGGAGATCGGCTTCTTCGAGGATCTGGGCGACGATTGCGTGCGCGACGTGTTCGGCGTCGTCTGGGACCGCAGCGTGGACAAGGACATCGGGATCGTCAAAGGCTGCCTGCTGCCGGAGCCGTCGCTGCGCGATTACGAGTTCCCGGACCCGCGCGACGGGCGTTTCTTTGCCGACATCCCTGACAAGCTGGCCAAGTACGGCGACCGCTGGCGCGTGTTTCAGGTCGGCTTCTCGCTGTACGAGCGTGCCTGGACGATGCGCGGCATGGAAAACTTGATGATGGATTTCCTGGACCATCCCGGATTTGTCCGCGAGTTGTTCAACGCCATCGCGGACTACAATCTGGCGCACATCGCCGAGGCCCTGCGGTACGACATCGACGCCGTGTATTTCGGGGACGACTGGGGCCAGCAGCGGGGGTTGCAGATGTCGCCCGCGATCTGGCGCGAGTTCATCCTGCCCGTGCTGCGGCGGATGTACGGCTTCTGCCACGCGCACGGCAAGTACGTGATGATCCACTCCTGCGGCGACGTGGACGAGTTGTTCGACGACCTGATCGCCGCCGGCGTGAACTGCTTCAACCCGTTCCAGCCGGAGGTGATGGACGTGTTTGCGCTGCTGGAACGTTACCGCGGCCGGCTGACGTTCCTGGGCGGCTTGTCCACCCAGCAGGTGCTGCCGTTCGGCACGACGGACGACGTGCGGCGGGCGGCCGGGCGCTTGCTGGCCGCCGGCCAGTCGGGCAGTTACATCTTCGCGCCGGCCCACTCGGTCGAAGGCGACGTGCCGCTGGAGAACATGCTGGCGCTGATCGACGTGGTCAAAAGCCAGCGGGAGTGAACTTGACCGGCTGCGACGGAACCTGAAGCCTTAATCTTTCACCTAATCTTTCACCTAATCTCAACCGTTCGGCGCGGGTCTCTGACCCCGCCGAAACCGCCGACCGAAGGTCTCCGATTTCGGTTTTGTTAGCGGTTCTTAATCTTTCACCTCATCTCTTCCTACTGCCTACCGCCTGGGAGCTGGGGAGATTCGGTGAAAGATCAGGTGAAAGATTAAGGTGCCGAGTTTGTCCGGGCAGACAGGACGTACCAGGCCGTGCCCGCGGCAGCGACCAGTTCGTAGACGGCGGGGGCGCGATCCGAGGGAGCCGCGGCGGCGCGGGTGGGACGCGGACGGCCACAGCCGTCGAGGGGCACCAGTTGCAGCGGCACGCTCTGCGGGCCGCGTTGCAGGGCGATCTGGCCAGCGACGGCTTCGATCAGCAGCGGCGGGGTGCCCCATTGGTCGCTGATGCTGGTCCGTTCGACGTTCCACTTCATGCCCGTGTTCGCGCAGCGGGCGGCGGCGACGAGCAGGATTTGCTTCGAACGAACCAACGGCTGGTCATCGAGGGCGACCAGGCTGACCGCACAAAACGGGGTCTTCAAACGGAACTCGGCGTCCGCCGTGCGCACGGTCTGGCCGCCGATCCAGCCGACGGCGGCTTGGACTCGCGGCGTATCGATCGTCAGCCGGCCGGTGCGTTTCTCGCCGGCTTCCCACATCAATTCCCCCGTGTCGGCGGCGATGCGGCCTTCCGGCGGTGTGAAGCCCAGGTCGGCGACGCGTGTGGTGGCCGGCGCGTCGAAGCGGGCGACGCGGAAGCGGTGCACCAGCGGCAGCAGGGGCGACAGGTCGCCGTCCAGATAGAATCGCGTCCGGTCCCAACGCGGCTGCTGCAGGCTGTCGTAGGTGCGATTCTCGTCATAACTGACGCTGACGAGCTTCTTCGCCGGCTGCACGTCGCCCCGCTGGAACAGCAGCGACGCCGTGGGCATCTGGACCATCTTGCTGACCTCGTTGGCGAGGTCGAAGTAGCCGGTGACGCAGTCGCCGCCGAGCGAGCGGGCGTCGTAGCGGTGGAGGAACGTGTAGCCGTAGATCGCGTCCCAGTCCTGGAGGCTGGCGTAGGCCGCCAGCAGCAGCGGCATCTCGCAGCCGTATTCGTTCGGGAACGGGTGGTTGTACTCGCTGACGGTCAGCGGCTTGCCGGCGACCGCCGAGCGGCTGAGTTGCGAGATGCAGTTGGCGGCGGGCGCGTCGAGCATCGGCGTGTTGCCGATCTCCCAATCCGTGCGTGACCACGGCTGGCGGGGAAACCGCGGGTGCTGCCAGTAGGCGTGGCAGTCCATCAGGTCCAGCAACGACTCGGCCCGCAGACACGGCAGGCCGTAGTTATGGTTCGTGCCTTGGACCAGGGCTTGCAGCTTGAGTTCCTCTTTCAGGAACCGGACCATGTCGCGGTTGTAGCCGCTTTCCAGGTCGTAGTAGAAGCGGCCTTCGTCGCGGAAGCGGGCTGGGGTGTGCGAGGCGAATTCTTCGGGTTCCAGCCGCCGCACGGGGCTCGCGTCTCGGAGAGACGCGGCTACGTGGGGGTCTTCGTCGTCGCGCAGCCCGTAGACTGGCGCTTCGTGCAGCAGCACGTCGCTGATCCACGCCGTGCCGGTCGTGTCGCCGAACTGGAAGCTGAGCCGCACTTGGCCGTCGTTCTCCGGAGCGACAAATGTGAACTGGCAGTCGCGCCACTCGTTGCCGAGTTCGAACCGCGCGCTGCCGTAGCCGCGGTACGGCGAACTGTGGCAGACCTCGGCGTTCAGGCGGCGCGGCTCCAAGGCGCGGGCTCGAAAGGCGACGCGGTACTTCATTCCCTGCTGGAGCTTCAATGGACGCTGCGTGAGCATGATGTGCCACGGCGTGTCGTCGACGGCCGTCACGGTGACTTTCGCGCACGGCTTGCCGCCGGGCGTGTCGTGTGTGGCTTCCAGCGTGGCCGTGGCCGATTTTTGCCGCGAGAGTTCCCAACCGTCCGTACCGGCGGCGAAATCGGCGTTCTTCAGCAATTGCACGCCCGCGGGCCGTGAGCCCTCGTTCCAGGCGGCGGCCAATGCCGCCCGCGTCGGGTAGCGTTGGACAAGCCACTGATTGAACAACCGCGTCAGTTCCTCACCGTAGTAGGGCGGGATATCCGTCCACGTCGTGTTCGTCGGGCGTTGGGTCGCCTTGCCCCGCAGGAAGCCGCTGGTCCAGCCGCCGAACAGCGAATTCTCGTTGGTCAGTTCGACGATCACGACCGCCGGGTCCTCCGCATACGTACGGCCCGTGTAGGGATTGCGGTGGCCGAGCAATTGGCGGGCGTAGTCCTTCTGCAGCTCGATCATCCGCGGGTTGAAGATGACGCAGTATTTGCCGTAGCCCAGCATCTCGGCCTGCGGCACGCCGTCGCCGGCCGTGAAGCGTCGGGCGACGTGCAGGTTCAGGTTGGCGTAGATCCCGCGTTTCTCCAGTTCGGCGATCATCCGGTCGAGCCGGTCCAGTTGCCCCGGATCGAAGTGCTGGGTGTCCGGCGCGTTCTTGGGAAACAGGGTGTTCCCCCACGTCGAGTCGAGCCCGTGGAAGCGGACGAGGTTGAAGCCGAACTTCGCCAACCGGTCCGCGACGCGCGGAGCGACCTCCGGCGGCGGCAGGCAGCCTTCGCCCGACAGATTGACGCCCCAGAACTTGACTCGCTTTCCATTCTGGAAATAGAAGTGCCCGTCCCGCACCACCAACGGCCCGTGTTTGCCGGCCGGTGCATCGAGCAGAAACCGGGCGTCGGCGACCGCGCCCGTCGGCGACTCCCACGGCAAGTGGAACGGCACCCACGGCTCGCCGTCGATGTCCGACGCTGCAGCAGAGCTGAAGATCAGGAGGAACGTCAACCAACGGACATGGAAAGGACTTTGCATGACGGTAACTCCGGGGGACTTGAGCTGACAAGCATTCTGACTCGCCACCGCCTCGGAGGCAAGCGTCCGGCGGTCAGCCACCGGAATCATCGAACTGCGGTTCACGACTGCCGACGCGGACCGCATCCTGAAAAAGCTAGGAAGAACTGACAGAAAAACAAGGTGACTGGAAATGTGAGAGAACAGTTTCTTGATTCTTCTCGCAAAGACGACTTCTCCATTCTGTCATCTTTCTGTCACCCCATCTTTCTGTCAGCTCTTCCGGCTTTTCTGCGCGTCTTCTGCGCGAGTCGGGAAGTGATGTAGGGCTTCGCCGCGCTGCTCCAGAAGCGGCCGGCCGCGTCCATGGAAGCTCAGGCCACCAACTCCTTGACTACCGTGCCGTGGACATCCGTCAGGCGGAAATCGCGGCCGGCGTAGCGGTACGTGAGACGCTCGTGGTCGAAGCCCAGCAGGTGCAAGAGAGTGGCGTGCAAGTCGTGGACATGGACCCGCTGGTCCACAGCCCGGAACCCGGTCTCGTCGGTCGCTCCGTGGACGTAGCCGCCGCGGACGCCGCCGCCGGCCAGCCACACGGTGAAGCCGTAGTGGTTGTGGTCGCGGCCGTTGATCTTGCCCGCGTTGGACCCTTGCTTCGGCATCTCGACGGTGGGCGTGCGGCCGAATTCGCCGCCCCAGATCACCAGCGTTTCTTCCAACAGCCCGCGCTGCTTGAGGTCCTTCAGCAGCGCCCCGATCGCCTGGTCGCATTCCTTGGCCAACGCGCGGTGGCGGACTTCGAGGTCGTCGTGATTGTCCCAGGGCTGGCCGGCGCCGTGCCAGACTTGCACGAACCGTACGCCGCGTTCCACCAGCCGCCGCGCGATCAGGATCTGGCGCGCCTGGACGCCGGGGCCATACAGGTCCAAGATATGCTGTGGCTCGCGGCTGACGTCGAACGCGTCGGCCGCGTCGGTTTGCATGCGGAACGCCAGTTCGAAGGACTGGATGCGGGCCTCCAACTCCGCATCCTGCTGCCGGGCCTCCTGGTGACGGCGATTGAGCTGTTGCAGCAGGTCCAGCTGCTGCCGCTGCGGGCCCAGCGGCAGACGGTCGTTGCGGATGTGCTCGATCAGCTTCTCGATCGCCGTGTGCTGGGTGTCCAGGTACGTGCCCTGAAAGACGCCGGGCAGAAAGGCGGCTTGCCAGTTCTGCGACTCCTGAATCGGGTAGCCGCCGGGACACATGGCGACGAAGGCGGGCAGGTTCTGGTTGTCGGTGCCCAAGCCGTAGGTGATCCACGAGCCGAAGCTGGGACGGATCTGCCGCGCCGTCCCACAGTTCATCAGCGACAGCGACGGCTCGTGGTTCGGCACGTCGGCGTACATCGAGCGGATGACAGCGATGTCGTCGATCGACTCGGCCGTGCGGGCGAACAGCTCGCTGACCTCGATGCCGCTTTGGCCGTACTTTTGGAACTTGAAGGGCGACGGGAACGCCGCGCCCGTGGGCCGTTCCGTCTTCAGGTTGCCGCCGGGCAAGTCCTTGCCGACGAACTGGGCCAGCAGCGGCTTGGGATCGAACGTATCGACGTGTGACGGCCCGCCGTTCAGGAACAGGTGGATCACGTGCTTGGCCTTGGCCGCGAAATGCGGCGGCCGGGCAGCCAACGGATTGACGCCGAGGGATGCCGCCGGCGAGGTCCCGCCGAGCAGCGGCCCCAACGCCAGCCCGCCCAGCCCCATGCCGCACCGCGCGAGCAGTTCGCGGCGAGTCAACGCCAGATCTTCCCAGCGGAAATCGTGTCCGAACATCAAATTCACCCTCCGATCTTGAGGCAGGTCCTAGTTCGGCGCAGGTCTCCCGACCACAGTTCGGCGCAGGTCTCCCGACCTCGCCGCAACCGCCGACCGTAGGTCTCCTGAAGTCCCCACGGATGGCATGGCGATACCACGGATGCCCTTCTAATCCACATACGCGTTCGGCGCAGGTCTCCCGACCTCGCCGCAACCGCCGACCGTAGGTCTCCTGAAG
>CAYPGE010000013.1:31682-51193 GCA_964409865.1 uncultured Pirellulaceae bacterium
TCCCCACGGATGGCATGGCGATACCACGGATGCCCTTCTAATCCACATACGCCAACTCGTTCGTCATCAGCAGCACTTGGGCCAACCGTGCCCAGGGCGGCAACGGCTCCGGCCGCGGGCCGCGGAAATCGGCCGCCGAGTCCCACGCGCGGGGACCGTCACGGTGGGAGGATTCCAGCCGCACCGCGACGGTCCAGCCGAATCCGTCATGACTCGGTCCGGTGCGGCAATCGGTCACCAAGTCGATCGTCTCGCCGGCTTGGACCGCCAGCGTATCGACCCGCGTCGCCGTCTTGCTATTGCGAGCCGTCCACTCGCCGACGATCCCGGAACCGCTGGCGACCGCGCGGGCCCGCACGCCGTCGCCTTGGTCCGCGGTGTGCTCCAGGCGGCCGTCGATCGCGATCTTGCCGTCGCACGGGGCGATCCAGCGGCGGACGGCCGCGTGCGTCGGATCGTTGCCCGGATGGCCGCCGCCGGCATTCAGAATGACCCAGCCCAGCGCGGGATCGGGCAGATTCGGTCCGCCTTGCCACGCCGAGCCGGTGAAATGGGGCAGCGGCGTGAACGTGGTCACCCCCTGCGCCGCTTCATCGAAGTGACCGTAGCCGTACTGCCAAGCGTCTTCATCTCTCGCTGCCGGTTCGCTTTCCGGCGGGACGGCCGATTTCAAATATGCCAGAGCCGCAGCTGTCTCGTCGCCTACCGGTTCGCGTCCGAGTGCACAGCGGAACAGCGCCGCAACTCGCTGGTCGTCCGCGGCCGCCTGCTGAACCTCGGGCCGATTTGCCAGATAGGTCGCCTGTTCCATAACAAACGGGCTGTTCATCAAGTACAGTGCCTGCTGCGGCACCGTGGTCAGCGGCCGGCGCGGCGTGTGCGCGTCGGGACTGGCGAAGTCGAACGTGCGGAAGAAGCCGGGCAGATTCTGCCGGTCGATGAAACCGTACAGCGACCGCCGCGTCGCGAACGGCGGGTCGGTGATCGGCACCGATGGCCCGCCCACCGTCTTGTCCAAACGGCCGGCTGCCACGAGCAGGCTGTCGCGCAGGGCTTCCAAGTTCAGCCGCCGCCGGTTCATCCGCCACAGCAGGCGGTTCTCCGGATCGGCGGTGCGGCCCGCCGCGCGATCGTCGCTGGCCTGCTGGTACGTCCGGGATTCCACGATCGCTCGAATCAGCAACTTGGTCGACCAGCCGTCGCTCACCAAGCGGCAGGCGAGATGGTCCAGCAACTGTGGATGGCTCGGCGGATCGCTGCGGGTCCCAAAATCGCTGGGCGTGCTGACCAGCCCTTGGCCGAAGAGGTGGCTCCAGACGCGATTGACCCACACGCGGGCGGTGAGCGGGTTTTGGGGGCTGGCGATCGCTTGCGCCAACTCCAGCCGGCCGCTGCCGCGCTGGAACGGCTGGCGATCCGGTCCGGCCAGCAATCCCAGGAACTGCCGCGGCACCTGCGGTCCGCGGTTCGCCGGGTTGCCGCGCACGAAGACGACCGGCTGGACCGGCTGTTCGGCGTCCGCCAACAGCAGCGGCGCATCGGCCTGTTTCGGCTCGCGGGAACTGGCGAACACGCCGTACAGCGAATAGTAGTCGGCGATCGGGATCGGATCGTACTTGTGATCGTGGCAGCGGGCACAGCTGACGGTCAGCCCCATCAGGCCGCGGCTCGCGACGTCGATCCGGTCGTCGATGATGTCCTGCACGTTGTTGATGAACCGCCGGCCCAACGTCAGGAAGCCCGCAGCCGGCGCGGCGGAGGCGTCCCCGATCTGGTCCGCCGCGATCTGAGCGATCACGAACCGGTCGTACGGCAAGTCTTCGTTGAAGGCGCGAATCACCCAGTCGCGATACGTGTAAGCTTTCGGGTAGTTGCGGTCCTCCTGGAACACGTAGCCCTTGGTATCGGCATAGCGGGCCACGTCCAGCCAGTGCCGCGCCCAACGCTCGCCGAAGTGCGGCGAGTCCAAGAGCTTGTCGATGACGCGCCGGTACGCCTCGTCGCCGTGGTCGCGTTCAAAAGCCGACGTCTCTTCGGCGCTGGGCGGCAGGCCGGTCAAGTCGTAGTACAACCGGCGCAGCAGCGTGCGCGGGGCGGCTCGGGGCGAAGGATTCAAGCCGCGCTGCTCCAGCGCGGCCAGGATAAAGCGGTCGAGGTCGCCGCTTGGCCAGGCCGCGTCCCGGACCTCCGGCGGCGGATGCGGAACCGGCGGCAGGAACGCCCAGTGGTTCGCCGCGTCCGGCGGCGGCTCGGCGGCGCCGGCCTCCTCTCCTGTGCGCGGATCGGGTGCGCCCATCTCGACCCAACGCACGAAATCCCCAATCACCGCGTCCGGCAGCTTCCCGTCCGGCGGCATTTCCACCGATTCCCAGCGGATCGCCTGAATCAGCAGACTGTCCTTCGGCTTCCCCGCGGACACTACCGGACCTGAATCTCCGCCGGCCCGCAAACCGGCCGCCGTATCCAACTTCAGATTCGCCTGGACGATCTTGGCTTTGGCCGAATGACATGCATAGCAGCGCTCGGCCAGCACGGGCCGGATCCGTTTCTCGAAGAAGTCAGTCTCGTCCGGAGACAACTTGCCAACGGCCGGGGCGACGGGCGGCGACTCAGCGGCACCGGCCGATATAGCCGCCACGAGAAGCGATACGACGCTGAGTGCGAACCAAGTACAGAACCGCTGCATGATCGTGGCTCCCGGACAATTAGTCCTCGTACAGCTTATTGCCGGCGGGCAGCGGTGACAACCCGTGCAGCCTCCATGGCGCGGACGTCCGGCGCTACATGGGACGGCGCTTTACACGCGCCGTGTCGCACGATAGGATCAGCGGCCTGAACAGGACTTCGGTGGAATCGTGCCAATCGACCTCTTGGTCTGGTTGGTTCGCGGAACGATCGTTACCGAGATCAAGCCGGTAACAGAAAGGTGTGAGCCATGCTGCGGACGTTTGTCGGATTCGCTATCCTGATGCTCATCGCGGTGCCGATTCCTGCCGCCGATTTCTACGTGGACCCGGATCGTGGCAGTGCGGCCAACGACGGCAGCGCGGAGAGGCCCTGGCGGAGTCTGCAGGAGGTTCTTGACAAAGGCCTGGTCGAAAGCCGGGCCTGGGCTTCGCTCCCCTACAAGAGCGACAGCTCTCTGGTGCCCAAGCATCCGGGTGCGCCGGTCAAGGCCGGGGATACGATCTGGCTCAGAAGCGGCTACTACGGGGACCTGGTGATCCAGGGTCACTACAACGCGGACTGCATTACGATCGCCGCCGTCGAGGGGCACACGCCTCGGTTCCGCAGCGTTCGCCTGCGATCCAGTTCGCATTGGGCCTTGAAGGGGCTGCACGTCAGTCCTGAGTTTGGGAGCGGCGAGAAGCCGCGCACGCTGATCGACCTCGAGTCGCACGGCTGGCAGGGCCCGATCCACGATATCGTCGTGGAGGACTGCGTGCTGCGGTCCGCGGAAGATGCGTCGCGCTGGTCGGCCGAGCAGTGGAATGAACTGTCCTGCAACGGCATCGAAGCCGACGGCACGCGGATGACCGTGCGGCGCAATCGCTTGAAAAACGTCAACTTCGGCATCTCGGTCAGCGCGTCCCACTCGTTGATCGAACGCAATACCATCGAGAACTTCGCCGGCGACGGACTCCGCGGTCTGGGGGACCACAGTACGTTCCAGTACAACCTGGTGAAGAACTGCTACGACGTCAACGCCAACCATGACGACGGCTTCCAGAGCTGGTCACGAGGGCCGGTGGGAGTCGGAACCGGGGAGGTCGTGGGGATTGTCCTGCGGGGCAACACGATCATCAACTATGAAGACGCGGCTCAACCGCATCGCGGTGCGCTGCAAGGCATCGGCTGCTTCGACGGGATGTTCGTCGACTGGATCATCGAGAACAACGTCATCGTCGTCGATCATTACCACGGCATCACGCTTGCGGGCGCCCGCAACTGCCGGATCGTGAACAACACGGTGCTCGATCCCAACGATCAACGTCCGGGCCCCGCCGCGATCCGGGTCGGCAAGCACAAGAACGGCACTCCGTCCGCCGGCTGTACGGTCCGCAACAACCTGACCTCGGCGCTGTCCGTCCAGGCGGGTGAGGACATGACGGCCGATCACAACTTGATCGTCGCTGACCCCAGCGCAGTTTTTGTGGATGCGGCAGCTCGAGATCTGCGTCTCAAGAAGGGGAGTCCGGCCATCGATGCGGGCGTTGCCGACCTGGCGCCGAAGACCGACATCGCGGGCCGGGCTCGGCCGCAGGGCGGCGCCGTCGACCTTGGCGCCTACGAATCTCCCGCCGACTGAGCCCGAAACGATGTTGGCGGCAGTGGGGTTATGGGCCTCACCTGTCGGGCACCGCCTTCGTTACCTCCGCGACGACATCCCACACCACCTCCGCGAAGGGCTTCTCCACGGAATACGGCGCCTTCCAGAAACGCAAGCCGGACGTGATGCAGCCGTGCGGATCTTCCTGGAACACGGCGGCGTAGTGGGTGACGGCTTCCAGGTATTTGCCCTCGGAGTTCAGGTGTACGCCGTCCGCGTACAGATCGGCGATGTGTTTGAAGCCGGGGACCTTGCCGTCCTTCATGCGCAAGTGCAGGCGGTACATGACTTCGCCCACGGGAATGATCCGCACGGGTTCCTTGTCCGGGAACTTGGCCGAGATGCCGGCGGCGACTTTTTCGAAGTGGGCTCGGCCGCGCGTGTCCGTTTCCGAAAGCCAACGCTGCTCCCACTGATCGGCCTTTTCCCGGTCTTTGCCGATCTCCGGATAGTTGGCGAAGACGTACACCCGACAGGCGGGATTACCTTCATACGCCGCCGCCGCGTAGTTGGCTCCGAACTGGACAGCGTTCTCCGCCGGGCGGCCGAAGGGCTGCAGGATCAGCACGTCCCACTTGCTGCCCTTGAGGATCTCGTCCGCCGGCTTGTCGCGGCCGGGCTCGCGGAAGCCCTCGCCGCGATGGTTCCACAGCCATTCCAGCGGCGCGCCGGGGATCATGTGCCGGCCGAATTTAGTCTCGTGCCCGCGGGCCTTCGCGATGTCGTGCATCCCGTAGGCCTGATCCGTCAGACTGTTGCCGACATGGAAGATGGCCACCGGCTCCGCGGCTTCCGCCGCAACGGCTCCGAGCAATAGGCCCAGCCAGACAGCGAGGCTGCCTACGCGGAGTGGTTGGCGACAGACGCGATGTCTAATAACCGGCGAATGGTTTCGCGTGTTCATCGGCTCTCCTGACTTGATCGAGATCGTGTGTCAATCATTCTTTCGCGACCAGGAACGGGATGTTTCCGTAGGCGTTGACGCCCAAGAAGTCGCGCGGACGGATCGGCGGAAAAGTCTTGTATTCACGTGGCCTCCCAGCGGTAGATTCCCAACCAGTCCGGTGCAAGCAAGTGCGGGCCGTCGAGGATGGATTTGGGGAAATCCTCGCCCATGGGGAACTCGACCAGCGGCATCAGATGCTCGTCGCAGGCCATCGCCAAATGCGCGTGCGGCATCCAGGCCCAGTGCAGATTGATGACCAGCGGCGGATGGACCCTGGCATATTCGATCATCCGCAAGGCGTTCGTCAAGCCGTGGGCGATGTACACGTCGGTCGAGCACTGGGCAATTGCGCCGGCCTCGGCCCATTGCCGCATCACGTCCAGCGGTGTGCCGTCGCCAATCGGGGAGCCCGGCCCCTCGGCCTGGATGCGCTGCTTTGTCCCGGTCTTGATCAACTCGACGTACTTGGGGATCTGCTGCTCGAAGGGCATCGGCGGCAGCGGGCCTTCGATCCAGGAGTAGCCCAGTTCGTCCATCAGCGCGAGGATTTCCTTGGCCTCGTCCAGGGATCGCGTGGCCGACTCGGCTGAGCCGGGACACGGGTCCCAGGCCAGGGTCGGCTCCGGGCCGGTCGCCGCGCGCACGACTCGCAGCGTCTCTTTCACCATCGCCAACGAGATGCTCTCCGGCGTGCCCATGTTGCCTGGGAAATGCAGTTTCGTCGCGCGGAGTCCCGTGCGTTTCAGGTAGCCGGCGACGTTGGCCGCGTATTTCTGCGGTGAGAAGTCCGGCTGTCGTCCGCGCACGTCACCGTAGCGGAGCACCTTGGTCCGCTTGGTACCCAGTAGGGCGTGCAGCGGCTTGTTGAGCATCCGGGCGTGCAAGTCCCAGCACAGGATGTCCGCCGCCTTCAACTGGTCGGCGGGCACCTGTCGTTCGGTCATGACGTCGAACAACCGCTCATGATCGAGCAGATTGTTCGTCTTGAGAATCTCCGCGGTGGCGCCCGAAAAGCCCTTGCACGAGCGAACCGGCATCACGCCCACCGCGTCATTCGTCGCGGTGATCCGGATCGCGTGCCTCCGGCCCTCTTTGTCCGGCCGCATCGTCAGTCCCGGCAGTTCCACCAATTCCCAAGACTTCAGGCGTACCGCCAATTGGTGCAATCATTTGCAGACTACTGGTGCCCGAACGATGGTACGGAGACGAAGGCCATTGTGGACGACCAAGCAGGATGCTACCGGGTCGTCAACTCGGGCGTGTTACGGGGCCGCTTCGTCGACTTCAACTTCATGCATTTGGAGGTTGACGATTTAGGCAGGGTTCACATCGTGAAGAACGATACGGAGTGGGAAATCGACGAAGAGCTGCAGCGCCTGGGAGTGGCGCGCGGTGACATCAGACTCGCTCGGCACGAGCTGGCAACAGTCTGAACGTTTCCTCGGCTCACTCGCACGCGTCGGTCACATCCACCTGAGCATTTTGGCTCGCGAGGCAACCGATCGGGTCACCTGCGTGCCTTCGGCGATGATGAAGTGGTCGGCCTGCACGTCGATCATCTTGCGGACGTGCGAGATCCGCGCCGCGCACGACGCGGACTTCGTCCAACAGGCCGGCCACGCCCCAACGGTCGCCCCGCCCGCCGATCAAGAACGGTCCATCGTCCCAGGCCAGCGGCTTGCTGACCTTTGCCGACTGCGTTAGATGATAATCCACCCAGCAGGTCACGACGCCCACCGGCTGATCGTACACGACGGCCACGTGCCGCCAGCGAGGCGCGTCAGCCGTCAGACGCGTCGACGATGAATAATGGCCGGCCGGCCAGCGTGTGGGCCGTTCGCTCCACCGCCGCGGAACGCCCACCGCCGGGCCCTGAACCGACGAAGAACCGCTGCCGTCGAACGTCCAGTGTCCGATGGTCTGGCCGTAGCCAGGCGCGCCCGCCAAGATCAGCAGCGGGAGCAAGAGGGTTGCTTTCATGCGCGCCATTCTAGCTGAAGTGGCGTAAGCTTCCAGCTTGCGATGCCACGATCGACCGCAAGCTGGAAGCTTACGCCACGGAAAATCGGACTAGTCTGCCTCCACTGCCTGGCCGTGATTCTTGGCCCAGCGGAGCGTGGCTTCGAGCTTGGGATAGTCGGCGGGGCGGCTGTCGTAGTACTCGGCCAGGCCCCACGCGCCGTGATTGCTGTAGCGGCCGATGGACGAGAAGACGGCGAACACGTCGCCGCCGATCCGGGCCCATTCGTCGAAGTACCGCCGGTACATGTCGCCCATGCGCGGGTGGCGGTTGCAGGCGTGCATCGTGGCGCTGAGCTGCTTGACCAACGCCTGGTCCTTGACAAACGCGACCATGTGCTGGCCGCCTTCGTAGGCGATCAGCTTCACGCCGTACTTGTCCGCGACGGTCTTGCCGCGGCGCATCCGTTCCAGGCTGTCGGTGAAGGCCGTCTTCTCGAAATGGTCCAGCATCTGGTCCACGGTCCAGTCCTTCATCTGGGTGCCCAGGTCGGCCGTCTTGCCGCGGCCGATGCTGTACGGCATGTACGGGGCGATGGCCAGCGCGTCGGCGTGTTTGGCGGCGTCGCGGAAGCCAAGGACTCCTTCCGATACCGCCGTGTTGCCGGCCTGCGAGGGCAGCACCCGCACGAACCGTTCGTGGCCGCCGAACACGGATTCCCAGATGGTGAAGATCTCCAGCGAGCGCTGGGCCGTGAAGTACCAGGCGGCCTGCGCCCCCTTGTCCTTGGACGCCAGGCCCGAGGCGATGCCTTGCTCGCTGGCGTAATGGGCTTGCTGGAATTGCCAGTTCCAGACTTCGTTCGAGTACTCGATGTAGATCTTCAGCGACGGGTCGAGCCGCTCTTTGACCATCTGGGCGAATCGCCGGATGAAATCGTCGTCCGCCAGGTGCGGCATACAGAACCAGGGGTCGATCTTCTGGCGGTTGCACAGCTCGATCATCCATTCCAGCGCGACGCCGCGTTTTGAGAACGTCGCGTGCTGCAGTGTCGGCCGCTGGCTCCAGGTGCTGATCTCCGAACCGTTAGTGTGCATCCAGTCCATGAAGCGGAAGCAGGCCAAACCCTGCCAGCGTTTCAGGAAGGCTGGATGGAACGGGTCTTGCTCCCACGTCTGCTCGAAGCCGGGCATGATCACGTGGATGTTGCGGACCGGGTTTTGAGGATTGGTCTCGTGGATTTGCAGCGAGAACCCGCCCTTGCTCGAATCCACGTCAATCAGAATACGGCCCGCCTCACGTTCCTTCACCTTGGCGTTCTTGCCGAAATCGAGTTTGCCTTCGCCCTCGTACAACACGGCATACGTCCCGCCGGGGTAGTGCCCTCCGCTGATCGTACACAGCATGGCCTCGGCGTAACAGCCCGGCTCCAGGCGCTTCACCCAGCCGAACTCGTCGACTGCCAGTTCCGGCCCTTGGCCCCACCCCGCCCCTTTCTTCTGACTGATCCACGGCCGGGCCGTGCGGAACACGTCCACAAACGGCAGTTCCGTCATCCAATCCGCCGGCCCCGCCAGATTGATGCCCAGCCGCGGCTTGGCTTCAGGCGGCGCGGCCGTCACCGCCGTCGCGGCGGAAAATGCCAGCCACACGAAAACGATTTTCGGCCGATACATCATGGTTCCTCCTTTTCGACGCTGAACTTGTTCGGGCCATTCCGTTTTTGCCGGATCTTTCCGTAAACTATACTGTCGTTGGACTTGATTGTCTTGGCGGCTTACTGTCTGCGCAGCCGCCAACTCTGTGCCAAGACAGGTGACGCGACGAAATACAGGAATTTGTAGTCGGATATCCGCAATGACAGGTCCACGACCCGACGGGCCAAATCGGCAGAAACAAACCGACGACGCTCTCAGAATCCTGGAAGAGTTCTCGGCGGCGGCCCAGTTGCCGTTCGATCGCATTTTGGCGGCGCGCGGATTGGGCGAAGCCGAGCGGGCGATCCCTGGGGACGACGCGGCCACCTGGGCTCGGCGGCTCGTCGAGGTCGGTGAGAGCATCGCTCTGAGGGTGCAGTTGCTGGACTGTACGCTGCAAGACGCCGCGGCTTTCGCTCGCCAAGGGATACCGGTTGCGACGGGCATCGAACAGCCGGACGGCTCCTTGCGGTGGGTGCTGCTCTGCGGGGTCCGCGGCCGGCGGGTACGCCTGAAGGGGCTGGAATCCGATGCGTCCGACCAGTGGGTTTCCCTGCGGAGCTTGCGGCAGCGGTTGGGCGTTGGGACGTCCGACAGTCTGCGGCAGTGGGTGGTGGGCCAGGCGGCGCTGGCCGGCGAGTCCGCTCCCGACCGGGGCCATGGCCACGGCCATTCGCATTCCGTATCGCCGCCAAGTCGGCTTTGGAACCTTATGTTGCCGGAGAGGAAAGACCTGTGGGTGATCCTCGTCTTCTCCATGATTGACGGGGTCTTGCTGCTGGCCACGCCGATCGCCGTCGAAGCGTTGGTCAACACGGTCGCGTTCGGGCGATACCTGCAGCCGATTATCGTGCTGGCCATCTTGCTGTTCACGTTTCTCACGTTCGCCGCGGCCCTGCGCGGGCTATTGTCCTACGTGGTCGAGATTCTCCAGCGGCGTTTGTTCGTGCGACTGGTGGCGGACCTGGCGTATCGCTTGCCACGCGTGCGCGGCACGACGTTTGACGAAGCCCATGCTCCCGAGTTGGTCAATCGGTTCTTCGAGATTGCGACCGTCCAAAAGATCGCCAGTTCGCTGCTGCTGGATGCGGTCGCGATCATCCTGCAGACGTTGGTGGGCATGGCGGTGCTGGCCTTCTACCATCCATTTCTGTTGGGCTTCGACCTCGTGCTCATGCTGCTGATCGCGCTGGTCACCTTTGGCCTCGGTCGCGGAGCGGTGAAGACGGCCGTGAGGGAGTCGAGAGCGAAGTATGCCGTCGGCGAATGGTTGGAGGAACTGGTTCGTCATCCCACGGCGTTCAAATTGCACTCCGGCCATCAATTCGCGCTGGATCGCTCGGATTGGCTGACGGTCGAGTACCTGGATGCGCGCAGGAAGCACTATCGGATCGTGCTCCGCCAGTTGCTGTTTGCCCTGGGTCTGCAGGCCCTCGTCGCCACCGCGCTGTTGGGATTGGGCGGCTGGCTCGTGATTCAAGGCCAGTTGACCTTGGGACAGCTGGTCGCAGCCGAATTGATCGTGACGACCATCGTGGGCTCGTTCGCCAAGATGGGCAAGCACTTGGAGAGCTTCTACGACCTGTTAGCATCGGTCGACAAACTGGGGCACCTGCTTGATTTGCCCACGGAAAGGTCTGATAAGCTGTTCCACCTGGGGGCGGGCGTCCCCGCGCGGGTCGCGGTACGACAAGTCTCCTACAGCTACCACGGGCAGGAGGGCCACGGACACAAGGTACTGCACGACGTGAGCTTCGAGATTAAGCCCGGCGAGTGCGTGGCGCTAACCGGACCGTCGGGTTGCGGCAAGAGCACGCTGATCGACTTGCTGAGCGGTGTGCGCCAGCCGGTGTCCGGCCATGTGGAGCTGGACGGCATTGACCTGCGGGAGTTGCGAGCCGATTCGCTGTGCGAGC
Source organism: uncultured Pirellulaceae bacterium (assembly GCA_964409865.1). Lineage (GTDB taxonomy): Bacteria > Planctomycetota > Planctomycetia > Pirellulales > Pirellulaceae > Anammoximicrobium. The sequence continues at coordinate 42,532 of CAYPGE010000013.1, forward strand.
ACCTGGCCGTCGCGCGTTCCATCGAGATCTTCCACGGCACCATCGACGAGAACGTGCACTTGAATCGGCCGAAAACCAGCGCCCAGGATGTGCGCGAGGCACTGGCAGCCGTGGGGCTGGTGGACGAGGTCCTGCGACTGCCCGACGGCCTGAACACCATGCTGCAGACCAACGGCGCCCCGCTGTCCACCACGCAAGCGTTGCGGTTGATGCTGGCCCGAGCGATCGCCGACCGTCCTCGTTTGCTGCTGATCGATGGGACCCTGGACGCCCTGCCGGACGACACGCTCCATGCTCTGCTAGCGAACCTTGCCGGCCAGGACCGCCCGTGGACCGTGTTGATCGTCACCGGACGGCAGATGGTGATCGAGCGCTGCGATCACGTGGTGACGCTGGGCCGGAGCCCCGCGCACGCGGAATACGACGGCAGCGACTTTTCCGATTGAATAAGATTTAACGATCACGGCCCCTGGACACGATAATCAGAGGAGGAAAGGTCGGATGACGAGTGGACCGTTAGCTAGCAAGACAACGCTGCCCGCGTTGAAGCTGGTGCAGTCCTCGCGGAACGCGCGGCGGTTGGCCAACGCCCTGGTGGTGTTGCTTGTGTTGGCGATTGGCGCGATGGCGTTTTTGCCCTGGCAGCAGTCGGCCCGGGGCACGGGCAAGGTGGTGGCCTACGACCCACAGCAGCGGCAACAGACGGTGAGTTCGCCCACGAAAGGTATTGTGGCCCGCGTGGGCGAAGGACTTTTTGAGGGAAAGGAAGTCAAGGAGGGCGAGTTCATCCTGGAGATTCAACCCACGGCGGCGAATCTGGCGGAACAACTGAACGCTCAGTTGCAGGACTTGAAGGCCAAGCTGGCGACGGCCGAGACGAAAGTCGAGGTCTACCAGCAGAACATCGAGGACTTTGCCGCCGCTCGCGATTATGCGGTGCAAGCGGCGCAGGAGATGGTCGAGGGCGCCGAGGCCAAACTGCAGGCCAAACAGGGCCTCGTGCCGGGCTACGAGGCCAAGGAATGGCAAACCCGCGTCAACTACGAGAGGCAGCGGGCCCTGTTTGAGAAAGGTCTGAAGCCGGAAAAGGAAATCGAGAAACTCAAGTCGGAATGGGACGTGGCCAAAGCGGAACTGGAGGGCGTGCGGCGGGAAGTCGTCGCCGCCGAGAAAGAACTGGAAGCCAAAAAACACGAATTGGAGCAGAAACGCCGCGAGGCGCAAACCAAAGTGGAATACGCCCGCGCCATGCGCGAGGACGCGGCCGGGCAAGCGGCGACCACCCGGAAGGAGATGCGGGACGTGGAAATCAAACTGGGCGAACTGGACCGCCTGATCATCGAAGCCCCGCGCGACGGCACCCTTTTCCGCATGCCGGTCTACGAGCGGGGACAGATGGTGAAGGAGGGCGACGACCTGTTCACGATCGTCCCGTCCGCCGGGGAACGAGCCGTCGAGCTGTGGGTGTCCGGCAACGACACGCCGCTGATCCGTGCGTCCGACGACGCCGGCACGCCGGGCGACCACGTGCGATTGCAGTTCGAAGGTTGGCCCGCCGTGCAGTTTGCCGGCTGGCCCTCGGTGGCCGTGGGCACGTTCGGCGGACAGGTCGTTTCGATTGATGCGACGGACGACGGCACCGGCAAGTTCCGCGTACTGTTGAAACAGGAAGACGACGACCCGTGGCCGCCCGAACCGTTTCTGCGCCAGGGCGTCCGGGCCAACGGCTGGGTGATGCTCAGCGAGGTCAGCCTGGGCTACGAAATCTGGCGCCAGTTGAACGGATTCCCGCCGGTCGTCGCCAAACAAGCGGCCGCGGCGGTAACCAAGGACGAGAAGAAACCCACGGGGCGCAAGTAGCACTGGAAGTCAGGCCAAGGATGGCGACCGCCCACGTTCCGCATATCCCGAACAGCCACCCACCGGCCGGCAGGAAGCCGGGTGCGTGCGCGGGCTTCGGACCCGTCCACGGACAATGTCGCCTTTCGCTCCGCGAAAGGACGCCCTTTCGCGGAGCGAAAGGCGACAAAACAGCGTGCGCCGAGTCTTCGAGTCCCAGCGGCAGAGTGCCTGCCCAACGCGGACGACGCCCCTCGCAGGCTCGACCCATCCCACGTTGGTTGCTTTGCTCCTGCCTGGTGCTGATGTCCGCGTGCCGACAGCTGACACCGACCGTATGCAGTGACCTTGACCGCTACTGCAAGATGGCTGCTGCCAATCTTGATGATCGGCCGGTTCCAGTTGTCAAGGCGGCGAAACACGAAGTCCCGGTTGCCGCGCAAGCCTGCGCCGCCGAAGGCCCCCGTGCAGGCCAAGCCGCCGCCGAACCCATTCCGGAAACCGCGCTGACCTTGTCCGATGTCATCCAGTCGGTCTACGAATCGTATCCGTTGCTCGAAGTGGCCCTCCGCGAGCGAGACATCGCGGCGGGGAAGGAGTTGGCGGCCTGGGGCGAGTTCGATACGGGGCTCAAGGCCTATAGCCTGGCGAATCCAATGGGCTACTACAAACGGTACCGCACCGTCGTCAAACTGGACCAGCCGCTGCCGGGCGGCGGCGATGTGTTCGCGGGCTACAAGCTCGGCCGCGGCCACTTCCATCCCTATGCGTACGAACAGGAGACGAATCGCGGCGGAGAATTCTCGCTGGGGATCGGTGTCCCCTTGCTGAAGGACCGGCTGATCGACAAGCGGCGCAGCGGGGTGTCGCAGGCGGCGCTGGCGCGAGCGGCGGTCGAACCGGCCGTGCAGACCCAATTGCTGGAGTTCGTCCGCGATGCGTCGCAGGCTTACTGGTATTGGGTGGCGACCGGACAGGCTTTGGAGGCGCACCGAGAACTGCTGCGGCTGGCCCAGGCTCGCGTCCAGCAAATCGAGCAGCGCGTGCAAGGCGGCGATCTGGAGCGCATCGCCCGGATCGACAACCAGCGGCTGATCGCCTCGCGCGAAGCGAAAGTGATCGACGCCCAGCGCAAGCTGCAGATGGCCGCGATCAAGCTGTCGCTGTTCCTGCGCACGCCCGAGGGCCAGCCGCTGCTGCCCGATGTCACGCTCTTGCCCGGCGGCTTTCCCGATCACACGCCTCCGGATGTCGAACAGATGCAGCAGGACATCCAGGCCGCCTTGGCGGCGCGGCCGGAACTGGTCGAGTTGGAGTTGCTGATCCAACAAACGGGCGTCGAGTTGGCTCAAGCGCAGAACTCGCTCTTGCCCAAGTTCGACGCGGTCCTGGAAGCCTCCCAAGATGTGGGATCGGCGGCCTTCCCGAATCGCTCGAAGAATCCGTTTCAACTGGAAGCCGGAGTTTACGGCGAAGTGCCGCTGCAGCGCCGGGAAGCTCGCGGCAAGGTCGCGGCGGTGCAAGGGAAACTGGCTCAGCTGCGCGCCAAGCGAGAGTTCGTGGCCAACAAGATCGCGGCCCAAGTCCAAGACGCCGTCTCGGCCTTGGAAGCCGCCTCCGGCAAGATCGAACGCACCGGAAAGAACCTGGAGTTGAGCCGCCAAGCGCTGGACCTGGGCCGCGAAGCCTTCAACGCCGGCGACATCGACCTGATCGTCTTGAACATCTACGAGCAAGCCGTCGCCGACGCGCAGATCTCGTGGCTGGAAGCCCAGGCGGAATACTTCGCCGCCCAGGCCGAATTCCAGGCCGCCCTGGCGTACGACCCGTTCGACGCTCAGCTTCAGGACGTGCGTGGCACAGCTGATGCAGGGGGCGTAACCCCTGGCCATCGGAGATCATCAGGATGACGTTCCTGGCGGCTCCCGTACTCAGCAATCGCCGACAGGTTGCGAATCAAGGCACGCGTCTAAGAACCGCGAACAAAACCGAAATCGGAGACCTTCGGTCGGCGGTTTCGGCGGGGTCAGAGACCCGCGCCGAACGGTTTTGTTAGCGGTTCTAAATCACTTAGCCGCGTTCGAGAAACAACGGTCCTTCCGTCAAAGAAGCCATCACACTCCGCGTCATGACCAGCAAGAAGCACTGGACCGTTATCTATTTGTCGAACGCTGCTTAGGGCTTGGCTTTCAGGCGTTGGAACGTCAACCCGGGATCGCCGGGCGGGCCGCCGGCGATCACAAACTGGAATTGATCCGGACCGCCGGAGGTGACGCGGCCGGCCATCGTGCCTTGGTCGGCGCTGTCCATAACCAGCGCGTCGTCCGTCGTGCGGTAATTGCCGGAGATCGTCGTCGGCTCCTTGCCCTTGGGGGACGATTTCCAGGTGAACTGGCCCTGCTCGTCGATCGTCAGATCGAAGGCGTTGCCGTCGCGTTCCGCGTGCCACTGGCCGACCAGATCCGTGGTCAGCACCACCTCGTCCGGTTTGGCTGCTTCCGGCGCGGGCTCGACGGCCGGTCTGGCAACCGTCCGTTCTGCCACCGCGTCGGGCGGCGTCTGGACCTCGTCGTCGCCCTGCAGCGCGTCGTACATCCGTTTGGCCACCTGGTCATCGGGCTGCGACTTGACCACCCGCGCCAGGGCGTTTTTCGCCGAATCGGTGTGGCCGCAGATCAGGTAGTGGTAGGCCAACACGAACGCGGCCGCGGAGTCGTTCGGCTGCTGCTTGCAGTGCGCCTCCAACGCCCGTAACTGCTCGGTGTATTCGTCCGAACTGTTATACAGACTGATGAGCGTCGTCCAGTCCATGCCGGGCGCGACGGCCAACAGGGCATTCAGCACGGCCGCCGATTGCTGGTACTTGCCCTGCGCAAACAGGCACAGCGCGCCGAACTCGTGAATCACCGGATCGTTCGGCACTTTCCGCACCGCCTGTTCCGTCAGCTTCAGCGCATTGCTGTAGTCCATCCGCTGGAACGCGTCGCGGGCCTGATCCAGCAGGCGGTATCCCGCTTGTTCGTCGGATGTTTCCGCCGGGGCGGGCGCCTGTGCGTTCGCCGCAGCGTCCTGGTCGTCCGATTCCACATAGTAGTTGTTGATCACGATGGGCTGCGAGTAGTCGTAGGCCGGAGCCGTCGCCACCACGGTCGTCGTGTAGTACGGATTCACGTAGCCGTAATAGTAGCCATATCCCCAATACGGCGTCAGCGCGCGCAGACCCCAGTAGGTCGCGCCGACGCCGACAGGCACGTACCAGTAGTTGCCCCAATGGCCGGTCCAGCAACCGTGATACCAGCCGTGGTGATGGTAGTGAATGTGGCGGTCGTACCAGTGATCGCCCCAGTGGTTGCGCCAGTCGCCACCGCCATAGCCCCAGCCGGGCCGGTTGAAGTTGTTGATGTTGAAATTGAAGTCGTTGCCGATCCAGTTGCCGATATTGCCGCTGCCGATCTTGTTTCCGATGTTGTTGCCGCCACCGATAATCGGGCGATCCTTGAAACCGGGCCGGGCGCCGCCAATGATCGGGCGATCCTTCCCGAAACCAGGTCGATCGCTGATTCCCGGTTTGCCGCCGCCGATAATCGGCCGGTCGCCAATGCCGGGCCGGTCGCCAATGCCGGGTTTCCCGCCGATGATCGGTCGGTCACCGGGCAGTTGCTTCGGTACGGGGCGTTCGAAACCGGGCCGGTCGCCGATGCCCGGCCGGTCTCCAATTCCCGGCTTGCCCAGCGACGGTCGATCAGCCGGCAGCGTGCTCGGACGCTCGATCTTGCCAAGACCGGGACGATTTGGACCGCCGATACCAGGCTTGCCGACGCTCGGCCGATCGACGCCAGGGAGGGGCAGTCGATCGAGGGTGCCAGTTCCCGGTCGGCTGATGTCGGGTCTGCCGATACTCGGCCGATCGCCGCCAGGGCTGGGCCGAGTGAAGCCGCCTGCGAGGTCTCCCAGACCAGGACGGCCAAAGCCGGAATCGATATTGCCCAGGCTGGGCCGGTTGCTGATGCCCGGCGAGAAGTTGGGCCGAGAGCCGACCGACGGGGGACTGACGCTCGGCCGCGAAACAGACGGGCGGCTGATGTCGGGCCGCGAACCGGCGCTGATGTTGGGCCTGCTGCTAATTCCCATCGAAGGTCGCGAGATGGAGGGACTTGGGCTGGGACGCGGAGTCGGCCGGCTGCTGACGCTGGGCAGCGAGGGCCGGCTGGACGGCATGGAAATGTTGGGCCGCGACATGCCGCCACCACTGGGCCGCGAGATGCTCGGACTGGGCCGCGAGATGCTCGGACTGGGCCGCGAGATGCTCGGACTGGGCCGCGAGATGCTCGGACTGGGCCGCGACATGCCGCCACCCGGTCGCGGACCTCCGCCCATCCCCATCGACGGCCGGGCGCCGCCGCCACCACCACCTCGACCGCCTCCGCCGGGTCCTCGACCAAAGGCGTCAGGGATCAGCGCCAGACTGGACACCCCGACCAGGAGGATGCCAAATGCAACAGCTTTCATTCGTCGGATCATGCTTTTCACCGTATCGTCCTTGGAGTGCAGCGACTTGCCGCCGCTTTGGCTTGACTGATCACTTGCCGGGAGTCGGCGGACGGCGGACGATGGTGACCTCGTAATCGTCCATGGTTTCGTCGCCTACGATGCGGTCAAAACCCCGCATCACAAACTTGTCTTTGTCCACGGGCTCGACAAACAGCGTCGCTGAGCCGGTTTGACCGTTCGGAAAGACGGCCGACGACTTGAGGACCCAGCCGGAGGCGATCGCCGTCCAATGCGCGTCGCCGTAGCCGCCATCGGAGTCGAACGCCCAGGAGCGGATACGCTTGTGGAGCGGGTCCCAGCCGATCCGCTGGCTGGTTTTCATCGCTGATCGCCCTTGGATTTTGGCCGTGTAATCTATCAGCAGGAAGTTCTTGTCTTCCGACCACCGGCAGGACATCAGCACGACCGATTCGGCGTTTTCGTCCACCCAATCGCCGGCCAGCCAAGCCAGCGGCTGCAGTCGCTCGTGCGGCGTCGGCTCCTCGTCGGCCGTGAATTCGCGGGCCGAGGCGATCAGCCATTGTCCTTCGCGTTGGACGTACATCAGCGTGTATCGGGTGGCCGCCTTTCCCGTACCGTCCTTGGTGACCACCTTCCGCATTCCGTCCTCGACCGCCAAGCCGGGGCCCAGCACGCGAATCGAGGCGACGTCGAGCGTCAATTTGGCGCCGGGGAACTTTTCAAAAAACTTCGTAAAGACCTGCTCCACCTGGTCGCGCCCCTGGTAGACGTTACCTGCCTCGTCCACCGCTTCACCGTCCGGCAGGAAAGCCGCGGCGATCGCCTTCGCTTGGCCGCCGTTATAGGCTTGCACCATGCGCTGCGACAGCTGGCGAACCGCCTGCTCGTCCGAATTTGGGTTGGCTGGTTTGTCTTCCGACGCCGATGAGGCCGTGACCCAGCTACAGAAAAAAACGCAAGCGAGAATCGGACGTAGATATCGCAAGGTGCCGCCCTCCTGTGAATCGAGTCAAGGTGTTGGAGAAGATCTCCGCCCATTGTAGATGATCTGGCGGCGGAGAAAAGGAGGATGGTGCGGGTTGCGGGATTACGGTCCTTCCTCCTCACCCTGGCGAAAGAGGCGAAGCCTGCTACAATCTTTCGTCCTGACCATCGCCTTCTACCGAGTTCTGAAAGGGACGACCTCGTTATGGAAACGCCAGAATTTCAGATGACCGGTTTGGGGAGCAAAGCCTTGCACGCCGGCCAGCAACCCGATCCGGCCACCGGCTCGCGGGCCATGCCCATCCACCAGACTACCAGCTATTGTTTCCGCGACACGCAGCACGCCGCCGACTTGTTCGCCTTGCGCGAAATGGGCTGGATCTACACGCGGCTGATGAATCCCACGACGGACGTGTTCGAGCAGCGGATGGCGGCTCTGGAGGGCGGCGTCGGAGCGTTGGCATTGTCCAGCGGCCAGCAAGCCATCACCGTCTCGCTGCTGAACCTGGCGCACGCCGGCCAGCACATCGTCAGCGCCGAGGCGCTGTACGGCGGCACGATCACCCTGTTGGGCCAGACCTTCAAGAAGCTGGGCATCGAGGTCACGTTCGTCGACGCCACCGATCCGGCGAACATCGCGCGGGCCATCCGTCCCAACACCCGCGCCGTGTACATCGAATCGCTGGCCAACCCCAAGAACGACGTGCTGGACTACGCAGCCATCGCGGACACGGCGCATCAGTACGGGCTGCCGGTGGTCTGTGATAACACGGTGCTGACTCCCATCCTGCTGCGGCCCTTCGAGCACGGGATCGACATCTGCGTGTACAGCGCCACCAAATTCATCGGCGGTCACGGGACCAGCATCGGCGGCTGTATCGTGGACAGCGGCAAATTCGATTGGACGAAGGAGCCGGACAAGTGGCCGCAGTTCACTCGGCCCGATGCGTCGTACCACGGCGCAGTGTTTCACGAGGCCGTCGGGCAGTTGTGTTACATTATCACTTGCCGCACCCACTGGCTGCGCGACTTCGGCGGGGCGCTGAGTCCCTTCAACGCCTTCCTGTTCCTGCAAGGGCTGGAGACGCTGCACTTGCGGATGCCGCGCCATTGCGAAAACGCCCAGGCGGTCGCAGAACACCTCGCGGCACATCCGCTGGTCAGCTGGGTCAACTACCCCGGCTTGCCCTCGCATCCGCACCATGCCCTGGCTCAGCGCTACCTGTCCAAGGGCTGCGGCGCGATCCTGGGCTTTGGCATCAAGGGCGGTCGGCCGGCCGCGCAGAAGTTCATCGAGTCTGTGCAGATGGCCTCGCACCTGGCCAAT
>CAYPGE010000014.1:0-50170 GCA_964409865.1 uncultured Pirellulaceae bacterium
CCGAGATCTACACTGGATGGTACACTCTTTCCCTACACGACGCTCTTCCGACCTGATCGCCCGCTACGGTGCCTACCCCGCGATCTGGATCATCGGCGGGGAATCCCAAGGGCCCCTGTGGACCGAGGTGGCGCGGCATGTTCGCCAGACCGATCCGTATCGTCATCCGGCAACCATGCATCCTCACCACTCAGGCCGCAGTTCGGTCACGGATGAAACGGTGATTGACTTCGACATGCTGCAGACCGGACACGGCGACTGGAATGCCGCGAACGGCGCGATTTCGAAATTCCAAGCCGCCTACGCGCGGACGCCCGCCATGCCGGTGATGATCGGCGAGTATTGCTACGAAGGCCACATGCAGACGGCCTTCCAGGATGTGCAGCGGTATGTCTTCTGGGGCAGCATGCTCAGCGGTTCGGCGGGCCTTACCTACGGGGCGGCCGGCGTGTGGCACGCCAGCGTGGAAGGCGACCCAGGTCTGGCCAATGTTTATGACTGGACGACGTGGAAGGAAGGCATGCACTATCCCGGTTCGACCCAATTGGGATTCGGAAAGAAGCTGCTGGAACAATATCCTTGGGCGCGCTTCGAGCCGCATCCGGAGTGGACCGAAACCGGCTCGTTTGCCGCCGGGATTCCGAACGAAGTGCGTTTCATGTACATGCCCAAACGGGGCGTCTACAATTGGACGGGACCAGTCGTCCACAATCTCGAACGCGACGTGCTCTATCATGCCTTCTACTTCGATCCGGCCAGCGGCCGACGATTCGATCTCGGTCGGGTGGTCAACCCGGGGCCGGCCTCCAAGCCCTTCGACGGACACATCCAGCCTCGGATCTTCGAGGACCGTTTCGACGGGACCGATGCCGCGGCTTGGAAAGACTACGGCACGCCCAGCCAGCGGAAGAACGGCCGTCTGGTGGGCGGCAAGGGGATGGTGACCATCCTGGAGAAGATCAGCGACACCGACTTGATGGCCAGCGTCGAGGCCAACAGCGACGCCGAAGCCGGAATCGTCCTGCGGTTTCACAATCTTGAACACTACCTGGTCGCGTTTTACACTCCGAGCCTGAAAGCCATCTATCTTCACGATCGGAAGAACGGAGCCTGGGGCGAACCGCTCGGCAAAGTCCCCGTGCCCGAGATCGGGCCGCGGATTCACCTGACGGCGGCGGCCTGCGGGGCGCACGCGGCGCTGGTGCTGACCGATGGGAAACAGACCTACTACACGCCGGCCGTCAACGTAACCAACGTCACGGCCGGCAAAACCGGGCTCTGGCTGTATCAGGTTGGCGAGCGCCAGGAATTCAGCGCATTCGAGCTGTCGAGGGCACAGTTCGCGCCGCCGAAAAATGACACCGCTGATTCCGCGATCGCGCTGGCATGGTCGGGCGAATTCAAGGCACCGGGCGCGCCGTCGCCCCAGGACTGGGTGTTGGTACTCGAGCGAATCAAGCCGTGAGACGCAACATCACAGACCTCACCGCCCTGCCCCTGTTTTCTGCACGGGGCGGTGACTGGGTTTTCGGGCTCCTTTGTGTAAGATGGCGAGCGACCGCCACCGAGACGCGACCCGGATTCGTTCCGTCCCGCTCGCGTCCGTTCAGAAGTCGGCTTTAGTCCCCCGACCGCCCAGGAGGACGACATGACCCATTCAAGAAATGTTGCCCGCCCTACGCGTCGTCAGTTTCTCCAACAAACCAGCTCCATCGCTGCAGGTGCGGCCGTGCTGATCGACAAGATCCATGCTGGCGAGATGGGAGAGATTTCCTGCATTCGCGCCAACCGTTTGACTGGCCGCCGCGGCATGGGAAGTATGGGCGAGAAGTCCAACTGTTCGGCAGACGCTGGGACGGGCGTTCTGTTGTGCGCGGCCTGCGGAGCGGCCCGTGGCGGAGGGTTGTCCCGTGATGCGGAGTGGGGGCGAACTGGACGTCCGCTCCTTCAAGCAGAAGCGGGACCGTTGGGGAGATGTGTTCTTTACAACCCTGTTGGTGCCGCAGCAATTTGACGCCGGCAACGCGGTCCACCGCCTGGCCGCTTGCCCGGATGCTCGCCGGGTCCTTCGCCGGTACGTACACTCTGCCTGTGGTGTTGGCGGGAATGAGTACGTTCAAGCGGAATCCTTGCTCGTCACGGCTCCAGCGACTGCGCATTCTGAGGCAAGGTTCCGTCGCACTTCAGGCACGGCTAACAAAGTGAGCCGTGCCACAAGCAGGGCCACGCCGGCCATGTACGCAACTCCGTCAAGATGGGTGGGATTCCCAGGGCAAACGCATCCTCCAGAACTGAAGATCATATTAGGTGCTGGCCCTGTCTGAGGGAAGACTGGCACCGAGCAGACGCCCCACGTCTGCTCTACGAGCTTGGCCTCCTCGCCCGCCCACTTGGCCTGCCTCCGAAAAATCCGCGACATCGTGCGGGGGGCGCCCCGCTGATCCAACATCAGGTTCTTGAGCCTACGGCATTCTGCCCACCCTCTGCCGTGTCCGATGGGGTTGCTACCTTTCTTCCACGTCGAACGGCACGGTCACCGTGCGGCCAGTGGCCACGTGCGTGGCGCGGAGGTGCCAGGTGCCGGCGGGATCGTTCAGGGCAGGGTCGAACGAATAGGATACACTCGCTTTCCGAGTGAGCAGGTTGCGCGAGTAGTGCTTCATGACCTTGCCGGCCGGGTCGAGCAGTTCGACACGCACACAGTGCAGGCCGGACGGCTGGTCGGCGCCGGTCTGCATCGTGATCTCGAACGTGGCCGTCGCGCCGAGCGCGACCTTGGACGCCCCAGGTTCGACCGCCACGGACTTCGCTTCGTAGGGCAGCAGTGCGAAAATCTTTGGATCGCCAGGCAATAATTCGGTTTGGACCGTTTGCGCATGGCCGAGCGTCTTCCCGGCCCGAACGTCGTAAATCCAGGCCGGCTCCGGGAAGTGGATCGTCACGTCTTGCGGCTGGACGCCTGCGGCACGCTGGTCCCGCACGATCGAGACGTAATGGATCTTGTCGTTCTCGCCGTCGGTGAAACGGACCACTTCGCAGGCATCGACGTCGCCCCCATCGGCCGTGATGCGAATCTGCGGCCGGATGCCGGCAAGATCCAGCAATCGTGCGGCGAGCTGGCGGACGGCTTGCGTGTCGCCCCCGGCGTGCAGGCTTTCATAACGTTCGATGGCCGTGTTGAGCAGAACCGTCCAGCCGTTGCCTGCCCGATGGACCAGCACGGCAGGCGCGGTTCCGGCCGTGGCCCAGGGCTTGGCTCCGGCCGGTTCGACGTTCGTGGCGAACGCCGGCATCGGCAACTCGATCTGAACTCCTTCGGTCTCGACGCGAATCGGCTCCTCGCCGGCCTTTTCGGGCAAGCCGTTGGGAGCGATGCCGAACAACTTGTCCAGCAGACCCGGCTCAACAAGCCGGCAATGGTCGTCGAGGATGCCGGGCGCCGTGTCGGCAATCACCAGGCCGCCGCCTTCGACGAATGCTCGAATGGCTTTGGCTTCGGCCGGGCTGACCGCCGTCGAGGCGGGCATGAGCAGGGCCTTGTACTCGCGTCTCGGAGAGACGCTGCCACGTGGGCCGGGATCTCCGAGACCGGCATGGCCAAGTTGGCCCTGCTCGATCTGCTCGTAGGAGAGCATGTCGAATTGCAGGCCCAGGTCCTCGACCAGGCGGGCGAACCCCAACTGGGCACGCGAGTGCGTTCGCCCGGTGAGCGTGCCCGCGTGGACGCTGGCCTGGCTGTAGTGGATGGCAACCCCGTCCTGCTCGCGACGGACGTTCAGCAGTAGCTTGCCGATGCCGCCCATGATTTCCGCGTGCGACTCCTGCATCCAAGTGAACTGCGGCGCGGCGCGGAGGTCGGGGAACAGCAGCGCGGGGCCGGTGTTGTAGCTGGTCCAATACCAACTGCTGTTGAAGCCGTGCAGCAGCAGGTCCCAGCCCAGCCGCTTGGCCGAGATCTCGTCGTAGTTGCCCGTATGGTTGTACCAGGCGCCGACAATTGCGCCGGGCTGTTTCCAACTGCGGAGATACTCGATTTGCGGCGGGCGGCACGCGTAGACCTGCACCAGGTCGCACGCTCGGCAGAGTTGGTAGAAGTCGTACCCGTGCCAACTGTTCAGATCAAACACGCCGTCGAATCCGACACGGGCTCCGGGGTCCGTGCGGCGGATCGCATCACGGCCGACGGCGTGCGCCTGGGTGAGCACGCGGTCCATATACAGCCGATGATCGGCCCAGCGCGGCCAGTGTTCGGGCCGGTCCTTGATGTCGTCGAACGTGGCCGGCACGACGTCGGCCCAGCCGGCAAACGCGGTTCCCCAGGCGGCGTTCAAAGCGTCCAGCGATCCGTAACGCTTCTCGAGTTCGGCGCGGAATGCGGCCAGGCAGGTGGGCGACGTGCAGACGTCGACCTGCCCGTGTACCAGGTAGTTCTCATCACCCAGCGTATAGCCGGGCGGACCGAACGCCGCCGCTCCGGCGGCCCGATCGGCCAGGCCGGCAGTCCAACTCTCCAGGTGTTTCGGGTCGGTGAGACAGGGCCGGCGCGGGCCGGCGGCGGCTTGCTGCGAACTGATTCGCGTGATGTAGGGAATGCTGCGCAATCCCCACCGGGCCGCGTTGCGGCACGCCGCCGCCGCGCGGATCGCGTCACCGCCGGTCATGCCCGTGTTGTCGATCCAATCGACGCCGCCGGCCGCCAATTCGCGGTTGATGAAGTGCCGCACCGCGTGGTTTGAGCCATCGCTCCAGGCCAGGAAGTGGAAGTCGTCCACCGTCCCGTCGGGCACGGCGAACGTGGCGATCTGCTGGTCCAGGAGCCGGTCGGCCTGCCGCAGCCGGGCGCGCACTTCGTGCAGCAGGGCAACCGTCTGGGGCAGCTTGATCTGGAACGTCGCGGTTGTGCCGGTGGGAGTGAGGCGGAGTTCCGCGATCCGCCGGCCCAGTGAGTCGGACAGTTCCAATTCGATTCGGGCGTCGGCCGCCGAAGCACTCAACGCGACGGTGCCCGCCACGGTCCCGCCCGGCGCAACGGCCGGTTCGTTCAGTGTGAGTGATTCGATGTGCGGTGCGCCGGCCCCCAGGTCGACGTGGCCAGTCGTCCAACCGAGCGTCTTGCCGTCCTGCTTGATCCAAACGCTGACCAGCCTCGGCCCGGTGGCCGGACCCGGTAGCGCCAGCAGGTGCCGGCTTTCGCCCACGGGCAGGTCGAGTTTCCGGTTGGCCTGCTCGCGGAACCCACGCGCCGGATCATGGTCCATCACCTCGATCACGGCATCCGGCCAGGCACGCTCGGCGTGGACCGTCACCTCGCCCGGCTTGTCGGTCCAGCCGATCCGCACGGCCGGCTCGCGGTTGGCCGCCCACAGAACGGCCGACGCAACGAGGCTGTGGAAGTAATCGTAATAGCCGAGCACATCGGGATCCTCGTGACTGAGGCCGGGCGTGAGGCACAGTCTCCCACCTGCGTAGTGCAGTACGAGGACTCGCCCTTTGCCGTATTGGTAGGCAGTGGCGATGGGCCGATTCTCGGCAATCATCCGATCCAGGACCGGCAGCTTTGCGGCCGGCACGACGCCGGCCGTCCAATCGGCTGGTTTCAGTTGGTCCTTCAATTCGGCGAGAAAGCCGGTGGCGGCGCCCAGCAGGATGAGCCCCGCGCCGCCGCGGACCTTCTCGGCCAACTCGCGGCGCACCTGCTCCGGCATCAGCTTCGGCTGGAATCCGCTGAGGATCACGCAGTCGTTTGCCGCGCGGAGCTTGTCGGCCATCTCGAACAGCACGTCGGTCTCATTCTTCCGCGGGTAGCCGTAGACGTCGTAGGAGCCGTACAGGTAGAGCGAGCCGGGGTCCAGCAGGCTGTCAGGCGCCGAGACGGAAACGGTCTGATACTCCACGTCGAACCGCTGGGCCAATTCGACCGTCTCGCGCTGTTCCCATCGCGGGGCGATCACCAGCAATCGAACCGGGCCGCCGGGCAGCGGCTTGACCCACGCGACGTGCGGCGTGACCACCGTGTTGGTCATCTCGTCGAACGGCGTCGGCCGGCGCCGGATCTGGGCCGCCTTGGCAAGCTCTTCCATGCGCGCCGGCGTGATCCGAGTCGCCGGAACGGGGCCCGCCAGCCAATCGGTTTCGGCCACCAGAGCCAGGTCGTCGACGATGGTGGGGCCGGACTCGACGAGGTAGCGACGGACGGGCGCCGCTTCGTGTTGCGGCGTAAAGTCCCACACGCCCAACGTGATCTTGCAGCCGCCCGGCTTGCCCCGGAACGTGGTGCGCACGTTGTAGGGCCCCAGGCCGACGATGGCGGCATCGAGTTCGTCGGGCACGTAGACCACGCCGCAAGGGCCGGCCGCCGTCTTCACCGTCTGCAGCAGCTCGTCGTACAGCAGCGCCCAACGCTCTTTGGCCTTGTCCAGTACGACGCTGGCGGGCGCTTCGACGTCGCGCACCGCGGTTGCCAGCCGTCGCTGGCGAGGTTCGTCGAACCCCTGGGGGTAAGCGCTCAGACTCACCTCCAATCGTTTGGCTTCGGTTTCCGGGCCGAGTGCCACCTGCACCAGCAGCTTGTCGTCGCGGCTGCGCAGCAGGAGTCGCACGTAGACCGGCCCCTTGGGCGTGGTCCATGTGCCTTCCAGCAGCGTATCGGGGCCGAATTGGCGGACTTCGCGGAACTCGCCCGGCACGTCGTGGAGACTCGTTCCGTCCACCTGGATGCCGATGAACGACTGGTAGTACCAGTTCGGCTTGGCGGGCGACGACATGCCCAGCGCGATCAGCTTCCCTCGGGCCTGATCCCCGCGCGGCATGCATTTTCCCGGCGGCGTGCCTGCGGGGATTTCCGCCGAGTAGTCCAGCCCGTATGCGACCAGGTCGTTGGCAAAGCGGAACTCCTGCTTCAGCAACCTGCCCGCGTCGACTTTTTCCCAACCACCGTGAACCCTCAGCAGCGCGTCGCCGGCGTCGGCTCTCGCCGCGCAGGAAAACAGAACGGCGAGCAGTCCTGTGGCGATGGTCGTCTTTCGTATCGTGGGCATGGCAACTCTCCTGATCGAGTGGTGATGAACGGGGAACTCACTCGCGCATTGTATCACATAACTCGCGGCCGCCACGGGGCGACTTGCTGGCCCCGATCACTGCCAAGAGGAATGCACGCGGTAGCGACGTCGCCGAACTCGTGAGAGTTCGTAACGACCCGTGCACGAAATGCCGAGTTGGGGGAGACGGCGACCCGGACGTGGGAAGGCCCAGCATGCGGGCGGCTGTCTCGGACGAACGCGCTGACTACATCGGCTGCTAGAAGCTGACCGGCGTTCTGGGACGCGGCGGCTTTGGCACCGTCTACCTCCCGATCATCCGCTCGAATTCCGCTTCGTCGATGACTGTTACGCCGAGCTTTTTGGCTTTGTCCAACTTGCTGCCGGCCTTCTCGCCGGCTAGGACGTAGTCGGTGTTCTTGGAGACGCTGGACGTGGCGCGGCCGCCGAGTTGGGCGATCAGTGCTTCCACGTCATCGCGTCCGTACTTGGCCAAGGTCCCCGTCACGACGAACGTCTTTCCGGCCAGCGGTCCAGCGGCGGCCTCCGCCGGCTTGGCTTTGGATTCCATGTTTACGCCCGCGCTTCGCAGGTCGTTGATCGCGCCCCGGCCGTGCTCGCTGTGCAGGAAGTCGTAGACGCTCCGGGCGATGATCTCGCCGATCTCGTTGATCTGGGACAGTCGCTCGACGTCGGCCGCCTCAAGCTCCGACATGTCGCGGAAGTTCTCGGCCAGAACGGCCGCCACGCGGGCGCCGACGTGGCGGATCGAGAGCGCGGCCAGCAGCCGGGCTAGTCCGCGGTCCTTGCTGGCGGCGATCCCGGCCAGCAGGTTTTCCGACGACTTCTTGCCCATCCGTTCCAAGGCGACGAGCGGCTCCAGCGCCAACCGGTACAGGTCCGCGTAGCTCCGCACCAGGCCCTTTTCGACCAATTGATCGACCAGCTTGTCGCCCAGGCCCTCGACGTCCATCGCGTTGCGGCCCGCGAAGAACCGGATGCGTTCTTTCAACTGGGCGGGACACGACAGGTTGGGGCAGCGGATATAGACGCCGCCTTCGTCTTTCACCAGCCCCGTGCCGCAGGCCGGGCACTTTCTGGGGAAACGGTAGGCGGGCAAGTCGGTTTGACGCTCGTGTTTTTCCACGCGGACGATGTGCGGGATGATCTTGCCGGCCTTCTCCACGACCACCACGTCGCCGACGCGGATGTCCTTGCGCTCGATCTCTTCGGCGTTGTGCAGGCTGGCGCGGCTGACGGTGGTTCCGGCCAATTGGACCGGCTCCAATTCGGCGACGGGAGTGATGGTTCCGGTCTTGCCCACCTGGACGTTGATCGCCAGCATGCGCGTCGTGGCCTCCCATTTTTCCCATTTGTAGGCGACCACCCAGCGCGGGCTTTTCGAAGTGGCACCCAGCCGCTGGCGTTGGGCGAAATCGTTCACCTTCAGCACCAGCCCGTCGACCTCGAAATCCAGTTCGTGCAGCCGCTCGACGATCTGCTCGCAATGCTCCACGGCGGCGTCAAACGTGGTGAAACACTCCACCAGCGGCGTCGGCGGCAGCCCGTAGGCGGCGATCTCGCGCAGGAAGTCCATGTGATTGGTGGCCTGGATGCCTTCACAGTAACCCACGCCGTGGCAGAACACGCGCAGACGCCGATCGGCGCAGATCCGCGGGTCCAGCATCCGCATGGCGCCCGCTGCGAGATTGCGGGTATTGGCATACAGCGTCAGCCCGGCAGCTTGCTGACGCTCGTTCAGCGCGACCAGGTCCGAGTTGGTCATATAGACCTCGCCGCGGACTTCCAGCACCCGCGGCACCTGGCGGCCGCTCAACCGCAGCGGCACGTCGCCGATGGTGCGCACGTTGTGGGTGATATCGTCGCCCACCACCCCGTTGCCGCGCGTCAGGGCGCGAGTCAGAAGGCCGTCCTCGTACACAATCGCCACGGCGGCCCCGTCCACTTTCAATTCCACGACCCATTCGATAGGCTCTCCCGCCAGCAACCGGCTGGTGCGCCGCGCGAATTCCCGCAACTCGTCAAGGTTGTACGTGTTCTCGATCGACAGCATGGGCACGCGGTGTTCGACCTGCGTCAGTTCCGGCACGGGCTGGTCGCCGACGCGCTGCGTCGGGCTGTCCGGCGCGATCAGTTCCGGGTGCTCGGCCTCCAGGTCCTGGAGTCGCTGCAGCAAGCGGTCGTACTGGAGGTCGCTGATTTCGGGCGCGGCCTCGACATAGTACTTGCGGTCGTGGTAGCGGATTTCCTCCCGCAGTTGTTCGATCTCGGCTTGCGGTGGCTTGCTCATCGCGATGGACTCCCTCCAGGGTTAGCACCGTTCGAGAAACAATTGTCCGAACTCTCCGTGGCGTAAGCTTCCAGCATGCGGTAGATCGTGGCCTCGCAAGCTGGAAGCTCACGCCGCTTAGCGATCGTACAGCGAACGGAGATCTTCGAAGAAGTGGGGATAGGTCTTTTCGGTACAGCGTGGGTTCAGGATCACCACGCCGGGCGTCCGCAGACCGACCAGCGCCATGCTCATGGCCATGCGGTGATCGTTATAAGTTTCGATCTCGGCGCCGCGCAACGTCACGGGGACGATCTGCAGCCCGTCCGGCAATTCTTCGACGGCCGCGCCCAACTGCCGCAGTTCGCGCGCCAAATCGCCGATGCGGTCGGACTCCTTGTGGCGAATGTGGGCCACGCCGGTGATCGTCGTCGGACTGTCGGCGTACAGGGCCACGGCAGCCAGCGTCAAGACCGTGTCGCTGATCGCGTTCATGTCCACCGTGATCCCGTGCAGCCAGCCGCCGATGACGGTGGTCGAGTTGGCGCCGTATTCCACTCGGCAGCCCATCTGGGCCAGGCAGTCGCAGAAAGCGACGTCCCCCTGCAAGGCGTCCCGCGTCAGGCCTTCGACCGTCACTTGGCCGCCGGTGATTGCCGCCGCGGCCCAGAAATAACTGGCCGCCGAAGCGTCCGGTTCGATGGCATATTCGCGGCCTGTATAGCGGTTTCCGGAGGCGATCACGAACCGGTCCAAGCGGCTGTCATCCACGCGGATGCCAAAGGCCGACATCACGGCCAGCGTCATCCGTACGTACGGCTGCGACACCAGTTCGCCGTCGACCATCAAGCACACGTCGTGCTGCGCGTAAGGGGCTGCCATCAACAGGCCGCTCAGGAACTGGCTGGAGACGTTGCCCCGGACCGTGGTCGAACCGCCCGGCAAGCCATCGCCCTGGACGACGACCGGCGGACAGCCGTTGCTGAGTTCCGAGCGCACATCCGCTCCCAGCTGCCGGAGTCCGTCCAGCAGGTCCTGGATCGGCCGCTCCCGCATCCGCTCGACTCCGTCCAGGCGGAACCGGCCGCGCCCCAACGTGGTCAGCGCCGTGAGAAAGCGGATGGACGTCCCGCTGTTGGCCAGGAACAGGTCCGCCTCCGCCGCCGGGATCCGGCCACCGCAACCGGCGACGCGGATCTCCGTCCGCTCCTCGTTCGCGCAAACTTCCAGTCCCAGCCGCTGCAGCGAGTCGACCATCACGCGCGTGTCTTCGCTGTCCAGCGCGCCCCGCAACACGGACGAGCCGTCGGCCAAGGCGGCGCAGACGAGCGCGCGGTTGGTGATACTCTTCGACCCCGGCGGACGAATCGAGCCCAGCAGCGGGCCGCACGGCTGGATTTCAAGGTGCTCGCGAGTCATTTGGCGATCTTCCACAAATGTTTGTCGCTGCGCACGTACATGGCGTTGCCGGCCACAGCGGGCGAGGCGTGCATGGCCTCGCCAAAGCGGTTCTCCGCCACCACCTCGCCCTGCGTGTCGCCCAGTTTGACGACCTGCATGTCACCGTCCTGGTTGACGCAATACAGGTGATCGCCGGCCAAGACCGGCGTGGCCCAATAGGTTCCTTTCAGACGCACGGCCCACAACAGCTCGCCGGTCCTGGCGTCGCCGCAGCGGACGGTGGCGTTGCTGAGAACGTAGACTCGACCGTCATGGATCAACGGACTGGACGCACCCGGCCGCAGACGATTCGCATCCCAGGCGATTTCGGGGGCTGGGGATTCGTCGGACAGCCGCATCGCGGTCAAGCCGCGCATGGGGACCAAGAGGCAACCGTCGCTGAACACGGACGAGGCGATCGAGGCGGCGCCTTCCGCAAGCCGCCACAACTCCGCGCCCGTCCGCACATCGTGGGCCGTGACGTAACTCGGTGACTGCAGCAGGACCGCCGCCTTTCGCCGGCCCGAGCCGGGCAGGGCGATGGGCGAGGTCCAGCTGGCCTGGTCCGCCCGCTCCAGACGCCAGCGCGTTTCGCCGGTCGCCGCATCCAGGCCCGCTGCGAACGACTCGCCTTGGTTCTCCAACTGGACCACCACCACGCCGTCCAAGACCAGCGGTGACGACGCCATCCCGGTGTCGGCACCGGCTTTGGGATAGTCGTAGCTGAGGCCGCGATACCACACCAGGTTGCCGTCCCCATCGAGACAGAACAGGTCGTTGGACGAAAAAAACGCATAGACGTGCTGCCCGTCGCAGGCCGCGGTGGGCGCCGCGCCGGAAATGCTGTTGTGGGTCGTCGGTCGCCCCGTCGCCCAGAACTGACGTTCCCACCGGCGCTTGCCGTCCGACGCATGGAAGCACAGCACGTGCAATCGGTCGTGTCGATAGCCGCTGGTGGCCGTCAAAAAAACTCGATCGCCGGCCACCACCGGACTGGACACGCCGCGGCCGGGAAGATCGGCTCGCCACGCGATGTTCTGGCCCTCACTCCAAGTGATCGGCAAGTCGGCGTCCGGCGCCACGCTGCGGGCGCCGGGACCGCGGAATTGCGGCCAGTCGGCGGCGCCAACCGGGGAAACGGACAGGAGGATCACGATCGACATCAAGACTTCAGTTCTCATCGCAGGCGTTCGCCGTGGGTGATGTTTTTCCTCAGTACGTCTTGGAGTGCGGCGCCTTGTCGCCGCTTTGGTTCGATCGCGACGCAACGACCGCCGAATTGTGTTCCGGTGATCTGCAGCGTCTGCTGAACCCAATCACCCGCAACGCTACGGGCCGCCGTCCAAAGCGGTGACAAGGCACCGCACTCCAAAACTCGCTTACGTTCATGCCCATGATAATCTACGGACCCCGGTCTCGGGACAGGATGGCCGTGCCGTATTGGTCACAAACGCGCAGCTGGAACTTCCAGTCCTGAGCCCAGGACTCCGTTTGTTCGTTCTGAGCGATCTTCAAGAGGATGACGTTCTTGCCCGACTTGAGCCGCCCGCGGGCCGTGTACTGGTCGATGTACATTCCCGTGTGGTAGACATGGTTGGCCGTGACGAACTCGCCGTTCAGCCAGATTTTGTGACCCGTTTGACAGCCCATGCGGAATTCGACCTCGCGGGATGCGTCCGAGAGGAACTCGGCGCGGGCATAAGCGATCGCGCCCTTGTGCTTGCCCAACGCGGCATTCAGGTCCACCAATCCGTACTGGTCGTTCGTCGTGTGGTCGATCCACTTGACCGCGCCGCTCTTGCCCGCGTACTCGGCCGCCGGTTCCGCATCCCGTTCGGGCCCGTACGCTACGTCGTATCCGCTGTCCTTGGTGTTCTCGAACGGGCCGATCAGTTGCCAGCGCATGAGGAAGCCGAAATGGGCGGCCACGTCCACGGTCTCGCCCAGTTCGCGGAGCCGTTTGGCCGCTTCGTTGATCTGGTCTACGTCACGAGCCGCCGACAACGTCCGGTGATAGGCTTCGATCGCCGCGACGGTTTGGCCGGCATCCAGCCGCTTTCTGGCCTCGGTCAGAGCGAACGCCACGCCCTCGCGGCGAAGTTCCATACTGGGGTCCTGCAGCAGCCGCGGCAGCCAGCGCTGCTTCGCGGCCGGATCGACGCGGAGGATCAGGTCATAGGCCAGGCTGCGAGCTTGCGGCAGGTGGGTCGTGTCCGACAGAAACGCCTCCAATTCAGCCTGCGGCAAGGTGCCGCCCCGGTCCAACTCCCGCTGAGCAATCGCTTCGACGGCGCCCCGCAGCCAGTTGGCCGACAGCCGGTTGGCACCGTCCATGCCGGCCAGAATCTCCGGGATCTGCGCCGCATCCGCCTGGCCCAGTTGCCTCAAGGCGGTGACTGCCGCCGGATGCCCCGCGCCCTTCGGCCCCACGGCGTTGATCGCACTTACCAGCGGTCGGACCTCCACTGCGGCCACGGCGGTGGATACGACGAAAATGGCGGCGCCGGCAGCGATGCCCAGACGAGTGCATGCTTTGAAGGCATTCGGCGGTGGATGTGTGCGGGACATGGGATTGTGAGGTTTGGAGTTGTTTCGGATTTCAAATTCGAGATTTCAGATTTGAGATTTGGGCTTGTATGCCTAGCCAGAGTTGCGATGTCCAACTACGGTCACGCTTGATTCCCCACCGCCCGTTCGATGATGCGACGGTCGAAATAGTTGATCGACATACCCGCGTCGATCACCAGCGACTGGGCGGTGATGCCGGACGAACGCGGGCTGAGCAGGAAAGCGGCGACGTTGGCCACCTCCTGGGTCTGCACCGCCTGCCCGCGCGGGATCACTTGCTCCGCATACAAATAGGAATCCACATAGCCCGGGATGCCCGCCGACGCGGAGGTCTTGAGCAAGCCGGGAGCGACAGCGTTGAAGCGGACGCGGGAAAACGAACTGAACGATTTGGCCAGGAATGCCAGCGACGAATCGAGCGCCGCTTTGATCGGCGCCATAAAGCCGTAATTCTCGCTGGCCATCCGCGTGGTCGAAATGGAAATCGTCACCACGGAGGCGTCGGCGTCCAGCAGGTCCTGGACCGCGTTGCACAGGCGGATCAACGAATAGCACGAAATGTCCATGGCCTGCAGGAACTGCTTCTTGCCGGTCTCGTGGAACGGCTTGATGCCGTCCGCATAGTCGGCGAAGGCAATGGAATGCACCAGTCCGTGGAACTTGCCGCTCCGAGCCGCAAGTTCGCTTCGCAGCCGTTCGATCTGCTCCTCGTACTCCACGTCGCAGACCAGGATCTCCCTCTCGCCTACCAGTTTGCCGACGCGCTGGCGGGCCTCGTCATCCTGAACGACGTACACGACCTGCGCACCGGCCTGTTCCACCGTGCGCGCGATCGCGTAGGCGACGCTCTTGCGATTCGCCACGCCGAACACCAGGATTGTCTTGCCGGTCAGTTCGAGGAAGTCCATGGAGGGAAGTTATCGGTGATCGGTTATCGGTGGTCGGTGGTCGGTGATCGGTGATCGGTGGTCGGTGATCGGTGATCGGTGATCGGTTATCGGTGGTCGGTGATCGGTAATCGGTGGTCGGTGATCGGTGATCGGTGGTCGGTGATCGGTGATCGGTGATCGGTGATCGGTGATCGGTGGTCGGTGGTTGTTTTTCACTTCCCACTTCTCACTTCCCACTTCTCACTTCCCATCTCGTCCTACGTCGGCACGGGGACTTCGTCCATCAGGCGTTGGATGATCGACTCGGCGGCCCGGCGGCTGTCCCCCTGAACATAACCTTTTGTGACCACGCGATGCGCCAGCACCGAAGACGTCAACCGTTTGATGTCATCGGGGACCACGAACTTCCGCCCGTCGATCAAGGCCGACGCTTGGGCGGCCCGGTACAAGCTGAGTCCGCCACGCGTGCTGACGCCCACGTGCAGTTCCTCGCACCGCCGAGTCACCTCCACAATGTCCAGAATGTAATCGTACAGCGATGCTTCCACCGCCACCTGCCGGACTCCCTTCTGCAGTTCCACGATCTGCTCGCAACTGAGGACCGGTTGGAGCTGTTCCACCGGCTCGCCCTCACGGTGCGAGGCCAGGACCTGCCGCTCCGCTTCCCGATCCGGATAGCCCATGGAAATCCGCAGCAGGAACCGATCCAGCTGGCTTTCCGGCAAGGCGTACGTCCCCTCAAATTCGAAGGGGTTCTGTGTCGCGATGACCATGAAGGGTTTCGGCAAGTTGTAGGTCACCCCGTCCACCGAAACCTGACAGTCGCTCATGGCTTCCAACAGGGCGCTTTGCGTCCGGGGCGGGGCTCGGTTGATTTCGTCCGCCAAGACGATATTGGCAAAGATGGGGCCCCGCTTGTACTCGAATTCAGACGTCTTCGAGTTGAACAAGCTGCTGCCGACGATATCGCTGGGCAACAGGTCGGGGGTGAATTGCAGGCGGCAGAAATCGCCCGACACGCTCCGCGCAAGTGCTTTGCCCACCAACGTTTTGCCGACGCCGGGCACGTCCTCCAACAACACGTGTTCGCCAGCCAGCAGGGCCACCAGGCACATGCGGACCACTTCCGGCTTGCCCAGCACCACGCTGCGCATGTTACGTTCCAGTTCCGCGATCGCCTGCTGCAACTCGTTGGACATGAAGACTCCAGGAAGGAATCGCTTGTCGAAGCAAATCCAAAGTCGTTAGACTAAACGTTACAGCGAACATCCGCAATCGGGTAAGTTGTATCGCACTCAAGACCTGCGGGGGCAAAAAGACGTTTTTCAGCCATCGGTGATCCCCCCAATCCGCAAAAGACTGCAGCCCACATTGATGCCGCCCCAGACCAGTTCGGACGCCAGCCTCGATTTTCGCCTGCTTTCCGGGCCGCAAGCCGCCAGCGATGCCGCTTTGGGCGTCTCTTCGATCGAATCCCTGGCCGTGGTCGATCTGACGTCCGACGGCCCACTGCCCGAGATCCCGGACGAAGCGGGGCCCGCAGCAGCGGTGGCTGGGCCGCCCGCCGCCGCTGAAGAGCCGCAATCCGGCATGTTCTGGCTCGAAGGCGACGTCTTGATGTGTACTTGTCCCGAGTGCCGGGCCCCGATGTCGGTGCGGCTGTGGTTGATGGTGGCCGACTGCTGGCGATGCCAGACCAGCATCGAGTTGACGGAGGAACAAGAGCGCGAAGCCTTGCGGCTGCTGCAGAAGCGAGACGCAGCCAAACGCCGGGCACGAGCGGCCGCACCAGCCGCGACTTCTCGCCCGATCGGCGACCGCTCGACGCCGGAAACGGGACGGATTGGCAGTCCGTCCTACTTGTCGGCAACCGCTCCGGCGAGTCCGCGTGCCGAGCCCCAGACTCGTTCCGAGGCGCCCAACTCCGGCCCGGCGCCGATGGACGGTATGGCAATGTTGCCTCCGAAGCGGGTCGCTGCGACCTACAACGAACCGCGGCGCAGACTGGCTCGGCAACGCACTCCCGGCGCGTGGCTGTTGCGATTCCTGAAAGACAGCCCGGCGTGGCTCACCAGCCTGCTGATTCACCTGATCGTGCTGATGATCCTGGCGTTGCTGGTTCCGCCACGGGAAGAGAACTTCCAGTACATTCGACTGAACGCCATCGTCAGCGCGAGTTTGCGCCGCCCCGGCCAGGAGGAAATCGCCAATCCGGCCGAGGAGGTGCATTTCGACTTGCCCGTGCCGGAGAAAGTCGACCTGCAGGACCGAAAAACCCGTGAGACCGTAATCCGCGCGGATCAAGAGGCGCGCGAACTGCGGCTGGTCGACACGGCCGACCCGAATCTGCCCGAACTGGAGCGGCTGAAGCTGGAGATCGGCCGAGCGGACGGCAGCCGCGTGGCCATTGCGGCTCGCGACCCCCGTGTCCGCGTGGAGTTGATCAAGCAGGAGGGAGGCACGACGCTGACCGAGGCGGCCGTGGCCCGCGGGCTGCGCTGGATGGCCCAACAGCAACAGCCTGACGGCCGCTGGCGGCTGGACGGCGGCGTACGCAGCGACTCGGCCGCCACGTCGCTGGCGTTGCTGCCTTTCCTGGGCGCCGGCCAAACGCACCTGTCCGGCCGCCACAAGGACGCCGTCGCCAGCGGCCTGCGCTGGCTGGTCAGCCACCAGAAGCCCGACGGCGATCTGCGCGCCGATTCGACCGGCAACACCGGCATGTACGCTCACGGCCAGGGAGCCATCGTGCTGTGCGAAGCTTACTTGATGACGGGCGACGAAGCCCTGCGGGAGCCGGCGCAGAAGGCCATTGATTTCATCGTCCAGGCGCAGTATCGCGACGGCGGCTGGCGCTACCAGCCGGCCAAAGAAGTCGGCGTCCCAGGGCAACGGAGCGACACCAGCGTGGTCGGCTGGCAACTGATGGCCCTGCAGAGCGCGCGGGCCGCCAGGCTAAACGTGCCGGTCGAGGCGTTCGAGTTGTCCAGCCATTATCTGGACAGCGCTCAATTTCGGGACGGCGCGCTGTACGGATACCAACCCGGCCACCGGCCCACGCCGACGATGACGGCCGAAGCCCTGTTGTGCCGCATCTATCTGGGCTGGACCAAACAGGATCCGCCCCTGATGGAAGGCATCCGCTACCTGCTGGAGGCCGACCCGCCGAACCCCGACCGTCCCAACGTTTACTATTGGTACTATGGAACTCAAGCGGTGCATCACGTAGGCGGGGCCGAGTGGGAACGCTGGAATTTTCTGATGCGCGACGCACTGGTCAACACGCAAGAGAAGCAGGGTGCGTCGGCCGGCAGTTGGGCTCCGCGCGGCGAACACGCCTCAGCCGGCGGCCGCCTGTACATGACGGCCCTGGCCGTTTGCACCCCGGAAGTCTACTACCGCCACCTGCCCATCTTCCGGCAGATCGATGTGAAGTAGCGAACGGTCCCCCCTCCTCGTTCCCAGGCTCCGCCTTGCTCCTCCTCGTTCCCAGGCTCCGCCTTGCTCCTCCTCGTTCCCAGGCTCCGCCTGGGAACGCACGGTCTCGCCGGCTCTGCCGGCCCCGCTGGTAAGGGCCGCCGTCTTCGGCTACCATTCTCAAACGGTCCCTGGCGGCACTTCGGACGACCGGTGGCGACCAGTTGTTTGCGGCTTCTTCCTCACAACGGAGATCTGGATCATGAGCGATTGGACGGTTCGAGGCACGGTGCATCTGATCGAAGAAACCAAGACCTTCGGGCAGAAGGGGTTCCGCAAGCGATTGGTCGTCTTGGAGCAGGACAAGGGACGGTTCACGAATTACATTCCGCTGGAATTCGTGCAGGAAGGCTGCGACGCGGTGGACGAGTTGAACGTCGGCGACGAAATCGACGTGCCCTTCCGGCTCAGCGGACGCAAGTGGCAGCGCGACGCGAACAGCGAAGTGAAGTACTTCTTGAGTGCCGAAGCGACCGGATTCAAAATCCTGCGGCAGGGCGCCAAACCGGACGGCCAAGCCCCGCTGCCTTCGGAATCGGAAGCATTTGCGGACGAAGGCGAGGGGATGCCCTTCTGACGACGGGGATCGTCAAGACCCCAGCCTGCTTGATTGCGTAGGCCGGAACAAGTCCGCGCAGTTCCGGCGCGACGGCAGGCCGGGAAAGTCAACGGGTCCGTGCCGGAACCGCGCGGACTTGTTCCGGCCTACGGTGTCGTGAATCATCCTGCAAAGGACGTCCCTGCTACGAAACGCTCTCCAGCACTACTTCGATCACGACTTGCCCGCCGTCGCGGAGCAGCGTGACTTTGACTCGAGCGCCCACTTGGTACCGATCGAGTGCCGTGAGCAGTTCCTCCACGGATCGGACGCCCTGACCGTCGATCGCCACAATCACGTCGCCCAACTCGATCCGGCCGCCCTGCATCCGGCGCGTGGCCCGAAGGCCGGCTTTCGCAGCAGGGCCGTCTGGGACGACCCCCAGGATCAGGACCCCGGACAATCCCAGTTCCGCGGCCAAACGGTCCGGCGCCACCTGGACCCCCAATCCCGGCCGAATCACGCGGCCATGACGAATCAACTGGGGAACGAGCCGATTGACCTCGTCCACCGGAATCGCAAACCCAATCCCGGCGGACACGCCCGACGGACTGTAAATGGCCGTGTTGACACCGATCAGCCGCCCTGCGCTGTCCAGCAGCGGTCCCCCGGAATTCCCCGGATTGATCGCCGCATCGGTCTGAATCATGTCCCGGATCGGACGCCGAGTCACCGACTGGATCTCCCGCCCCAGCGCACTGATGATCCCCGTCGTCAACGACTGGTCCAGGCCAAACGGATTGCCGATCGCAAACACCTTCTGCCCGACTTGCAGATCGTGCGACGTCCCGATCGGAATCGGGTGCAGAGCGGCTCGCGGAGCATCCACGCGCAGAACCGCCAGGTCCTTGTCGGGATACGCGCCGACCGGGTGCGCTTTCCAATTGGAATGATCGGCCATGGTCACGGTCGCGGCATCCGCGTCCTGAATCACGTGGAAATTCGTGACGATGTGACCGTCCGCATCCCAGACAAACCCCGAACCGGTTCCCTGCGGAATCTGGAGCACGTCGAAACTGAACGCATCTTGCCGGACCGCCAGGGTGGTGATGTGGACCACGGAAGGCGAGGCCTGACGAAAGAGCGCGATCATCGACTTCTCGTCCTCCGCCAGATCGCCTCGCGGCATGATCGCACGCGGCTCGGCAGGAGGCCGCCGCCCGGGCGACCGCAGAATCCACAGCGCGACGACGGCCAAGAGGAGACCGATCAATACGCCCCACTTGGCACCCGACGAAGGCGGCCGGCGTGAGCCCGATGCAGAACTGTATGTGTCGCTCATGAATTCATCCATATTCGGCTTCGTTCGCTGTGCCTGATCGCAAAGTAATGCATCGACGAGATCAGCGCGGGTCTACGAGAGAAGCCTGTCGTACTCGGCGTGGGAGCCAATCCAAAACCATACAATGCCTTCCGGCTTGTCCAGCCCCAAGGCCCGATAATGCACCCCCACCCGCACCGACCAAAGATGTCTCGTCTTGCCGACGCGTTTCAGATGGAGCGAAGGATGCTGCGGATCGGCCTGCAGCAGTTCGTAGCTCTTGTCGGCCAGCTGTTGAACGTCGCTGGGAAGCCGCCGATAACAGCGCCAGAAGCTGGGTAAGGTGAAGTGCCTCATAAGGGCTTGGCCAATCCGGCGCGGTACTCCCCTTCCGCTTCAGAAACGAGCACGTCCAGTCGCCCTGTCTCCAGATCTTCTTCGATCTGCTGGTCCCACTTCGTGGCACGATACTCGTCAAGCCATGCCGTGAGTTCCGCCAAGTCCTGCGGCGGAAGTTGAATGATGGCTCGTTCGATTTCGGCAACAGTCATCTCTAAAATCTCTCCGTTGTGCCAGCGTTTGCGCAAAGACCTACTTCATGATCCCCATCCGGCAGAGTCGTCATGCGGCTGGAGGGGTTGCCACGGATCAAGTGTACCAGATTGCCGGCTCGGCCCGCAACTTCGTTTTGCTCGGCCGAGCATCACCGATGCTGATCATTCCTTCTCCGTCTCTCGGATTTGCCTGGTCAACTCAGCCGCCTTGGCCTCCGCCTGCTCCAGCGGCAATCCCGCTGGCATGGGGCGCTGGTGGCCCGCCGCCGTCAGCCAAGCGTCCGTCATGATCCGCTGGCGTCGATGCACCAAGACGAACAGGCGAGCGCGCTTTGAAGCGTGGTCGTCGTACTCGCGGAAGGTGGCGGCCAGCGATTCCTGAGAAACGCCCACTCCCTGCAACAGCGCCCGGGCCATCACCTGGTGGCCGGCCGGATTGGGATGGACGCCGTCGCCGGAGAAGGTGAACACGGGATCGCGCATCCGCGCGTCGGCCAAGGCCCGCTTCATCGGGCCGTGCAGGTCGATCACCTGCCAGTCTCGGTCGCGCTGGGCCAGCAGCCAGTCGGAGTACCGATCGAGCACCTCGTTGTAGCCTTCGTACATCTGGCCGGAAGTCACCTTGTCCGCCGGGGCCAGCTTGGCGCGAATCGGCAGCGGATCAAACACGGCCGGAGTCAAATGAATGATTTTCGCGCCGCAAGCTTCGACCTTCTCCCGCAGCCGTTGGATGCCGTCCTGGAACCGCTGGAACCGCTCGTCGCTCAGCGGCAAGTAGATCCCGTCGTTCATGCCGTAGCAAGCGAACACCAGGTCGGGTTTGATCTTGGCCAGCACGCGGTCCAGTCGTTCGTGCAAGTCCGGCCGCGGGAACCGGCCGCCCGCGTGGCCGTCCTCCGAGAGTCCCGACACCGTCTCGCTGGGCAAGCCGCAGTTGATGATCTCCGGCATGCCCTGCGGCTGGCGCACGAGCAATTCCGTTTCCACGTAGGCGACGTATTTCCCGTCGTAAGTGATACTGTCGCCCAGGAACAGAATTCGCTTGACGCCAGGCAAAAGGTTTTCCGCGGCGTGGCTGGAAAAGGCCCCCCACAGGGTC
This sequence comes from uncultured Pirellulaceae bacterium, assembly GCA_964409865.1. Classification (GTDB taxonomy): domain Bacteria; phylum Planctomycetota; class Planctomycetia; order Pirellulales; family Pirellulaceae; genus Anammoximicrobium. The sequence continues at coordinate 21,215 of CAYPGE010000014.1, forward strand.
AACACGGCGCCAACGAGGACAGTGAATGTCTTCGACGATCGACAACAAACCATGATTTGACTCCGCCAACTGAGGTCACGGGAACTCGCCAGAGAGCCTGGCGATTTCGACGACATTATACCTCCAACACCGGCGAATGCATGGCCGCCGCACCGCGGTGTCTCAACTGCTGCAAATAGGTCCTGCGGATCTCAGCGAGTTCCTCATCGTAGCGGCCGTCGCGAAAATCGGGGAACGTCCACTCGAAGGGCTGGTAGCGGCCGTGCTTGTAGCGGGCCACCAGGTCCGCGTAGACGCCGTCGCCCAGATGGATCTTCTGGCCGGCGTATTTGACGCTGGCCAGGACGATCTTGTTGTGGTCCAGGTAGCCGATGTCCAGATTCACTCGCCGTCCCTGCCCGCTGCTCAGCCGGTCCTCGATCTCGTTGCACCGCAGTTTCGCCTGGCGAATGTTCTCCGGCGGGACGAGTTCGGTAAAGCTCACCAGTCGCCGCTGCAGGTCCGCTCCCATTTCCTGCAGGTAGTAGTCGGTCCGATCGAACGGCCGGTCGAGGCCGGCAAAGTCGACCTCGCCCCACACGGTCTGCACTTCCGTCATGGCGGCTTGCAGCGCCTCGGCGTCCGCCCACAGGATCGCCACCAGCAGCTTGACGGGCGTCGCCGCCTGCGGCTTAGCCATACGGCTCTCCTTTGCGGTGCAAAATCTCCAGCGCACGGGCGACGATCGCGGGTGCGATGCCGAACGCCTCGGCAATTTGCAGAGCCAACTGTTGGCCGGGGATCTCCTCCCGCCGCACCGACTGTTGATCCCGCACCTGGAAGCGGCCACCCTGCAGATATAGTTGCCGCCCGCTGCGGACCCGCGACAGGACGGGATAACGCATCATGTCCCAATCGAACGAGGCGTCCCAAGCCTGCAAGAATTCTCCCGGATCTGCTCTCTCCGTCTTGAAGGTAAGCCGATGCTTTCGCTGCCCCTGGGCCACCGTGGCCAGATCCAGCCGGCGGACATCAGCCTGCGGGGTCAGCACCAACTCGTTGAACTCGGTCACGATCCGCGTCTGGCTGCGGACGTCCAACGGAATCGGATCCAGAATCAGGTAACCGGGATCGAGCAGATGAGGGCGGCCGTCGATCCAGACCAGCAGGGCACAATGCGTGTTCTCGCCGTAGCGGCGGTCGGCCAGCAGCGGTTCGGCTTCCCAGCCCAACGAACGCACGAGGTGCAGCAACGTGGCGGTCAGCGCGAAACAGGTGCCGCCGGCCCCGGCCCGGAAGTGATCCGCCAGCACCTCGGCCGGCAGCCGCCGCGACCGAATCGCCGCCTGCTCCTGGTCCTCCTTGATGATCTTCGTCAGATTCTCGTAGGGCAGGTGCGTAAAGGCGGTCGCCACGTCTCGCAGCCGTTCGCGCGGCGTGCGATCGGCTGAGAGGCGAAAGTGCCTGGCAAAAGCCATCAAGGCGTCGCGGTCCTGCGGCTGCGCCAGTGGATTGGTGTCCAAGGCCCCCTCCGATTCCTGCCCCTTGCAACGCGGTCCACAATAACTTCCCGATCCATCAGAAAAAAGCCGGAGCAGCTGACAGAAAAATGGGGTGACAGAAAGATGAGGAACGGAGAACGTAGGGCAAACTCGTCCAAACCTGCGTTTCTACCTGCCCTCGCATTTCATTTTTCTGTCACCCCATCTTTCTGTCAGCGATCCTCATTTCTTCTGTTTAGTTATGCCATCGGCGTGAGATTCGGGAAGTTATTTCGGCCATCGTTGCTACGCGAAGAAGCCCGGCTTTTCCCAAAAAGCCGGGCCTCTGACCGGTGTTCGCGTGCGAAAGCCTAAGAGCCAGGAGTCCAGGATCCGAAATCTCAGATCTCAGATCTCAAATTTGAAATCCCAAATCTGAAGTGCGGAATCTGAAATCTGAAATCTCAAATCTCAAATCTCAAATTTGAAGTGCGAAATGTGAAATCTCAAATCTGAAATCTCAAATCTGAAATCTGAAATCCCAAATCTCAAATCTGAAGTGCGAAATTTGAAATCTCAAATCTGAAATCTCAAATCTGAAATCTAGTCCCGCCCCTCACCCCAGCACCTCCCACTGGATCGGAACCCGCTTCAGGGCGTAGCCGAGTTCCTTAATGTAGTCGCCGTAGCCGGTCATCCAGTGGAAGCCCGGCATCCGTTCGGCCAATCGCAGACTGTCGCACTTGAAGCGAATGTCGATCTGCGAACGGCAGATGGGCAGCAGCGGATGATCGACGATTTCGCCCGTCAGGCCGACCCAGCGCTCGGCTTTGAAGTCCGGGATGATGTTGGTGACGAACTGGCCCTGGTGCATGTCCACCTTGGGAGCGGCCCCGTAGTCGGATTCGAAGTGGGTCATGATCTTCGCGGGCTCCAGCGCCTTGCCGTCCATCTTCCGCGGTGCCGTACAATGGGCCAAGGTGATGACCCCGTCGTGCGGATACGTGGGATCGTTCAGGAACACCGGCAAGCCGGAGATGTTGTGCAGCAGGATACCGGAGGGGATGACCACGAAATCGGACTCGCAGAACGCCAGAAAGCCGGCGTCGTTCAGCGTGCTCAAGGGCATGCACGCGGTCGTCTCGGACATGGGCATAATGGTGCCCATGCAGTGATTGACCGTGATTGCGTGGCAGTCCGCCTCTTTCATCAGCCGCCGGAAGACCTCTTCCAGCAGGAACGCGTTTTCCACGTACGTCTTTTCCGTCTCCAACACCGTTTGCGGCAGCGCGAGGTATTCGGCCGCTCGCTTCTTCGAGCGTTCGACGAGCGATTGATCGCCACGGGCCTGCTTGATCAGTTCGCCCAGTTGCGGGTACTCGACGGCCCGCACGTCCAGCTTCCAGCGTTCCTGGACCAGCTTGGCAATCGCATCGTTCGGCTGGGCCCAGCCCGCCAAACCGCCGATGGCCACGATCCGGCTGCCGATCGTGTTCTTCAAGCCGCACAGCGCCCGCAGTCGCCAAAGGACCTCATCCATCCGATCCACCACCACGTCCTGGTCGTCGATGCCGACCGTCTTGAGCGTGTCGGTGTGCTGCCGCAGGTACCGCGGGCTGACGATTTCATACCACAAGTAAACCGGCCCCGACTTGTGCCGCACGAACAGGATCGTGTCCTTCTTGAAGTTACCGATCGCGTTGTAGTCGCCGGTGCCGCCGCCGGCCGCGAAGACCAGCAGCGTGTCCGCCCCGGTCACCTCTGGCATGTCGTTCAATTCGAGTGCTCGCTGGACTGCGGCGACCGGCAGGAACTCGACTGGGAAATCGGCTGTCGCTTTCAGCTGGTTCAGCTCCCCCTGGATGCGTTTGACTTCCTCGTCGGCTTGTTCCTGAGTCTCGATGCCGCCCCAATTCCGCCAACTGGACTGCGGACGGCGCTTGGGAACGCTATAAACCAGGATCGGCTTGACCTTCAACGGCTTCCGTGGCGGCGGCGATTCCAGTGCCCCCTCGGCCGCCGACAGCAGCGACCAGGACAAGCCCGTCATCGCGACGCCGCCCAAGGCCGTGCCGCCCAAAAAGGCGCGACGCGACAGGCCTTGATCGGCGAGTCGCTGCGGAATGCAGGGACAACAATGAGCGTGCTGCGGGGAAGAAGCGTGGTGCTGTTCGGACATGGGTACGGTTCCTTTTCACGCAGGCAAGTGTCAATGACAAACCGGTGATTGCCGATCCGACAGCCCCCAGGGTAAAACATGCAAGAAGAAAATGCAACGTTGGATGCCGGATTCCCTGAAACCACGTACTTGGTTCACCCTTTTTCGGATCCCAGGTGTATGATGCGACACAGGTTTGCACAAGTCGTCTGGTTCGCGTTCGTCTCCTTCGCTGTCCTCTCGCCCGCCGTCGCCGCTGGCGAGCCAAGGCAAGTGTCCCAATTGCGCGCTCGGCAGCAGGCCGGCCAGACGCTGCTGACGTTTGCCGAAGTCGAGCCGCTGGTGACGGCGGAAAGCATCGCCGCCGTCCGTTTGCGCGAGTTGCGGCGCGAGGCGGAAAAGCAGGCCCGCGTCCGCTACCGGGTGTACCGCAGCAGTCGGCCCATCCAGTCGGTCGAGGGCCAGACGCCCGTCGCCGAACTGCCGCCGTTGACCGGTTGGAACATCGACTACTACGGCGACCTGCGGCCGGAACACATGGCACTGCGGTACGTCGTCGAGGAGGGTGCTCAGCCAGTGTCGGTCGAAACGGGCGTCTGCGCCTACAACCCGCCCCAGGCTGGCGAAGCATACTACGCGGTCACGGCGGTCATCGACGGCCAAGAGAACAAAACCCTGGGCCCCGGCAACGCCCTCGCGGCACCGATCCGTGAAACCGTCGGCCAGGGCGTGCCCGTGCTGCAGCGGACGGAGCATCCGCGGGAATTCAATTACGTCCGCAACCCGACGCTGTACTACTTCGTGCGTTGGGAGTCGCCGCCGAATTGCTCGGTCCAGGGCAAGCCGATCGACTACCTGGTGGCAGTGCCGGAGAATCCCGCCAAGCCGGCGCCCGTGGGCATCCATCTGCACTGCTGGGGCGGGTCGCTCAACGGCGGATACGGCTGGTGGTACCAGGGCGAACAAGGCCACCTGCTGCTGGCCTCCAACCAGGTGCCCTATGACTGGTGGACCGGCTACCACGAGCGCTACTGGGACGGCCCGGCGGACAAGGCCACCTGGGAGCAAGGCATCGTGCGGCCCTATTCCCAGCGGCGGCTGCTGTCGTTCCTGGACTGGATGGCCACGCGTTGGCAGATCGACTTGCCGCGGACGCACGTCGCCGGCAGTTCGATGGGCGGTTCCGGGGCGCCGATGTTCGCCATCCGGCACCCGGACCGCATCGCCTGGGCGGCCAGCTGGGTGGGCGTCCACGTGCCGCTGGATTCGCCTACGTTCCGCAGTTCCTACACCAACGTTTACGGCCGGCCCGAGTGGAACGTCAAGTTCGAGGACGGCACGCCGGTTTGGGATTACTTCGACGACACGTGGTACCTGCGGAAGTACCCGCAAGCGGAGATCGGTTTGATCGCCTTCTCCAACGGCAAGAACGACGGCGGCATCGGCTGGCGGCAGGCCGTCGATTTCCACCGTGCGTTGCAGGAGACTCGGCGTCCGCACATTTTCGTCTGGGGCCAACAGGGCCACGGCCAGCGGGCGGTGCTGCCGGTCTCGCTCTCCGACCGGCACATGCCGCTGGACCTGCGCATCGACCAAAGCCAGCCGGCGTTCACGCGCTGCAGCCTGGACGACGACCCCGGCGACGGCGATCCGCAGCACGGGACGCCGCAGGGGCAAAGCAACCAGTACTTGTTCTGGGAGACCAACGACGTGGTCGACACGCCGGACCGCTGGGAGATGACGGTCGGCTTGATCGCCCGCGCCCCGCAGGACTCGTGCCAGGTCGACATCACGCCTCGCCGGGTGCAGCGTTTCAAGCCGGCCGCTGGCACGCAAGTCGGCTGGACCAACCGCGATTTGGCCAACGACGGTGCCACGCTTTCGGGAACCGTCGCGGTGGACGAACTGGGCCTGATCACATTGCCTGCTGCGAAAGTCGGGAAGAGCAAGAATCGAATGACGCTTACGCTCGTGACGTCGTCCCGGTGAGATTCCTGCCGTTTTCTGCTCACTCGTCGTCAGAGCCCGCGAACATGGGCCGCGAAGGGCGCAAATCCGCGCGGGCAACGTTCGGCAAGGATATTCAGGTCGGCCGCATTCGCAGTCGCCGCGTAGAACTCGGCTTGCGAGATTGGATTGCCGGAGCCGTCGAGAAGCTGACGGCAGACGTGCTTTGGATCGCGAATGCCTTCGGGATCCTTCTGCCGGGAGATTTCGCGACCAAGGCATTGGCTCAAGGCGCGTTCGTCCGCCAGCATCCAGGCGTCGAAGGTTCGGATGGCGACGCCCAGCGCCCGTGGCAGCGTCAAGCGAGTATCGGCTTGAGCCGTGGTGATTTCCCTTTCACGTTCCGCGTATCCGTCTTGGTCAATCACCAGGACCAGGGCGTCGAAGCCGTTACGTTCGGCAAAGCGAATCCAAGCGAGCGTCCGCCTGACGAACCCTTGCCCCTCTCCACAACGCCAATGGACGCGGACTTTCGGATCGCTGATGCGTTCCGTCACGCACTCGGCGGGCTTGGTCAGCGTGCGTCGCACGAGCACGACGAGTGCCCCCTCGTGCTCCGCATCCCCCAACTCGTGTTTGCCCTCAGAGACAACCAAAATCTTCATGGCGCGCCTTCCGTGGCAGAAGCGAGCGATTCAGCCAACGCGTCGTCACCTTCGCCGGTCCAGATCTCGCCCAAGGTAAACACGTCGAGTTGATCGCGCACCGTCCGGCTTTCCGACAATCGGCGCACCGCGATGGAGCCGTTCTCGCTCTTGCGGCACAGCGTCACTTCATCGGGGTCGAAAAGATCGACGACGTACGGCGAATGCGTCGTGAGAAGAACCTGGGTCTGCCGCTGCTCCTGCACGGACTGGCGGAGGATCCTTAGCACATCCTGCAACCTGCGTGGATGGATTCCGTTCTCCGGTTCCTCGATCAGCAACACGCGGGGCGCGTACTGATCGGGGAGATGCAATAGCGCCAGATAGGCGAGGACCAGCAACACTCCGTCCGACGCCTGCCCCGCGCGAATGCTCTGCCTCTGGTCGGCAAGCTCGAAGTAGATTCCTTTGCCGTCCATTTGCTGCAGAAGTAGCGTCTGTTCGACGTTGGTCGGAGCGCGATAGGCTGGTTCTGGGACCAGTCGGATGGCGCGAAATTCCGGGAAGATGTCGATGAAACGTCGCTGCAGTTCGAGAAAACGCTCAGGATCATAACCCACGATGTCGTCCAGGCATCGCGCCAGTCCGAACCCGGACGGCTCCATGCGAAAGCGACGATTCGCATCGGAGGCAGCCGGCAGCGCCAGGAAGTCGGGTGTCCAGCGGTAGAATTGGACGCCGCTGATGCCGGCGTGAACAAGCTTCGCCAAATCTCGGACCTCGTCCGTTGCCCCTCTGCCCTGAGAAAGTGACTGCCAGACTCGGGTGAATGACTGTTCTTTCAACGTCAGGTCAATTGCGGAGGAAGCCGAAACGACGTTTTCTCTGACGATTCGCATGCCTCGTCCAGACGAAGTGGGACGGCAGGACAATTCATAACGGAAGCTGGCCCCGCCGGTCTCAATGTGCAACTCGAAGGCGAGCGTCGCGGCCGTATCATGCTGCCAGACTAAGTCGAGCCCTTGCCAAGGACCGACGAAGGCGTCAGTCAGTTGCTGATCGACGCTACGGCACACGGCCGCCAGCGCTTCCAGAATGCTGGTCTTGCCGGAGTCATTTGGGCCGATCAGCACATGCACCGGGGTGAGGTCGAGCGTCACGTCCCGCAGTGCTTTGTAGTTGCATACCCGAAATCGCGTGATCATGTTCTTGGCCTCACCGCCTGCTGCCTTTCGTGCCGAATCCGCTACAATAATAGGTTCGTCGGGCGGTTGCAGCAAGACGCAACGGGGGCGGGTACCAGATGCAGCTGCACGGCTCGGAGAGCCGTGCTACGAAGACACGGCTCGGAGAGCCATGCTAAGAAGAACGATGCTACGAATGGTCGAGGAGAGAAGAACATGGCGAAGACGACGCGAAACGACTTGTTGCCGGAAGTGTCCGAATTCCTGAATGGCGGGCCGCTGCCGGGCGTGGTTGGGGGCCAGAGAGTGGCATCAGCCAACCGGGAGACGTTCATCACCTGCGATCCAGGCACGGGCGAGCCGCTGACCGAAGTGTTTGCGATGCAGCGCGAGGACGTGGATCGGGCTGTGCAGACCGCTCAAGAGGCGTTCGTCAAATCGGGCTGGGCCCAGTTGTCCCCCAACGACCGCGGCGTGTTGCTGCACCGTCTGGCCGACGCGGTCGAGAAGCGGAAGAAGATCGTCGCCCAAATCGAAGCCTTGGACTGCGGCAAGGTCTATGCTCAAGCCGAAGCCGACGTGCAGAACTTGGTCGACACCGTCCGCTACTTCGCGAACATGGCGCTGCACATCGAGCACCGCAGCGCGCTGGCCGTGGCCCGGCACGAAGCCTGGACGGTGCGCGCTCCCTGGGGGCCGTGCGGGTTCATCTTTCCCTGGAACTTTCCGATGCTGCTGGCGGGCTGGGGCATCGCCCCGGCGCTGGCGGCCGGCAACACGGTGGTCATCAAGCCCGCCGAAGACACGCCGCTGTCGACCCTCTACCTGGCGCTGTTGGCGGGGGAAGTGGGCATTCCCGACGGCGTCCTCAACGTCATCCCCGGTTTGGGCGACCCGGCCGGAGCCGCGCTGGCCGCTCATCCGGGACTCAAACGCATGTCGTTCACCGGTTCGCCGGAGGTGGGCCGGCTGGTGGCCGAGGCCTGCGGCCGCAACCTGGTGCCGGTGAAACTGGAACTGGGCGGCAAGGGGGCGGCGGTGGTGTTCGAGGACGTGGATCTGCCGCAGACCGTCGAGAAGCTGGTCCAGGCCATTACGTTCCACAGCGGCCAGGTCTGCTGCGACGCCACGCGTTGGCTGATCCACAAGCCGATCTATGACCAGTTTGTGTCGGCTTGCGTCGATCGGATGCAGCAGGTGGTGGTGGGCTACCAACTGGACCGTAAGACGCAGATGGGGCCGGTGGTGAGCGAGAAACAGCGGCAGCGCGTGCTGGGCTACTTGAAGCGCGGCCAAGAGGAAGGCGCCGAAGCGGTGCTGCCCGGTGGACCCGCGCAAGTGGCCGGGCGCAATGGCTTTTACGTCAAGCCGGCCTTGCTCGCCGGTTCGCTGGACAATGTGGCGGCCCGCGAAGAGATCTTCGGTCCGGTCGCCTACCTGGCCTCCTTCGCCGATGAGGACGAAGGCATTCGGCTGGCCAACCAGACCGACTACGGCTTGGCCAACAGCGTCTGGAGCAGCGACTTGAACCGCTGCTATCGTGTGGCCGAGGCGATGGTGGCGGCCAACAACTGGATCAATGCTCACAACCTTTTTCCGCACGGCGTGCCCTACGCCGGCATCAACAAAAGTGGCCTGGGCGGCGGCGTCCTGTCCATCCACACGCTGTTCGACTACTGGCGCAGCACGTCCGTGGTGCGGCCGCTGTGAACCGGTGTCGGCGGCAGTGGATCGCCTGTTTGTGCAAGCACGCGGCCGGGAGTTCTCGGATGGTGCGTCGTCCCGGAAGCCCGCCTGTTCCGAAAGAATCCGGGCTTCCGGGCCGCGTGTTTCGGCCTTCCCACCTGTTTCTTCTCGGACCGGCGACTGCTATCCTGATGGGACGGCGGAGGCCGCTCCGCCGGACGGCGCGGCTGTTCGGACGATCGCGTCGTTTGAGTTTGAGTTGTTTCCCACTTGTGTTCCCGATCCGGAGGTTACTAGCAATGTTTCGCAAACAATGGATGGCTGCATTGGGGATTTGGGCTCTGTTGGCGGCGTACGCGATCGCGGCGCCGCCGCACAAGGCGTTGATCGTGGATGGCCAGAACGGCCACGACTGGAAGAGCACGACGCCGGTTCTGAAGAAGTTGCTGGAGGAGACCCAGCTGTTCGCGGTGGACGTGGCGACTTCGCCGCCCAAGGGGCAGGACATGAGCGGTTTCAAGCCCGACTTTGCCGCCTACGACGTCGTCGTCAGCAACTACCAAGGCGACATGTGGCCGGAGGCGACGCAACAGGCGTTCGTCGACTACATGAACAACGGCGGCGGGTTGGTCGTGTTCCACTTTGCCTGCGCCGCCTTCCCGCAGTGGAAGGAGTACAACGAGATCATCGGCATCGGCGGCTGGGGCGGCCGAACCAAGGAGGCCGGCCCGTTGGTGCGGTGGCGCGACGGACGAGTTGTCCTGGACGTGGATGGCAAAGGACCGCCGATCTATGCGCCCGCTCCTAAGGAGACCGATATTCGGAAAAAGCGCATCACGGGGTACGCCGACCGCGCCGGCAGCCACGGTCCGATGCAACCCTTCCAGATCGTGATCCGCGATCCGGACCACCCCATCACCAAGGGGCTGCCCGAAAAGATGATGCACGTGGACGACGAGCTGTATGGCTGGCTGCGCGGACCCGCCCAGAACTTGACCGTGCTGGCAACCGCCTTCGCACCCGAAGAACTGGGCGGATCGGACGAACACGAGCCGGTGCTGTTCACCGTCGGCTACGGCAAGGGCCGCACGGTCCAAGTCGCGCCGGGGCACACCCCGAAAGAACTCCACAGCGTGGCGTTCATCGCACTGTTCCAGCGTGCCGCCGAATGGGCCGCTACGGGCAAGGTGACCCAGCCCGTGCCCTCGGACGTCCCGTCGGCGGACAAGGCCAGCGTGCGCGAGTAGCCGAGGGGACGCCCCGACCGGTTGCTGATCCAGAAGCCCGGCTCTTCAGAAAAGCCGGGCTTCTCTGTCCGTTCTCAAACCGTGCCAACCAGTTGCCCTTGTCAGGCGAGTTGCCCCGTCAACGCGGTGCCATGACGGAACCTGCTCGTTTGGACGGTTCTTGGGTTGTCAGAGGGGACGTGGCGCCAATAGAATTGAGGGCGGGTTGGGGCTGGAGTTCAATCTCAACTCCGTGCCGGTTCTCGTTCCCTGGGAGGCTGCGATTTCGCGGCGAACGCTCATGGCAACGCTCAAGGACATCCTGGCAGGCAAGGATTCCAAGGTCATTTCGGTCGATCCGCGGGCGACCGTGATGGAGGCGGCGGTGCTGATGAATCAGTATCGCATCGGCTTCCTGGTGGCGATGGACGGTGAACGGCCGGTGGGGGTTTTCTCCGAGCGGGACATCCTGCGGCGCGTCGTGGTGGCGAGGCTGGACCCCGGAAAGACCCTCGTTCAGGAAGTCATGACCACCGAGATGCTGGTCTGCAACCCGACGACGAGCGTCGAGGAAGCTCGCAGCGTCATGAAGAACCGCCGCATCCGGCACTTGCCCGTCGTCGACAACAACGAACGCTTGGTCGGACTCGTTTCCATCGGCGACCTGAACGCGTTTAATGCGAACGCTCAGGAACAGACGCTGCACGTCCTGCGAGAGTACATTTATGGGAGGACATAACGGCCAAGATGGGCGATGATCACGGTCGCCCGTCAAGGTAGCCATCACACTCCGTGTGATGATCGGCAAGACACACGGGACAGTTATTTCTCGAACGCGGCTGAGCCGTTTTCGGCTGGAAAGAAGCCGGGCTTCTGCGTCACCGCCGTCTGCCCCCTTCAACCGGCCCCCGTCCGCAACTACAATATCGCACGATGTGACTTGGCCTGGGAAAGAAACGTCTGGTCGATCATCACGGACCGGTGTCCGGGAGGAATGCGCCTGTGGAGAATACATTCCTGCCTATCCTGGCCTACTCCGGCGTGATGATCGGGTTCGTCGTCACCATCCTGATCTTGACGCAGGCGATCGGGCCCAAGCACAAGACGGTCGTGAAGAACATGCCGTACGAGTCGGGCATGGACCCGGTGGGCGACGCGCGGCAGCCGTTTGATGTCAAGTTCTACCTGGTCGCCATCCTGTTCTTGGTCTTCGACGTGGAGCTGCTGCTGCTGTACCCGTGGGCGTGCAGCGCCTACAGTGCCGAGGGAGGCGTGCCTGCCGAGTTGCGGGGGCCCGTGTTCTTGGTCATGGTGGTATTTCTCGCCACGCTGGGCGTCGCCTATGTTTACGCTTGGAAAAGGGGAGTGTTCCGATGGCGCTAGGGTTGCCGGAAAACCTCTTCCTGACCCGCTTGGACGCAGCGGCCAACTGGGCGCGGACGAACAGCCTGTGGCCCATGCCGTTTGCCACGGCTTGCTGCGGCATCGAATTGATGGCCACCGCCGCGTCGCGTCACGATCTGGCGAGGTTTGGCGCGGAAGTGATGCGGTTCAGTCCCCGGCAGTGCGATCTGCTGATCGTGGCGGGCCGCGTGGTGATGAAGATGCTGCCGGTGCTGCAGCGGATTTGGTTGCAGATGCCGGAGCCCAAGTGGTGCATGTCGATGGGGGCGTGCGCCTGCAGCGGAGGCGTGTTCGACACGTACGCGGTGGTCCAGGGAGTGGACCGGTTCATTCCGGTCGATATGTACGTGCCGGGCTGCCCGCCGCGGCCGGAACAATTGCTGAGGGCGGTCATCGACCTGCAGGATAAGATCCGCCAGACGGGCACGCTGAACGGCAAAGAGTTCCGGACGCGGACCCGGCCGGAGGGACCGCGGCCGCTGGAGTCGGACGAGGTGCGGCGAATCCGCGAGGCGTTGGGTTGAGGACGGCGACCATGTTCGATCAAACTCCGCTCCGCGAGCGACTGGGGCCAAGCGGCTACACGACGTCGCAGTTTCGGGACAACTTTCGCCTGCACGTGGCGGCGGAGCGGGTCTACGATTGTTTGCAGTGCCTGCAGCAGGCTTGCGGCTTCGACATGCTGATCGATCTGAGCGCCGTGGACTACCTGGACTATCCCGGCGCCAAGGACCGGTTCGGCGTGATTTACGCGTTGCTGAACACCCGCAGCGGCCAGCGGGTGTACGTCAAGACGGCCGTGAACGAACCGGAGTTGCGGCTGCCCAGCGCGGTCTCGTTGTGGAAAGGCGCCGACTGGATGGAACGCGAAGTGTACGATATGTTCGGCATCGAGTTCACCGGCCACCCGGATTTGCGCCGGATCTTGCTGCCGGACGAGTTCACGGGCTTTCCGTTGCGCAAGGATTACCCGTTGCGCGGCCGCGGCGAGCGGCACAATTTCCCGGTGATTACGCGAGCGGAGAGTTAGGAAAACAGTCATGCCTTTCGAAGTTCACGATCTGGCTGAAGCTGATCCGTCCACCAAGGAGTACTTGTGGACGCTGAACTTTGGGCCGCAGCACCCCGCGACGCACACCACGCTGCGGCTGATCCTGACGCTGGACGGGGAAACGGTCGTCAAGGCGGTTCCGGACATCGGGTTCCTGCACAGCGGGTTTGAAAAGCTGGGCGAGCACCTGAACTTCAATCAGTACGTGACGATCGTCGACCGGATGAACTACATCTCGCCGCTGGCCAACGAGATTGCCTGGCATCACGCGGTCGAGAAACTGCTGGGCATCGAGCTGACGCCCCGCTGCAGGTACCTGCGGACGATTCTGGCGGAGTTGATGCGGCTGCACGACCATCTGCTGAACGTCGGCGCGGCCGGACTGGACCTGGGCGCGTTCACGGCGTTCCTGTATGCGTTTCAACAGCGGGAACTGATTTACGATATCGTCGAGTTCGCCTCGGGCCAGCGGTTCCACACCAGCTATACGCGCGTGGGCGGGCTGTTGTACGATGTGAACGACGAGTGGGTGGGCAAGGTGCGGAGTTTTGTGAAAGGTTTTGGCAAGACCCATGACGACATTCACAAGCTGCTGACCCGCAACCGCATTTTCATGGAGCGGACGAAAGGCATCGGCGTGCTGTCCCGCGAGCAGGCGATCAATCTGAGCTGCACCGGTCCCTTGGCGCGGGCCAGCGGCGTGGTTCGGGATATCCGCAAAGACGATCCGTACCTGGCGTACGGCGATTTGGACTTTCGCGTGATCTGCGCCCAGGCCGGCGACTGCTACGCCCGCTACCTGGTGCGGATGGAGGAGATGCGGGAGAGCATCAAGATCATCGAGCAGGCGGTGGAAAACATCCCCTCCGGGCCGCTGAATGTGGACCGGGAAGGCAAAGCGGTCCTGCCCGGCAAGAGCGAAGTGTACCGCAGCATCGAGGGACTGATTCACCATTTCGAGTTGGTGATGCCCAACCGCGGCTTGCCGGCGCCGACCGACGAGGTGTACGCGGCCACGGAATCGCCCAACGGCGAACTGGGATTCTACATCGTCGCCGACGGCACCGACCGGGCGTATCGGGCCCGGACTCGGCCGCCCTCGTTCATTCATTTCGCGGTGTTCCCACACATTATCGTGGGGCACCAGATCAGCGACGTCGTGGCGATTCTGAGCAGCTTGAACATTATCGCGGCAGAGTTGGACCGATGAGCGTGCTGAGCGACCAGATGCGAGCAGCCATCCGCGAGGAGTTGGCCAAGTACCCCGACAAACGGGCGGCGGCGCTCCCGGCACTGCACGTCACCCAAGACGCGTTGCGGCACGTACCCCTGGCTGCGATCTGCGAGATCGCGGACATCCTGGACCTGCACCCGGCCGAGGTCCACGATGTGATGAGTTTCTACGGGTTTTTCCGCGACGAGAAGCAGCCGCTGGGCAGGCACCGCGTCTGGGTCTGCCGCAGTTTGTCGTGTATGCTGTGCGGCGGCGAAAAACTGTTGGCCGAACTCTGCCGGCGGCTGGGCGTGCAACCCGGCCAGACGACGGCCGACGGCAAGATCACGCTGGAGTTCGCCGAGTGCCTGGGCGGCTGCGAAGACGGCCCTTGCATGCTGGTGGACGAAAATCGCTACGGAAACATGACCATCGAGCGAGCGTTGCAGATTCTGGGCGGTTTGCCATGATCGTGATCGAGGAGACCGAGTATGGCAGAAACCGTTCCATGACCAGATTTCCTCTTCTTCGGAAAACCAAAGGACATTCGGGAGAACGAAGAGTGAGTAGTGAATACTGAAGACTGAATACTGAAGGCTGAATGGTGGATACTGCCACCGATCACCGATCACCGATCACCGATTACCGATCACCGATTACCGATCACCGATCACCGACACCGACACCCGTGACCACCTTTGAACCCGTACTTCTGCGACGAGTCGGCAAGCCCGATGGTGCCAGCCTGGCGGCCTACCAAGCCGACGGCGGCTATGCCGCGTTGCGCAAAGCGCTGGGGATGGAACCGGCGGAGGTGGTCGAGTTGGTCAAGCAGTCGGGTTTACGGGGCCGCGGTGGGGCGGGGTTTCCTTGCGGGATGAAGTGGACGTTCCTGCCGAAGGACCATCCAGGGCCGGTCTATCTGTGCGTCAACGGGGACGAGAGCGAACCGGGGACGTTCAACAACCGCATTCTGATGGAGGAAGATCCGCACCAGGTGCTGGAAGGCATCCTGATCGCCGGACACGCGATTCGCGCTCAAGCGGCTTACATCTATTTGCGTTACGAGTACGGCCGCAGCTACCGCACGCTGCAGCGGGCCATCGCGGACTGCTACGCGAACCACCTGGCCGGCGGGAACATTCTGGGCAGCGGCTTCGATATGGACATCTTTCTGCACCGCGGGGCCGGCGCCTACATCTGCGGCGAGGAGACGGGTCTGATCGAAAGCCTGGAAGGCAAGCGGGCGTGGCCGCGGATCAAGCCGCCGTTCCCGGCCGTCGAAGGCTTGTTCCGCAAGCCCACGATCGTGAACAACATCGAAACGCTGGCTTGCGTAACCCAGATTCTGGGACGCGGCGTGGATTGGTTCCGGTCGATCGGCGTGCCGGCGGACGTGAACAACCCGCGCGACCTGGGGAGTTACGGTCCCAAGCTGTATTGCCTCAGCGGGCACGTGAACCGGCCCGGCTGCTACGAATTGCCGTTGGGCGTGACGGCGCGGGAGTTGATCGATCAATACGGCGGCGGCGTGCGCAACGGCCGCCGCGTGAAGGCCGCCGTGCCGGGCGGGATCAGCATGGGCTTCCTGTCGGAGGCCGAGCTGGATACGCCGCTGGATTTCAACGGCCCGCTGCAGGCCGGTTGCCTGGGCCTGGGCACCGCCGCCGTGATCGTGGTCGACGATCAGACCAGCATGGTCGATGTGCTGTACAACTGCTGCCGGTTTTTTTCCCACGAGTCGTGCGGCCAGTGTACGCCCTGCCGGGAAGGCACCGCGTGGATGACCAAGATCCTGGAACGGATTCTTGCCGGGCACGGCCGGCAAAGCGATCTGGAGCTGCTGCTGGAGGTCGCAGGCTCGATGGGCATCATCCCCGGCACGACCATTTGCGGCCTGTCGGACGGCGCCGCCTGGCCGGTCAAGAACGCGATCCACAAATTCCGTCCGGAGTTCGAGGAGTACATTCGCAGCAGGAGCAGAGCGTAGAAGTTGATGTTTTGGAGTGCGGTGCCTTGTCACCGCTTTGGACAGCGGACTGGAGCGTCGCCGCTGGTTGGGTTCAGGAGACACCGCACAGCAGGCGAACACAAAGCGGCGGTTGTTCCGTCGCGATCAAGCCAAAGCGGCGACAAGGCGCCGCACTCCAAAACACGCACCGCAGGACAAGAAAGCGAACACGACGGCAGGGGCTGGGATTTCAAACCCTTTCTGGTGACTCATGGCCACGGTGACGATCAACGGCAAGACGGTGGAAATCGGCGATCGGGAGCGACTGAACGCAATTCAGGCCGCGCGCCTGGCCGGCGTCGAGATTCCGCACTACTGCTGGCACCCCGCGTTGAGTGTAGTGGCTAGTTGCCGGATGTGCTTGATCGAAGTCGGCGACCGCAAGCCCGACGGCTCGGTGGCGATGCAGGGCAAGCTGATGCCCGCCTGCCAGACGCCGGTCAAGGACGGGATGGTGATCGTCACCGACAGCGAGAAGGTCAAAACCGCTCAGCGGGCCACGCTGGAGTACCTGCTGTTGAACCATCCGCTGGACTGCCCGATCTGCGACCAGGCGGGCGAATGCTATCTGCAGGACTACACGTATCGCTACGGGCGGGCTCACAGCCGGCTGCAGGAGCCAAAGCTGCAGCGGCAGGACAAGCACTACATCGGCGATCAAATTGTGTTGTTCACCGATCGCTGTGTGATGTGTACGCGCTGCGTGCGGTTCACGCGGGAGATTAGCGGCACTGCGGAATTGCAGGTGATCAATCGCGGCAGTCACGAGGAGATCGACATCTTTCCCGGCCAGCCGTGCAACAACAAGCTGGCGGGGAACGTGGTCGATATCTGCCCGGTCGGGGCCTTGTGCAGCAAGGACTTTCTGTACCAGCAGCGCGTCTGGTGGCTGAAGACCACGCGCAGCGTCTGCCCGGACTGCAGCACCGGCTGCAGCATCGTCGTCGATCAGAACAAGGAGCACGTCTACCGCCTTCGCCCGCGGCCCAACCCGCAGGGTCAAGGTTACTTCATGTGCGACGAAGGCCGTTTCGGCTTTCATTATATCCATCGCCAGGACCGGCTGAAGGAGCCGTTACAGCGGAGCGGCGCGGAAGCGGCTGTTTGCGATTGGGACGATTTGCTGACGGCGTTGCGGGCCGCGCTGGCCCGGGCTGCGGCCAAGCGTCCCAGCGGCTTGGCGGCGGTCCTGTCGCCGTGGATGACGGTCGAGGAAGGATACCTGATCGCCAAGTACCTCCGCAGCCTGTCGCCGGACGTGCGGTTTGCTCTTGGGCCCGTGCGGCGCGTGGGCCAGGACGACCGCTACCCCAAGGACGTGCGGGGCAACGCGGTCGAACCGGCCAAATTCGTGATCCGGGCGGAAAAGTGCCCGAACCGTCGCGGCATCGAGGCGATTCTTCGGCATTTCGAAGGCCGCGTGATTACTTTGGAAGACATGTTGGGTCAGATCGCCGCTGGGACTGTCGAATCACTGTACCTGTTCGGCGGCGACCCGGAGCCGTGGATCACGTCGGAACAGGCGGCCGGATTGAGTCCTTTGAAGCTGCTGGTCGTCCAGGACATGCTGCCGTCGCCCGCCAGCGCCGTGGCTCATTTCGTGCTGCCCGGCGGGGCGTTTGCCGAGCGGGAGGGCACGTTCGTCAATCATGCGGGCTTGGCGCAAGCGATCCAGCGCGCCGCGGCCCCGCCGGATGTAGCTTGGCCGGATGGCCGTATTCTGTGGCAGTTGGCGGGACGACGCGGGTTGTTCCACGCGCCGACGTTGCGTGAGGAGATGGCGCGCGAAATCCCCGCCTTGGCCCCGCTGGCGGCGGGCGATTTGGGGGAGTGGGGAGTTTACGAAGTGGGAGAGGCATCCTCGTAGGTTGGGACTCCGTCCGGATCGGGTCGGGACTTTGTCCGGATCGGGTCGGGACGGAGTCCCAACTACTTGGGTTGAGGGAGATGTCATGCATCCGTTGTTGCACGCGGTGTTGGCGATCGGTGTCGTGCTGGGCGCGACGCTGACCGCCTGCGCCTATTTGATCTGGCTGGAGCGGAGGCTCGCCGCCTGGCTTCAGGACCGCATGGGGCCAAACCGGGTCGGCAAATTTGGTCTGCTTCAGCCGATGGCGGACGGACTGAAACTCTTCCTCAAGGAAGATGTCGTTCCGGCGCACGTCGACAAGGCGCTATACTTCCTGGCCCCCAGCATTTCCCTGTTCACGACTTTTCTCGCTTTCTCGATCGTGCCGTTCGGGCCCAGTTCCGGCAACTCGGACGAGTTCCAATTCGTGATTGCTCCGCGGTTGGATATCGGCATCTTGTTCTTGTTTGCCGCGGGCAGCTTGGCGGTCTACGGGGTCATCCTGGGCGGGTGGGCCTCGAACAACAAGTACAGCATGCTCGGTGCCTTGCGGTCCAGCGCCCAAGTCATCAGCTACGAAATCCCGTTGGGCCTGTCGCTGATGGGCGTGATCCTGCTGACCGGCTCGCTGAACCTGGAGCAGGTCATCAATCATCAGACGGCCAGCGGCCTGCTGGGCTGGCACGTCTGGTACCAGCCGTTGGCCTGTCTGATCTTCTTCGTGAGCGCTCTGGCCGAGTCGAATCGGCTGCCGTTCGACTTGCCGGAGTGCGAGCAGGAGTTGGTCGGCGGCTACCACACCGAGTACAGTGCGATGAAGTTCGCAATGTTCTTCCTGGCCGAGTACACACACGTCGTCTTGGTCAGTTTTCTGGTCGCGATCCTGTTCTTCGGCGGTTGGCATTTTCCCTGGATTGCTCAGGCGGACAGCGTGTATGCGGGGGCGACGATTGTCAAGGTGTTGGTGCTGTTGGCGAAGGTCTTCCTCATGATTGTGTTCATCATGTTGATTCGCTGGACGATCCCTCGCTACCGCTACGATCAACTGATGTCACTGGTCTGGCAGGGGTTGATTCCGCTGGCGGCGTTGAATCTGCTGTGCGTGGTTGTCGTCAAGCAGTTTGCGTTGTCCGAGGCGTGGCTGCTGCCGGCGTCGCTGGCGATGTTCGTGGGGGCTGCGATCGTGTCGGCGCAGGCGGCCAAACGCCGCGTATCGAGGTTGTTGCGTCGCCCGGCGGCGGCGCAAGCGGGAGGTTAGGTACCGTTTGATGCCGATCCAAGAACACGACATCTACTGGGTCGAGGAGCCGGAGATCGGTCTCTGGGAAGCGAGTGTGCTGCCCGGAATCGCGACCGGGCTCCGCACGACGTTGCGGCACCTGTTTCGCGAGCCCAGCGTCACGCAGGAGTACCCGGAGGTCAAGCCGGACTTGCCGGCCAACTATCGCGGCGTCCATCGGCTGAACCGGGACGACCAGGGCCGCGTGAAGTGCGTCGCCTGCTTCCTGTGCGCGACGGCCTGCCCGGCGAATTGCATCGAGATTGTGGCGGCCGAGGCGCCTTGGCCGGATCGGGACAAGTACCCGGAGAAGTTCGTCATCGACGAACTGCGGTGCATCTACTGCGGGATGTGCGAGGAAGCCTGCCCTGTGGACGCGATCGAGTTGACGAGCATCTACGACTTGACGGGCCAGAGCCGGGAGGAAATGCTATTTGATCGCGAGAAGTTATTGAGCGTTTATGACGAGACAGTGAATTCGGGCAAGGACCCGGTCCGCACGCGGAACGGCGAACTGGGCCCGGCCTCGACCTTGATGGAGCAGAAGGAATAGCGGAGTTCCGCGAAGATTGTGAGACCGTAGACTTGACGCCAGCCATGTTTGCACAAACCGACTGGTTCGGCGGCCCTGCCCTGGCCGTCCTGCCGCCGCTGCTCGGCTTTCTGGCCGTGTGGTGGTTGATGCCGCGGGCCGAGGCCTGGCCGCGCTCCGCCGGAGCGCTGCTGGGGTTGGCTGCGCTGGCCAGCGGCGGTCTGACGTTGTTTCAGCCGGGTACAGCCATGGTCCAGAATCTGTTGTTCGGCTTCTTCGCCCTGGTGGCGATTGGGGCCGCCGTATTGATGATCACCAATCGCAATCCGCTCTACTCGGCGTTGTGGTTCGTCGTCGTCACACTTTGCGTTTGCGGCCTGTTTTTGCTGCGTTCCGCGCCGTTCTTGGCCGCGGCCTCGGCGATCGTGTACGCGGGCGCGATCATCGTGACGTTTCTGTTTCTGATCATGCTGGCCCAGCAAGCGGTGGGGGTCGCCGCCTACGACCAGCGGGCCCGCCAGCCACTGGCTGCCACGCTGTTGGGCTTCCTGGTCCTGGGCGGTCTGCTGTGTGCCTTGCGGCCGTGGGTCACCGAGACGGCGGCCAACCGTTCTGCGGCAACCTCAGAGACTGCTGCGGCTACGTCGGCAAGCCGGAGTCAGGCCATTCTGCGAGCGGGCGTGTCGCCGGACCCCAGTGCCGTTCGCCATTCCGACGCCACCGGCGGGCTAACGCCCGCCGCTCGCCAGGCGCCGCTGCGCGGCAGTCCGCTTAGCCAACGAGGCGACCAGCCGGTGGGCACCGTTCGAGGCCTGGGGCGCAGCCTGTTTGGCGATTACTTGTACGCCGTCGAGCTGGCGGGGACGTTGCTGATGGTCGCCAGCATCGGCGCGATTGCCATCGCACTTCGGACACCGCAGGGGAAGAGATGATGGCCGAGTTGCACAATTATCTCGGAGTCGGGGCCGTGCTGTTCGTGCTCGGCGCGATCGGGTTCCTGACGCGCCGCAACCTGATCCTGATGACGCTTTCGGCCGAGTTGATGTTGCAGGGCGTCACCTTGAATCTGGTCGCCTTCTCGTACCTGCACGAAAACTACCAGGGGCAGGCGTTCGCGGTGTTTATCGTGGCCGTGGCGGCTTGCGAAGCGGGCGTGGCCCTGGCGCTGTTCGTCGCCCTGTACCGGCGCAAGCGGACGCTGGACGCCGGTGCCTGGCGCGAATTGGCCGAAGAGGGCTTGGACTCGGGGCGTGGCGTCGAGGAACCGCCGGTGGCGCCGCGGCTGCCCGTGCATCCCGAATTCCCGCGGCTGACCCCGGCGGGGCGGGTTCCTGAAGTTCCGAAACGGAGGGCCGAACGCCGTGTCTGAAACCGTCCGGCAAATCGCTCTCTGGTCGATCCCGGTCGCTCCGCTGGCGGCCTGCGTGCTGATTGCGCTCACGGGAGTCCGTTGGTTGCGTGAGCGCAGCCACTACCCCTGCATCCTGGCGCTGGTCGTGTCCTTGGGCAGTTCGCTGGGCGTGCTCGCGTTCGCGATTCCGCAGACGCCGTATGAGATGGATCATCCGTACTACCCCGCGGTCGTATCGGCTGGATACGAGTGGATTCGGATCGGCGGGCTGGACGTCAGCATCACGCTAACCGCCGATGCGATGGGCGCCGTCATGCTGGCCATGGTCACGCTGGTCAGCCTGCTGGTGGCGGTCTATTCGGCCGGCTACATGCGCGGGGACCCTGGTTATGCGCGGTTTTTCGCCGAGGTGTCGCTGTTCGTGTTTTCGATGTCCATGCTGGTGCTGGCCAGCAACTTTCTGGTCCTGTTCGTATTTTGGGAAGGCGTGGGCCTGTGCAGCTACCTGCTGATCGGCTTCTGGTTTCGCCGGCCCAGCGCCGCGGCGGCGGCCCGCAAGGCGTTCCTGGTGAATCGCATCGGCGACTTCGGCTTCATGCTGGGCATCTTCCTGCTCTGGGTCACGTTCGGCACGCTGGACTATGAAGTCGTCTTGGGGCGCGAGGGATTTCTGCAGCAGATCGCTCAGCAGCATCCCGGACGGCTGGAGTTGATCTGTCTGCTGCTGTTCTTGGGCGCGGTGGGCAAGTCGGCCCAGTTCCCGCTGCACGTCTGGTTGCCCGACGCGATGGAAGGCCCGTCGCCGGTCAGCGCGCTGATCCACGCCGCTACGATGGTCACGGCCGGCGTGTACATGGTGGCCCGCTGCACGCCGCTGTTCGTCCATGCCCCTTGGGTCCAAGTGTTCGTGGCGGGGATCGGCGGGTTTACGGCGTTGCTCGCCGCGCTGATCGCGCTGACGCAATACGACCTGAAACGCGTCCTGGCCTACTCGACCGTCAGCCAGTTGGGATACATGTTCCTGGCCTTGGGATGTGCCGCAGGCGGCAAGGATGTGGTGACCCTGGCCGTGACGGCCGCCATCTTCCACCTGTTCACGCACGCCTTTTTCAAGTCGTTGTTGTTCCTCAGTGCCGGCAGCGTGATGCACTCGATGGGCGATGTGATCGACATGCGGCGTTTCGGCGGCTTGCGGCGCGCCTTGCCCCTCACGCATCTCACGTTCCTGTGCGGTGCGGCCGCCTTGGCCGGCGTGCCGCTGCTGTCCGGATTCTGGAGTAAGGACGAGATCCTGGCCGCCGTCGCCGCGGCAAGTCACGGCTCGGTGCTGTATGCCAAGTATTTCCTGGTCCTGCAGATTGCCGCCGTCGCGACGGCCCTGCTCACGGCCTTCTACACCTTCCGGGCCTACTTCCTGACGTTCTGGGGCGAAGAGCGGTTCCCCGACGAGGCGGGCCATCACCCGCACGAGTCGCCGCCGGTGATGGGCCTGCCGCTGGTGCTGTTGGCCGTGCTGGCGGTGGGTGTCGGTTTGGTCGTCGGTCCGACCGGGGTCTTTGGGAACTACCTCGCCCAGACGCGCGGATTGACCAGCGGCGGGGAGCATGCGATTGCCTGGATGCCCATGCTGCTGGGCAGCGCTGCGGCCTTGATCGGCATCGCCGGGGCGTGGCTGGTGTATCTGGGCAGCCCCGATCTGCCGAGACGTTTGGCCCAGGTTTGGACGACGGCCTACCACTGGTCCCTCAATAAGTTCTACTGGGATGAAATCTTCGTGGCGATGCTGGTTCGCCCGCTACAGGGAGTCGCGTGGTTGTGTCGCGTGTTGGACGACTACCTGGTCGATTTCCTGGTGGATGCGGCGGGCCGGGTTCCCGTGATGTTGGGCAGTGTGTTGCGGCCGGTTCAGAACGGACAGGTGCAAACGTACGCCCTGGTCATGTTGTTAGGATTGACCGCACTGCTGTTGTCAGTGCTGAACGTGTGGGCACAGTAGCAGGCACGCTCCGCGTGCCGTCCGCCCCGGCCCGCGGAGTCTGCATGCATTGGGACTGGCGGGCGGCACGCGGAGCGTGCCTGCTACTGTGTGAGAGTGATCATTTGGACTGGCGGGCGGCACGCGGAGCGTGCCTGCTACTGTGTGAGAGTGATTTGATGTCGACGTTGCTTCCCGTGCTGATCCTGCTGCCGCTGGCGACCGCCGTGGTCGTGATGCTGTTGCGCTCCGCCGGCGCCGCGCGTTGGCTCAGCCTGCTGGGCTCGCTCGCCACCCTGGTCATCTCCCTGGTGATGGCGGCTCAGTTTACCTCGCTGCCTCTGGCGAGCGAGTCGGGCCGCGGGCCCGTCCGGCCCCGCGTCGAATTCCGGCACACCTGGATGACCTTCTCCTGGTCCGACGCCAAGCCCAACGCGGCCTCCACTTTCGACTCGCCGGCGGGCAGTCCGGACGTCGGCCGCCAGGTGCGTCTGGAGTTCTACCTGGGCCTGGACGGCATCAGCCTGCTGCTGGTCGTGTTGAGCGCCTTGTTGATGGTGTCTTCGGTGCTGGTCTCCTGGGAGTCGATCCGGACGCAAGCCTGCGAGTTCTACGCTTGCCTGCTGGTGTTGGAAACGGGACTGATCGGGGCGTTCTGCGCCTTTGATCTGTTGCTGTTTTATGTGTTTTTCGAGGTCACGCTGATTCCGCTGTTCTTCCTGATCGGCATCTGGGGCGGTCCGCAGCGGCAGTATGCGGCGTACAAGTTCTTCTTGTATACGTTGGCTGGCAGCGTGCTGACGCTCGTCGGCCTGATCGCGCTGGTGCTGTGCGTCTTGAGCCGTAACGAAGCGCTGTGTACGCCGTTTGCCATTCCCGAGTTGGCGCGGCAGTTGAGCGGCCAGGGAGCCTTGCCGCTTTACATGCAAGGCTGGATCTTCCTGGGCCTCTCGGCGGGTTTTGTGATCAAGGTGCCGCTGTTCCCGTTCCATACCTGGCTGCCGCTGGCCCACACCGAAGCGCCGACGGCCGGCTCGGTGATCTTGGCCGGCGTGCTCTTGAAACTGGGCACGTACGGCTTTTTGCGGCTGTGCCTGCCTCTGTTGCCGGACGCCACGCTGACCCTGGGCGTGCCGCTGGTCGCGACGATGGCGGTGATCGGCATCGTTTACGGCGCGCTCTGCTCGCTGGCCCAGCAGGACATCAAGAAGCTGGTCGCGTACAGCAGCGTCAGCCATCTGGGCTTCTGCATGTTGGGCATGTTCGCGTTGAACGCGGAGGGGATCAGCGGCAGCGTGCTGCAGATGGTCAATCACGGGCTGTCGACCGGGGCCCTGTTCTTGCTGGTCGGGATGGTCTATGACCGCTATCACACGCGGATGATGCCGGACCTGGGCGGGCTCGCCTCGCGTCTGCCGCTGTTGGCCTGCGGTATGGTGTTCATCTGCCTGTCGAGCGTCGGACTGCCCGGTTTGAACGGGTTTGTCGGCGAGGTGCTGTCGCTGATCGGCATGTTCAAGTTCCACGCCGTGTATGCCGTGATCGGCACCACGGGGATCATTTTGGGGGCTTGGTATCTGCTGTCGATGCTGCAGCGGTCGTTTTTCGGTCCGCTGAAAGAGCCCGACGTACACGGCCAGCCGATCGCCGACCTGAACGGCCGCGAACTGGCGGCCCTGCTGCCGATCGCGGCCCTGTGTTTGTGGATCGGCGTGTATCCCAAGCCCGTGCTGGACGTGATTCGCCCGGACGTGCAGGCCGTGGCTCGGATCTATGAGAAGCAGACGGACCGGCCGCAAGTCGAGCCGCGGATGCCCGACGCGACGGTGACGGCCGATTGGAAGGTCGCAGACGTGGAGAAGCAGTAGTGGACCACGCGGTCAGAAGTATCATCGACGGCTTTGGCTACGTGCTCCCGGAAGTGGTGCTGGTGGCCACCGCCTGCGCCCTGTTTCTGCTCGCGCCGTTCCAGAGATCGGCAACTCAGACGCCCGCGTCTGGCGTGCGACATGGCTGCGGCGGCCTGTCGCTGCTGGCCTTGGGCTTCGCCGCCTGGCTCTGGCTGCACGGTCCGCCGCTAGAGCCGGTCGACGGCCTGTGGTCGGGCCCCTTCCGCGGGGACCAGTTGGCGTGGTTCGTGCGGGGGCTGACGTTGATGACCGGCGGCGTGCTGGTGCTGATCAGCTGGAACCAGTTCGCGGCCGAGGAAGCGGGCGAGTCGCACGCGTGCCTGCTGCTGATCCTGGCCGGAGTCAACTTGACCGCCGCGGCCAACGATTTGGTCGGCCTGTTCCTGGCGCTGGAACTGGTCAGCATCCCCACGTACATCCTGTTGTATCTGTTGTGTCGCACCAGCGCCGGCCAAGAGGCGACGCTGAAGTACTTTCTGCTCAGCATCTTTTCTTCGGCCGTGCTGCTGTACGGATTCAGCTTCCTGTACGGGGCGGCGGGCACGACGAATCTGGAGGCGATTCGCCAGGGGCTGGTCAACTCGGCCGCCGCGCCGCTGCCGGTAATCCTGGCGGTGGCCCTGATCGCCGTGGTGGCGGGCATCGGTTTCCGCGTCACCGCCGTGCCGTTCCACTTCTACGCCCCGGACGTGTTCCAGGGTACGCACGCGGCCGGTGCGGCCATGCTGTCGATCGTGCCCAAGCTGGCCGGCTTCACGGTGCTGCTGCGGCTGATCGCCATTCTGCCGGCGCCGAGTTCGGCGCCGGGGCCGGGAATCGCGCTGTCGGAAATCCTTGCGCCGGCGCTGTGGTGGCTGGCCGTCATCACGATGTGCTTCGGCAACGTGCTGGCGCTGTGGCAAACAAACGTGCGGCGGATGTTGGCCTATTCCAGCATCGCCCACGCCGGCTACATGCTCGTCGGGTTGACCATCGCCCAGTCCCAGGGCGGCCTGGCCGGCGGCGTCGAATCGCTGCTGTTCTACTTGGCCGTGTACGGCTTCATGACGGTCGGCGCGTTCGCCGTCTTGATCAGCTTGGGTGGCCCCGACCGCCAGATCGACCAGTTGGACGAACTGGCCGGGTTGGGCCGATTGCGTCCCGCAACGGCCTTGTTGTTGGCCGTGTTTCTGTTCAGTCTGACCGGCCTGCCGCCCACGGCCGGCTTCTTCGCCAAATTCAACCTGCTGGTCGCCGCCTGGTCGGCCGGCACCGCCGCCTCGCAGGCGATCGCCGTGATCATGGCCGTCAACGCGGCCATCGGAGCCGGGTACTACTTGCGAATCGTGGCCGCCATGTACCTGCGGCCCGCCGGCGGTGAGCCGCCGGTCCCATCGACCGATCTGCTGGCGCTGGTCGGGGGCCTGCTCTGTGCCGCCGTGACGCTGGCCCTGTTCTTCGCTCCCCAGTGGCTCTGGGATCTGGTCTCACAGATTGCCGCCTGACCGCCGCGAGGCCTATCTTCCCATGCGTCGCAAGCGGCCACGATCAGCAGGTCGGCACCGCTCGGCGCGGGTCTCCGACCGCGCCGAAACCGCCGACCGAAGGTCTCCGACTTCGCTTTGTTAGAGGTTTCAGGCGCCCATCGCCCTCTCGTACACTCCTGTCTCTTCCTCGGCGAGATCCGCCTGTACGAGTATGTGTACGGGTACGGGTGACCGCTCGGTCACGATATACCTGCCCCCCTGCTCACAAGCACGCCCCGCAAGCGGGACGATCTCAAAATAGTGAACATTTTTTCTTGACCCCACTTGCACAAAATATGCATACCTGTACACTCATGTTCATGCGTAACCTTATTTGCTTCCCCGAACCATTTGGAGGTCACCATGATCGCCGCAACAACGCCTGCAGTTTCGCCGTCACACGCAGTTCCCGCCGCCAACGGAGCGCCCCGGTTGCTGGATCAGGTTCGCGCCGCCGCCCGCTCCCGCCGCTCCGGCGCCCACACGGAAGAGGCTTTCGCCGGCTGGATCCGCCGCTTCGTCCTGTTCCATGGCAAGCGGCACCCGGCCCAAATGGCAGAGGCCGAGGTGGTGCGCTTCCTCTCGCATCTGGCCGTGGAGGAGCATGTCTCGGCTTCGGCGCAGGTCCAAGCCCGCGCGGCAATCGTCTTTCTCTACCGGCACGTCCTCAATCGCCCGCTGGGCCGCCTGGACGATGTCGTGCGTGCCAAGCCTTCCCCGCCGGCGCGACCCCGCGCCACGCGGCGTCCGCCGGACCGAGAGGAGATTGTGGCCGCCAAGCCGGATCCGCTCCGCTGACGGTTTGCGCCGGTCACTGGGGCACTTTTCGACCTTTCGACTTTTTTCCCTTTCCACTACCCCAAGGAGGAATGTCCATGAACGCTCCCAACGTTTCCGCCGCCGGCAACGGGCCGAAACCTCGCCTGCTGGACCAAGTCCGGGAGACCATCCGCATCAAGCACTACAGCCGCCACACCGAGGACGCTTACGTCGGCTGGATCAAACGGTTTATCTTCTTCCACGGCACGAGACATCCCGCGGAATTGGGCGCGGAGGAAGTCCGGCAGTTCGTCAGCCACCTCGCCCTGGAACGCCACGTGGCTGCCTCGACCCAGAATCAGGCGTTCAATGCGTTGATTTTCCTGTACCACGATGTGCTGCAGATCCAGTTGGGCGAGATCGTCGGAGCGGTACGGGCCAAGAAACCCAAGCGGCTGCCCGTCGTGCTCACCCCCGAAGAGGTCCAGTCGCTTCTGGCCTTGCTCGACGGCGAGGTGTGGCTGGTCTGTTCGTTGCTGTACGGCGCCGGCTTGCGTCTCTGCGAAGGCCTGGAGTTGCGCGTCAAAGACATCGACTTCTCCCGCAACGAGCTTCTGCTCCGCGACGGCAAAGGGCAGAAAGACCGCGTCACCATGTTGCCGGCAAGAGTGCAACCCGCGCTGCGGCAGCACCTGGAGATGGTGCATCGGCAATACGACTGGGATTTGGCTCAGGGCTTGGGGCGTGTCCCGCTGCCCGCCGCCTTGGCCCGCAAGTACCCCAACGCCGACCGCGAGTGGAACTGGCAATGGGTATTCCCCGCCCCCACGCACTACGTCGACCGGCATACGGGCCAACGACATCGGTTTCACTTGCACGAGTCCGTGGTCCAAAAGGCCGTCCGCGAGGCGGCGCGGAAAGCCGACATCCCCAAGCACGTCACGCCGCACGTCCTGAGACACAGCTTTGCGACGCACGTCTTGCACGATGGCTACGACATCCGCACCGTCCAGGAACTGCTCGGGCATCAGGACGTCGAAACCACCATGATCTACACGCACGTGCTCAATCGTGGCGGCCGAGCCGTCCGCAGCCCCCTGGATCGCCCGTGACCGGTCCGGTCGGGTTCCTCCGCACCGCGATACCCTTCGCACCGTGGCGGGATATCGCGTCGGCAATCCGAGTGATCGACGAGATGTAACTTCATGCTGGATAGTTTTTTGCGCCTGACGATGCCACAGAAATCGCCACCGCGATATCCGCCGTTTCCAGCGGCATATTCCGGTCGAATTCGCGCATTTCCGACCGCGATATCCCGCTCCGCGATCGGCATATCACGGCCGCGATATCCCGCCGCGTCAGGCACATATCGGCGTGCCAACGAAGGCACTTTTTCCGGCTTTGCCTCTTGACAAACAAGGAGTTGAACCGTCAACTGCACTACACGGGCGCCCCGTGATACCCCGCAGATCCAGCGGCATATCGCGGCAGAGAGCCCGTGATTACCGAAACAGGATAATCAGTGGTTCGTCCCCTCAATCAACATGCCCGCACCCGACATCCTGGACGGTCGGCTTCACTCGCCGCACTTCATCTGCATACGCGACAACCAGCGTATTGGAGATGCCGCGATTCTTGATCGGCTTGGCATTGCCAACTATCAGCGGTTGATCGGCAAGAAGCCAAAAGGACACTACGTCGTCCTGATCGACGCAGCGGATTGGACGGTCGTCGCGGACAGTTGGCACTACAATTTGGGCTCGTCAGCAGAATTTGTGGGTCACGCGGCGAGAGAAGCAATGTTGAAGCGGA